>NZ_AZYX01000018.1:0-136450 GCF_000517785.1 Veillonella sp. AS16 | reverse complement strand
CAAGCGAAAAGTAGTGTGTCTTTTTTTGTGTATACCTCTTAATTCATAAGGATTCTTATTGAAAAAACAGGTTAAAGTATGGTATTCTCGATACGTATCTAAATGATGGGAGTGATAAAAACTATGTATAAGTATGGCATAGGATGTATTAAGAATATAGTATTCGCCTGTTTCATTGTTATTGCTTTATTAGCCGCGGCAATCGGTATCATGTGGGGCATATCAACCGATTATAAAATTTATGGCGTGCCGGTTCTTAATTATCATCAGGTGAATGATGAGAAACAGTCGTCGCTGACTGTGAAAGTAGATGAATTTCATCGTCAAATGGCGTATCTCCATGATCATGGATATCACACGATAACTTTGGATGAGCTTTATGATTATGTAGAGAAGGGCAGGGCCTTACCGGATAAGCCGATTGTGCTTACCTTTGATGATGGATATATCGATAATTACAATAATGTATTGCCCATTTTGAAAGAATATAATATGAAGGCGACTCTATTTATGATCAGTGATGCAGTGAATACAGACCGATTTTTAAGCATCGATGAACTACATAAAATGGAGGCAGGCGGTTTTGATGTACAAGGGCACACAAATCATCACAAGGTGTTAACACATGTGGATCTTACTCAATTACCAGATGAAATTGGTGGAGGCAAAACGACGTTAGAGGCCATACTAGGCGAGCCGGTAAGATATTTAGCGTATCCGGGCGGATTTAATAATGGTATTGTTCAACATGTTACAAAGACATCGGGATATAAGATGGCTTTCACGGTTCAACCGGGGACGGTAAAACCGGGGGATAATTTATATGCGTTGCCAAGACTCGCGGTATTTGAAGGTGATACGACTTATTTATCATTTTTATTGCGCCTACATTGTGCGCCGTTTATTCAATATACATGGGGGTTACGCGATACATTGCGTGACAAGGGGTGGATTCAGCTGGCCTCTTTAGTTCCATTATTCTAGGAGGAGTTATGTCTCAGGAAGTTGTAGTAAGACCGTTACGTGTTGCGGTATTAACTGTTTCAGATACACGCACATTGGAGACCGACAAGGGCGGTAATAAGGTACAGGAATTTTTAGAAAATGCCAATCATATTGTTGCGGCGCGGCGAATTGTTATCGATGACTATAATGAAATTCGCAATGCCATGATTCCCTGGTGTGATGATGAAAGTATCGATGTCATCATATCTACAGGCGGTACAGGTATTGCCAAACGGGATGTTACGATTGAGGCCGCTAACAGTTTATATGAAAAGCATATTCCCGGATTTGGTGAGATTTTCAGGTTCCTATCCTATACGGAAGATATCGGTACAAAGGCTATGGCGTCTCGGGCAGAGGCGGGAGTCAATAATCATACTCTTATATTTTCTGTACCCGGATCCGTAGGGGCAGTTACATTGGCTATGGGAAAACTGATTATTCCTGAAATGGCTCATTTGGTGAGAGAAATAACTAAATAAACGATGAGTTAATCATGAAAAAAGAAAACAATACCATTGCAGTATTGTTTTCTTTCATTTATACTAGTCTTAGTAATACGTAAGTCCGTGTGTATAAGAAAGGAGATTATATGAAGTTAAATCAGGCCACGGATTATGCATTTCGTATGGTTTTACATATGTCTTTGTTATCTCCTGGAGAAAAGGTAACAGGTGCTGTGTTGGCCGAGAGGGAGTTAATTCCTGAACGGTTTTTGCTCAAAATTATGCGTAGTCTTATTGCAGCAGGGATTATGAGATCCTTCCGCGGTGTGGATGGCGGGTTTGCACTTAATCGTGAACCTAAAAATATTTCATTGCTCGATGTGATTAGAGCGGTAGAAGGGGATGCGTATTTACAACAATGTTTATATGATATGGGTTCATGTTCAAAGTCTTGTAAGGGACGTTGTGCTATTAATGAAGCGATGGGAATCATTCAACATCAACTAATAGATCAGTTAGAAGGGGTTAATTTTTACCAGTTGGCTGAGCGAGAGGCGGCTATATTGCAAGAATTACGACCACTTTCACAAGTGCAATGATGCAAGTCTTGAAATCGATGAGCTCATCAAGTGATGGTAGGAATTTAATTCTAAGGAGGAAAACAGATGTTTGAGGCTGTAGATTTAGCTCGATTACAATTTGCGCTAACATCTATTTATCACTGGTTATTCGTGCCTTTTACGATAGGCATGACAGTGATCGTAGCTATTTTAGAGTGGACCTATGTGGCCACCGGTAAAGAAGTATATAAAAAAATGGCAAAGTTCTGGGGAAAATTATTCCTTATTAACTTTGCTATGGGGGTTGTGACGGGTATTGTTCAGGAATTCCACTTCGGTATGAACTGGGCGGAATACTCTCGTTTTATGGGTGATATTTTCGGTGCTCCGTTAGCCCTTGAAGCATTAATGGCATTTTTCTTGGAATCCACATTTATGGGGGCGTGGATCTTCGGTTGGGACCGTTTGAATAAAGGGGTTCATGCTTTTGTAGCTACGTTGGTAGCGTTGGGGACAAGTTTATCTGCCTTCTGGATACTCGTAGCGAATTCTTTTATGCAACATCCTGTAGGGTATGTATTACGTAATGGCCGTGTAGAGATGGAGAACTTTTTTACTATCATTCAAAACGGTTATGTGCCGGGACAATTCTTTCATATCGTATTTAATGGTTTATTAACTGCCGGTATAATCATCATGTCTATCAGTGCTTGGCATTTATTGCGTAACAATGCTACTGATTTTTATCGCAAGTCTGCTAAATGGGGCATGGTTTTTGCCCTTGTATTCGGTACATTGGGGGCCTTGGCCGGTCACCATCAGGGGCAGTATGTTACAAAGGTACAGCCGATGAAAATGGCAGCGATGGAAGCGTTATGGGAAACACAGGATCCGGCTCCATTCTCGCTGGTTGCCAATATCGATGTAAAGGAACAGAAAAATACAGGTGCCATTGAAATTCCCGGTGGCTTGTCTTTCTTGACTCAAAATTCATTCACTTCCGGCAAGGTGGAAGGAATTAAAGAATTACAAGCTAAGTCCGAGGCTCAATATGGACCTGGTAACTACATCCCTGATGTACGAGCTATTTTCTGGACATTCCGTATCATGGTCGCTGCCGGTTCTCTCATGTTGCTTGTCGCTTTTGTAGGACTTATCCTCAATGCGAAGAATAAGCTTGTAGGAAATCGCATCTTCTTAAAAATTATGTTCTGGATGTTACCGTTGCCGTTTATCGCGCATTCCACGGGATGGTTTGTAGCGGAAGCGGGGCGTCAACCATGGATTGTATATGGTTTACAACTCACTGCGGACGGTGCATCTAAAGCTGTAACGGCAGGTGAAATTTTGACGACGATTATCGGTTTTACTCTCATGTATCTATTAGCGGCTATTGCGGCAATTTACCTTGCTGTAGAGCATATTAAAAAAGGTCCGGAAGGTAATCCGTCTCATGATGTGGTTGAAAAAGAGGAGGCGCGACTATGGAACTGATTTGGAACAACCTTGAGGTGGTATGGTTCATCTTAATTACCATACTGTTTGCGGGCTTCTTCTTATTAGAAGGCTTTGACTATGGAACAGGAATTTTGTTGCCGATCATCGGTAAAACTGATGTGGAACGTCGCCAAATGATTAATGCGCTAGGCCCTATATGGGATGGCAATGAAGTGTGGATGATTACTGCTGGCGGTGCTTTGTTTGCATCCTTCCCGCATGTATATGCTACATTATTCAGCGGTTTCTATCTGGTACTATTTTTGATGCTTTCTATGCTTATCATTCGCGGCGTATCCTTTGAATTCCGCTCCAAAAGCCCTAATCTATTATGGCGTAAGACCTTTGATTACTGTATCTTTTTCGGCTCGTTAATCCCTGCTTTATTATGGGGCATTATGGTAGGCGATTTGATTCAAGGTACACCGATCGATGGAAGTATGACCTATGTGGGCACAATCTCAGATTTATTTACCGCATATACTATTCCTTGCGGCATAGCATTTGTTTTGTTATTTATATACCATGGCGGTTTATTTACATCTATTAAGACTGCCGGGCCTATATCTGAACGTGCTAGAGCTGCATCATTAGTAGCCGGTGTTCCAGCTGCTATCAGCATCATAGCATTGGCGGTACTTACCTATGTATATACCGATTTATTTAACTCCGTAGGTGCTCTTATCTGTTTCATGTTAGCGATTTTGTCGTTTCTTATTTCCTGGGGAGCTACACGTACTCGTAATATAAAATGGGGTTTTGTATTCAGCTCTTTAGCCGTTATTTTAGGAACCGTCGCATATTTTGCCGGCTTATTCCCTCGTATTATGGTTTCGTCCTTGAATCCTGAGTGGAGCTTAACAATTTCTAATGCGGCAAATTCTACATACACATTGGCATTAATGACTTGCGTAGCATTCGTGTTTGTACCGATTATTTTGGTGTACCAATCCTGGGTATATTGGACATTCCGTCATCGTGTAACAGAAAAAGATTTACATTACTAATCGGATGGAATTTATAGTATTCAAAGTTTATATTATCTGAATCATGAAAATTAGTATTCATTGTGAGGCGTGCTGTAGCGGCACGTCTCTTTTTTGTGGTAAGATGAGTGTAATATTGATAAAATTAGATTCAATTTAGAATTAGTACTTTTAAAAGGGATATTATATGATACAACGTACCGCATTAAAGGCGTTACTCGAGCATAAGGGACCGTTCTTTTTACTCGGGATGACATGTTTTATTGAAAGCCTCGCCATAGTTACACAGGCATGGTTTTTTGCTGTTTTACTTAATAATTTCATATTCTTGGAGCATTCAGTTCAGGATGAACTTGATATTTTGATTTATTTAGGGATTGCCATTATATTTCGCCTGGGTTCTCATTATTTACAGGAGACGATAGCATCGAGGCTGGGGAGCTCCGTGAAAGCATCTTTTCGTGCTCACGCATTACGACATATGTTTCAGCTCGGCGTGCAGCAGAAAGAGCGACATGGCGATATGATTCATATGATCACGGATGGCTTAGACCAGGTGGATGCCTATGTGGTTCGTTATATTCCGCAAATTCTCTATGCCGTCATGATTCCCCTTGTGATGGGAATTGCCATTGTAAATACGATGCCGATTATCGGTATTCTTCTTATCATAACCGTTCCATTGATTCCGTTTTTTATGATCCTGATCGGAAAGCAGGCAGATCGCCTCAACAAGGAACAGTGGGAACGTATGAGCTTTTTATCAGGCCATTTTCTTGACGTGCTACAAGGTATTACGACATTGAAACTGTTTGGTCGTGCAAAAGAGCAAATTCATGTTATAGCCCGTTTATCTCGAGAGTTTAAAGATTCCACGTTGCGTGTGTTGCGTGTCGCTTTTTTGTCCGCATTAGTGCTTGAATTAGTGAGCACTATCAGTACCGCTTTGATCGCTGTCTATTTAGGTTTAACCTTGCTGGATGGAGATATCGCTTTTTTACCGGCATTTTTTATTTTACTGCTGGCACCGGAGTTTTATACACCGTTCAGACAGTTGGGGGCGGCCTTCCATACAGGGATGGCCGGAAAGACGTCTATACTTAAATACGAAGAATTTATGGCATCTCAATCACTTTTACCCGAAGGTGGATCTCAATGTATCGGTGAGCCGCTACAAGAGATTTCAATTGATGTATTAACCTTTACCTATGGAGAGGGTAAAAACGGTATACACCATATATCTTTACAGGCGCATCGTGATAAACCCGTCATGCTTGTCGGTGAAAGTGGAGCGGGGAAATCAACGATTGCTCATATTGTAGGCGGATTTTTAAAGGCTCCGACAGGTACGGTTTTTGTTGACGGTTATGATATAACGGAGTTAGATATAGACTGGTGGCGTCGACAAGTTATTTATGTATCTCAACGGCCTCATCTTATGAAAGGAACTCTGCGTGAGATTCTATCCTTTGGCCTGGATGTCAGTGATGAGGACATTTTAAATGCGTGTAATGAGGTGGCGTTAATTGACGTAATCAAACGTAAACCGGAAGGCCTCGATACGGTTATCGGTGAAGGCGGTGCAGGTCTTAGCGGAGGTGAGCGACAGCGGGTAGCCCTAGCGCGTGCATTTTTACGACGGGGACAAATTCTTGTCCTGGATGAAGTGACAGCTCACTTGGATGTAAAAACAGAATCTATAATCAGTCATGCCGTTCAACGCCTGATGAAGGGGAAAATCGTCATTCTCATCGGACATCGATTGCAGACGATGCACTGGGCATCGTCTCTTTATGTGTTGAAAGACGGACATATTATTCAACAAGGTACCTATGATGAACTCATCAATAATGATGGATATTTTAAGGAGTTAGTATCGGCAGGAATCGGAAAGCTTGATATAGCTTCGAACGGACTATCTGCTGATGTTGGCAAATCAGATGATACCGTTTCGGGAGCTTTCACATTGTATGAATCTGGCTATGAAGCACCGGAGAATGTGCCGGTTGGTCAATCGGTACATCCCTCGCTTCGTGCTGAAGCGATGTACGGGGACGACACGCCACATAATGAAAGCTTGGAGAGAAGCGGCGCTGGATCCATTATTGATTTACAAGGCTGGAAGCTGTTATTTTCTGTTCTTGGCCCTGCTAAATGGTCCCTCGTACTTGCTTTGATTTTTACATTTCTTACGGTTTTTATGAATGTAGGTCTTCTCAGTGTATCCGCTTGGTTGTTGGCCTCCGCCGCATTACATCCGGATATAACATATTTGAGCCTTGCTATTGTCGGGGTACGCTTCTTCGGAATCAGTCGTGCCGTGTGTCGATATTTTGAACGATATACATCGCATCGCATGGCGTTTCAGGGCTTATACGGATTGCGCCTCTGGTTTTATAAAAGGTTGGAGCCGCTTGCACCGGCGATTTTGAAACGTATCGGAGCGGGCGATATGTTAAGCCGTATTATGGGGGACATTGAAGTATTACAATTTTTCTATTTGCGTACCTTAATTCCGCCGATAGCTGCTATCGGCTTGACCGCATTAGTAGCGTACGGTGCTTTTACAATCAGCCCTGGCCTGTTATGGGCCGTTTTGATAGCTGCAGTCGTGACGGGGATTATATTACCAATAGTTGTATATGGTTATAATCAAAAAAATCTTCGCGTGATTGCACCACAGCAGGGCGAATACAAAGCTTTACTTAGCGATACAATGGACAGTTTGGAGGATATCATCAGTTACGGCAATGAAAATCTTGTGTATGAACGAATTCAATCTATGATGACCGCGGTTGATGACTGTAAGTCATCCATAGATAAGAATATGAATCGTGGGAATACGGTTTTTATCGCGTGTATACAGTTAACAGTTATCATAGTGTCCTGTATGGCTGCACATGCGTTGTCGGGGCTTTATGCGAGCGTTATGGTAGCCGTAGCGGCTATTGGTATTCAGGCATGGTTTGAATCATTGCAGCCGATGATAGCCGCTGTTCATCACGGTGTTGAAAGCCGGATTGCGACGAATCGTTTATTAGCTTTAGCGCAAGAGCGACCTTCTGTAATCGAAAATGGACAGCCGGAGCTGATTGATACGATAGAACATATACATTTTAAAGACGTATCCTTTGCGTATGATGAACATAATACTATTTATGAAAATCTTGATGTATTCATCCCTAAAGGGCAATCTGTAGCAATTGTCGGAGCCAGCGGCTCCGGTAAAACAACATTGTTTAATATGCTGGAGCGACTTTATGATTACGGTGGCTCGATTGATATAGGGAAGCATGAGTTAAAACATATCGCTATCGATGCGTGGAGAGAGCTACTGGGGACCATTACACAAGATACATATTTTTTCCATGCTTCTTTGAGGGATAATATTCGGCTCGCCAGACCGAGTGCATCCGATGACGATATAAATAGGACCATTAAAAGAGCTTCTTTGCAGTCGGTTGTAAATCGGCTACCGATGGGGCTTGATACCATTATCGGATCCGGCGGGCATGGCTTGAGCGGTGGTGAACGACAACGCGTTGCCTTGGCAAGATTGTTTTTGCGCGATCCGCAACTCGTGCTGCTGGATGAACCCTTAGAAGGTCTTGATCAGGTGACCAGAAGGTCTTTACATACAGACTTGATGAAATACATAGAGGGAAAAACATGTCTTTATATCACTCATCAATTAGAAGGCCTGGAAAAAATGGATCGTATTTTATTTATGGATCAGGGGCAAATTGTTGAAGATGGCACTTACGATGAACTTATTGCATCGGGCGGAAGATTTTATGAATACTGTTATTTGTCTATGGCACGAATCGGGTAGCAGATTTAGTAGCCTTATATCGATAAATTACGCAATATATGGTATAATTTGAGTGTTAAAAGCTATTTCATGTTACCCTTGGAGGGGTTATGACTAGAATTTTCACCAAATTACGTGCTTTGGTGGATGAAGCATTGTCTGAACGGGACACGACGATTGAGTCTACTACTGTTAGTAATACCGTATCGATGGAGCCGGAGCTCTTCGATCATCGTCTATTATATATAGAAGAGGATATGGTTAATCGCATGTTGCGTGCCGCTCTTCGCAATCATTGGTTATTTTATTCCGTAACCTTTGAGTTTGAACCGAATAATCAGATATTCCTGTCCATTATTACGAAGTGGGGGAATGTAATCAATGTGGAGTTTACCTTAGAAGATTTATGGTTCGATGATTATTCATCATCATTTGCCATACGGTTAGATACAAATAATATAGATACAGGCGGTTTTATTCTAAATTCCGTTCTCCATCTACTTGGGAATTGGTGCCTCAGTCTGTTTGGAATATTCTTTAATCCCATTGAACTGGGTGAAAAGGGTTCCACTATGCGTTTTGAAAAGAAAGGTATCATTCAATTCGATCTCTTGCCGAATACGAGGGTCAAGAAGTTTATACCATTACCGGAACGCCATATCGGTAGCACTGGCCCTATTCTGTTGGGAAATCCGAGAACCAGTCAGTCCGTATTACAGTTGGATTACTATGCGTTTCATGATCCTGTGGATACTTTTACGGTACCGGATGTGCCGACTCGTACCAGTTGGCTGCGCTCTATCGATATAGCGGCGGTTTTACTGTTGCCAATCGGTGTATGGATTACCTTCATCATCCTGCATCACTATTTACCGACGGAAACCTTGGAATTTTCCTTTTCCACATACTTCTTGATTTCTCTGGGAATTTTTATTATCTCCTTCCTGGTGATGAATATTCCGCGCTATCTGTATATGTACTTTGATTCGCGTAAGCAGTGGCAGAGCGCCTTTGTACATAACAATATCAAGATTCAGATGCGCAAATTACATCGTCGTATCTTCATGCAGCAGGCGACACTTACGTCGGATTGTGATGAATGTACCGCAAATGAAAGCCAGGAGCGTATCAAGCACTTATTGCTTCAAATTCGGGATAAGCGTTTTTTAGCGAATCGTTTAAAGATTGCTGATGATGACCGAGCGCGGAAACAGAAGGTTAAATTTATCATTGCCTATATCGGCTGTACATTAATAGAACTGATGTTATTGATGAATTGAGTATGTATAGTCGGTAATAAATGTTTTGATAGCAATTACGTTTTAAATATATAAATATAATATGATATAAAAATACCGTATCTCGGATTTATCGTGTCCGCTTGCTGTTAGATTTATTTTAATCTAATCGTAGGCGGACATTTCATTTACGAGATACGGTATCATTGGTTGAGGTAGGTTAATCGTTTTGTAGTAATTGTATTTGTATATTAAACTAGTGTTTGTATATCAATTACTGCAAGCGGATAGCTTAGAGATTTTTCTTTTTGCGACGTTTTCGTGCGGCTTTTCGTTTTTTCTGAGCCTGTTCGCTTTTTGGCTCTCTCGCCGGTTCGAAAGCTTTTTGTGGTACGCTCATAAACGGTGGATAACCATATTCATTAGGTTCCGGTTGGCCGGGCAAAACCCAGAACAGAAAACCCACGAGCCATATAAAAAGGTATAATAAATAATTAACCGGGGAGACGGCTGTATAGGTATTGATGAAAATGATAATGGCTGACCAGAGAATACCGGCCCATGCATTAAATCCGATATCGTGAATGCGTCGTCCGAAGAGAGCACATGATAACGGGAATAGGGTGGCCAATAATATCCATATGAAAGCACGGGAAATCCAGTATGCCGGTAAAGATACGACGAATTCTATCAGTTTAGTGTCAAGAATATGGACGATATAGAATAATATCATCAGCACGATAAATAGTATGATAAATTGTAAACGGTTTATCCGGCCGGATAAGTTAAATATCGATAAGCCTTTACGGCGCCCCAGAAATGCGATGAGTAAACCGATGGCGCAAATCAGAAGTGTACGCAGTAATGCATAGATTAAATCCATAAATTCCCCTCTTTAAAATTTTTATTACAAATTTATTAATTCCGGTAAGACGAGTTCGAATGCCACACCATGTTTCATTGATTTTACATTATCTACGGTTGCCTGAATCGCTTTTGTCGTAAAATTCATAGCCAGCTCTGCCGCATCGTACGGCGAGTATCCTTTCATGACGGCACCGGATAACACGGCGGTGAAAATATCTCCGGTTCCGGTTGCTTTTACAGGTACCAGCGGGATAGAATAGGTTTGTAAGTTGTCTGTAATGCCGTTGTATACGGCGATGGTGGCGTGCGTTTCGGATGGTACACTGGTCATGATGACCATGTCCGGTCCCATCCGATGTAATTGCTTGCAGCGGTGTCGCAACTCATCTTCGCTGATAGGTTGTGTTGAATACGGTATATCCAATAAAAAACAGGCCTCCGTATAGTTCGGTTTGACGATATGCGCTTTAGATACGAGGTGGCGCATGGCAACGACCATGTCCGATGTATAGATGGAATAAAGACGGCCGTCATCGGCCATAGCCGGATCGACGATAATCATTTGGTTATCATTGCCAAAACGATTAATGGCCTCCTCTACGAGCTGAATCTGCTCGGGAGATGCCAAAAAGCCGCTGACGATAGCGTGAAAATCGATGTTATTCTTTTCCCAGCAATCCATAAAATCGCGCATGTGATCGGAGAGGTCTACGAATTCATAGTGCGGATATTCTAAGTGATTGCTCAATACAGCTGTAGCCAGCGGAACCGCCTGACATCGCATGGCACTGATGATAGGAATCATAACCGTAAGGGCGCAGCGACCGATGGAGCTCATATCCTGAATGGTTAATATTCGCGGTACTGTATTCATAAACACCTCCAATAGATTATATCTTCTATTGTACGGTATAGCAGGCGTCCTGTAAATGTAATCATTAAATTCGTGAAAAATTTTTCACAATATAGTATAATAAAAAGATAAAATTTTCTATGGAGGATAGTTAAATGACAAGGTATGTGTTTCGACGTCTAGGTGGCGCAATTATAATCTTGTGGGTTATTATTACCGTAACCTTTGCATTAATGCATGCAATACCGGGTGGACCTTTTACAACGGAAAAAAAATTACCGCCTCAGGTAAAAGCAAGTATTGAAGCGAAGTATCATTTGGATGATCCGTTGTGGAAGCAATATGGCGATTATCTGGGCAGTGTGGTTCAGGGTGATCTGGGACCGTCATTTAAATATGAAGGGCGGAGTGTTAACGATATCATCAATGATGCATTTCCGGTTTCCGCACAGCTCGGGTTGTTGGCGTTAGCCGTAGCCGTTGCAGGTGGAATTACGGCCGGAGCTATCAGTGCGATGCGACCAAATGGTATTGTAGATTACGTGATAACATTTGTATCCACCTTGGGCATTTCTGTGCCTACCTTTATTATTGGAGCCGTGTTGGTATATGTGGTAGGCTTTGAATTGGGCTGGCTACCTGTCGCATTATGGCGTGGACCGTCCTATATGGTGTTGCCCGTACTTACTTTGGCGGCACAGCCGATGGCGTTTATTGCACGGCTCACCAGAAGCGGTTTGCTCGATGTGTATCAACAGGAATATATCCGTACGGCACGTGCTAAGGGCCTGAGCCGTTGGACAATTTTGACGCGGCACGCTTTAGGTAATGCCATACTGCCTGTAATTACATATTTAGGACCTTTAGCGGCGGGACTTTTGACCGGCAGCTTCATCGTGGAAACGATTTTTGCGATTCCTGGTTTAGGTCAATATTTTGTAACGTCTATTTATAATCGGGATTATACGGTTATTTTAGGTATAACGATTTTTTATAGTGCCCTCGTAGTAGCACTTAATATTCTTGTGGATATGGTGTACCCATTGATCGATCCACGCGTGACGACAGGGGAGGACAGAAATGAATAGAGAAGAATTTTTTCCTATTGAACGCTCCCCGCAGGATGACAGTTCGACGTTTGTAAAACGTCCGGGTAAGTGGGAACGATTCAAGGTAAATCGATTAGCCGTTGTAGGTGCGTCCATTATTCTGGTGATGATTGTACTGGCGATTTTAGGACCTATTATCTCACCGTATACCTATGCGGATCAATCTTTATTGAATGCGAATCAGGAGCCGAGCTTTGAACATTGGTTCGGTACCGACACATTAGGCCGTGATATTTATACGCGCGTTATGTACGGCGCCCGTATTTCCTTGACTATCGGGTTTGTAGCGGCTTTCATCAATCTTGTTATCGGTGTAATGTATGGCGGTATTGCTGGTTATATGGGCGGCAAGGTGGACCGTATCATGATGGCTATCGTAGATATCCTTTACGGTATTCCTCTCCTGCTATATGTTATTTTGCTGATGGTCGTACTGGGACCGGGTCTTATGTCTATTTTTCTGGCCTTGGGTATTGCTTATTGGCTAAATATGGCTCGTATCGTACGCAGTCAGATTTTGAAAGTGAAACGTGAGGAATATATCGTTGCCGCTGAGGCGATGGGGATTCCGAAGAGACGTATTTTAATGCGTCATATTTTGCCGAACTGTGTGGGGCCTATTATCATTACCTTGATGTTGGCTATTCCGGAAGCTATTTTTACGGAAGCATTTCTCAGCTTTATCGGACTCGGTGTAAATGCACCGATGGCAAGTTGGGGTGTGTTGGCATCCGAAGGTATCAGCAGTATGCGTTCTTACCCGTTTCAGTTGATTTTTCCTGCTGTCGCAATCAGTATAACTATGCTCGGTTTTGTATTTCTCGGCGACGGCTTGCGCAATGTATTGGATCCTAAGGAAGGAGATAGATGATGAACAACAAAATTATTGATGTTCGCAATGTGTCTATTACGATTGATACCTTCCAAGGTCCGTTGCGTGTGATTCGAAATCAAGATCTCACCTTGAAAGCCGGAGAAATCTTAGGTATCGTGGGTGAGTCCGGATGCGGTAAATCTGTGCTCGTTAATTCGTTAATGGGTCTATTACCGAGCGGGAAAACGAGGATTAAGGCCGATTCATTTGTAATCGATGGTCATGATTGCTTATCATATGATGAGGATGACTGGAATGAATTGCGAGGCACCACGGTAGCTATGGTGTTCCAGGATCCTATGACCTCCTTAAACCCGATTTTGACGATTGGTGAACAGTTGTATGAAGTCATCGACCGCAGTAATGCCTATGGTGACGATTACGATGAGAAGGCGATAGCCATTGATTTGTTAACGAAGATGGGCTTGTCTACACCGGAGAAGCGTTTATCGCAATATCCCCATGAGTTGAGTGGCGGTATGCGTCAGCGGGTATGTATCGCCATGGCTGTGGCGGGGCGACCAAAGATTCTCATCTGCGATGAGCCGACGACGGCACTTGATGTGACTACAGAGGCCCAGATTTTACGCCTCATGCAGACCTTAGCCGTAGAAGCAGGTATTGGAATTATTTTTATTTCTCATAATTTGCGTGTCATTGCTCAGCTTTGTGATCGCGTTATGGTTTTATATGCCGGTAAATGTGTAGAGTCTGCGACCGTTGACGGAATATTTAATGACCCGAGACATCCTTATACAATAGGTCTGCTGTTGGCATTGCCCCAAGGGAAATGGCATGGTGAACTGAAAGCCGTAGAAGGTCAGCCGCCGGATTTATTTAATCTGCCTCGAGGCTGTTCTTTTAATCCTCGTTGTAAATGGGCTATGCGCATTTGCGGCAAGCGTATCCCGATGGATGTGGATGTCGCTGAAAATCATCAATTTGCATGTTGGTTATCTAAGTTGGAGGGACTCTAATGGGATATGTATGGGAGACAGAAAATCTCGTTAAAGAGTTTACTCTGTCAAGCGGCTTATTTAAGCCGAAACAAACGGTACATGCTTTACAAGGGGTTAGCCTGTATCAATCGGAAGGTGAAACACTCGGTATTGTTGGGGAATCCGGTTGCGGTAAATCCACTTTCGGATACACCTTGATGGGTTTACATGAGGCTACGTCCGGTTCCATTTATATGAACGGTCAGGAAATTGATCCTTATAGAAATCGAGAGGCGGTTCATCCTGTGATGCAGATGGTTTTTCAAAATCCTTACGCATCGCTCAATCCAAGGCTTACCGTTAACACTATTTTAGAAGAGCCTTTGGAGTTGGATACGAAATACACCGCTCGAGATCGTGTCATTCGTGTAAAAGAAGTGTTGGAGCAGGTAGGCCTTACGATGGCTTTCGGGGAACGATATGCTCATGAATTATCCGGCGGTCAACGGCAACGTATCGGTATTGCGCGTGCTTTGATTATGGAGCCGAAATGTATTATCTGCGATGAGCCGCTTTCGGCATTAGATGTATCGATTCAGGTACAGATTATGACGTTATTGGAACGTTTGCAGGTATTAAACGGGATATCGTACCTTTTCATTTCTCATGATTTGAGTATGGTGCGTTACATCAGCCATCGGATGGTGGTTATGTACATGGGGTCTGTTATGGAAGAGGGACCGGCTCTCGATTTGTATGAATTCCCACAACATCCATATACTCGTGCGTTAACGGCACTGAACGGACCGGTTATCCCTCATGCGCCGATAGGGACACCGCTCAGAGGGGAGCCGCCAAATCCATTAAATCCGCCCACAGGATGCTTATTCAGCGGACGTTGTCCGGAGGCGGAACAAAGGTGTTATACAGAGCGACCACCGCTCAGGGAGTGGGCTGATCGTCGTATTGCGTGTTGGCATTTGTAACGGGAGATTATAAATGGGAAAACTAATTGTTGGCAAGTCTTTGGAGAATAGGCTTGATGCGTACATCAGAGAATTTGCACCTACCGGGAACATATCCTATGTAGTTATGCAATTTGATGATGGCGAGGAACCGATTCTCATCGCTGCTAAGGGAGAACATACGGTACATACCGGTGCGAGTATGATTAAGGTACTCATTATGGAATACGTTTTTCATTTGGCTCGCACCGAGCAACTGAATCTGAATGATGCGGTTCCTCTTTCTCGTACACCTCGAGTTGAAGGGGGCGGAGCATTACAGGAGCTGACAGGTAAACATAGTTTTACATATTTGGAATTATGTCGGCTGATGATGGTGCTCAGTGATAATTGGGCTACAAACCTTCTTATCGTGACGCTCGGTATGGAGAATATCAATGCCCGTGCGGAACAGCTGGGGCTTGATGACTTGGAACTTAATCGTATGATGATGGACTTTGAGGCATCTTCAGAGGGCCGGGAGAATCGGCTAACCGCCATGTCCTTAGCACGCTTGTATCATCACATTTTTGAACATAGAGACCGTGATGCATACGGTCATGAAATGTGGAATATTTTGGGACGTCAACAATTTAGAGATATTCTGCCCTTTTATTGGGGCGAAGATGTATGCTTTCACCATAAAACGGGATCTCTTGATTGCGTAGAGCATGATGGAGGCGTACTGGAAACATTTAGAGGTCATTTTTGTTTTGTGCTGCTCATGAGCGGCATTGGAAATGACCGTGCCAAAGAATTAGGTGCTCGAGTGGGGCGCAGTATGAAAGAATTTGTAGAGGAAGCATTGCCATGATGGATAAACGCAATTTGTTAAAACTCATGGTTCTCGCTCTCGGTGTGAGTGTGATTCTATTTGTGTTCGGATACCCAAGAGGGGCTCAACATATAGATGAACATACAATCCGTTATGTTTTAGAGCAGGAACCGTCTACGCTAGATCCGGCGAAGTCGAACACGTCTCCGGAGGCTACGGTACAATTACAATTATTTGATGGCCTTGTGCGCCTCAATGACGAAAGTGAGCCGGAACCGGCGCTTGCGAAAAACTGGGAAATTTCCGAAGATGGTTTGGAATATACATTCCATTTACGACCTGACTTGAAGTGGTCGAACGGTGAGCCGTTGACCGCCCGCGACTTTGAATACGCATGGAAGCGTGCCCTAAATCCTGATGTTCATGCGGATAATGCGTATATGTTATATGTACTGAAAAACGGCGAAGCCTATAATAACGGTGATGCCGAGGCTGATGATGTAGGTGTTAAGGCCGTTGATGATGATACGCTTGTAGTTACACTGGAAAATCCGACGGCGTATTTCTTGAAACTGCTTGCATCTCACGGTTATTATCCGGTGAATAAAAAAGCGGTAGAGGCTCATGAAAACTGGGCATCCGAGGCGGAAACGCTGGTATCCAACGGCCCGTACCGTCTGCTTCGTTGGCACCACAACGGAGAAATGGATTTTGTAAAGAATCCGAACTATTGGGATGCCGATTCCGTTAAGACCGAAAACATGAACTGGCCTATCAGTGAATCTCAAAGTACGCGGTTGACCCTTGTGGAAGGCGGCGAAGCCGATATGACCGTGGAACCGCCGGTGGCGGATCAACAGCGGCTGGAAGAGGCCGGTCTGTTACATATCGGGCCTATGTTGGGTAACTATTACTATGTGTTTAACGTGACCGCCGAACCGTTCACAGATCCTGAAGTGCGTAAAGCATTCTCCATGGTTATCAATCGGGCTGATATCGTTAAAAATATCGTCAAGGGCGGTAAAGAGGCCGCATATGCGTTCGTGCCGTACGGTATGCTTGAAAGTAACGGCCGCGATGATTTCCGCGAAGCCGGCAGCTATCTCGTGTACGAAGATGTGGAACAGGCGAAGGAAATTCTGAGAAACGCAGGCTATGGGAAAAATCGTCCGTTGCCGCCGATTACGATTTTGTACAACACCAGCGAGTTGCACAAATCTATTGCAGAAGCTATTCAAGCGGCCTGGACCGAAGCTTTTGGTGCAGATGTGCGTTTGCAGAATCAGGAAACAAAGGTATTCCTCGCTGATAGAGAGGCCGGTAAATATCAGGTGGCTCGTGCTTCCTGGGTAGCGGACTACAGCGACCCTCAAAACTTCCTGGAGGTGTTCTCCGCAGAGGATAATGACGGTCAATATCATAGCGAAGAATACAATGACCTCATTGCGCGTATCCGCGTAACCCCTAATGGGGCGGAACGTGATGCGCTCATGCATGATGCGGAAAAGATGATTTTTGATGAATCCCTTGTTATGCCGTTGTATTTTACAACCCAGCCATATGTAACGAACGGAACAATTCAAGATTATTTCTGGACCACATTGGGTCTTGTTGACTTTAAAAAAGCATACAAATAAGATACACTTAAGACGTACACATTGTGTACGTCTTTTTGTATGTTTCCTTTCCAGAATGAAAGTTAGGAAAGTTTAGATAAAGTTGTGAGGTATTATGGAGTGGAAATATCCAAAGCGGTTGGTGCCGGGTATGACAATCGGATGTATAGCACCTGCCAGCAGCAGCTCTGAGTCATTAGAAATGATACAGCAGATATGCAGGGCGAAAGGGTATGATGTTATATTCGGTGAATCCTGTCGCAGCAAGGGACTATATGGCGGAGCGGCAGAGAAACAAGCCGAAGAATTTCAATGGATGATGACAGATGGCCCTTGTGATGCGGTCTTGGCATTGCGCGGCGGTTACGGCACGATGCGATATATTGATAAAATTGACTATGATGCTATTCGAGCGTATAAGAAGCCCTTTATCGGTTATAGTGACTGTACAGCTCTTCATATGGCGATTAATCGATACAGTCGGCTCGTAACCTATCACGGCCCGATGGGGGTTGATTTTAAACCGGAAAGATATGATGACATTGATGCTCTATTTAATGCGGTGGAAGGTAATCTGCAGGTGATTGAACCGTTACCGGAGCCGCCCCGCGGTGCCATCGGAACCGAATTAGGTGACGGTATCTTGCGTGGCGGTAACATGACAATGCTATCCATGCTTTGCGGTACTCCGTATTTTTTTGAGGATGACAGTATTGAGGATATGATTCTCTTTATTGAAGATATAGGGGAAGCGCCGTATAAATTAGATCGTATGTTGCAACAATGGCGTCTATCGGGATTGTTGAATCGCATCAAAGGTCTTATGATCGGAACTTTCACGGATTGTGAGGGTGATGAGGATGAACAGGGGTATGATATAGGGTATGAAGCATTGCGATATATGGAGGAAAATCGTAACTCGTCTTTGCCGGAGCCTTTCGTATGTTATGTTCCGACCGGACACGGTACGCCACATCAGACATTGCCGTTAGGGGCGCATGTTCATTTCAGATATATTTCAAACACAATCGTGTTATCGCCGTATACATCCTAATAAGAAAGAGGAATTATGACATTAAAGGAACGTGAAGCACAGGCTTGTGCTATTATTGACAATTTGCAGGATGAGTTAAAGGAAATTTCTCTATTTCTGCATGATAATCCCGAGTTGGGACAGGCGGAATTTAAAGCGCTGGAGAAAATCAGTCAGTACATGACGGATAAAGGATTTATCACACAAGTCGGATTAACCGGACGGCCTGAACTGCGCACCGCAATGCGCAGTGATAAGAATATAGAAGGGAATCATAAAATGGCTTTTCTCGGCGAATATGATGCATTGCCCGAGTTAGGTCATGGGTGCGGACATAATTTAATCGCAATCATGAGTATGGGCGCGGCTATAGCCTTTAGCCAAACTTGTGATGAACGTTGGGGCACCACCTTCTTCGGCTGTCCTGCCGAAGAAACTATCGGCGGTAAGGTATATATGACGGAGGAGCATCTCTTTGATGGATATGAGGGGGCACTTATCATTCATCCGGGGGGTGAAAATGAGGTTGGCGGCACATCGTTGGCGACGCATCCTCTGGAGGTGACCTTTTTCGGCCGTGCCTGTCATATCGCATCCCTTACAGATTCCGGTGTCAATGCGCTTGACTGCGCCGTTGATTTATATCAATCGATAAAGCGTATGAAAGCGGAGCAATTTCCTAAGGGTGCTATCATAGGTACCATTTTTACGGAGGCCGGTTCGGCCCCTAATGTGGTGACTGATACGGCAACGCTGCGCATGACGGTGCGCGGTAGGACTGTGGATGATCTGGAACATATTATTTTACCGGCTATTAAAGCTGAGGCAAAGAAGATAGCAGCGCGCTATGGTGCTCGTGTGGATATGCATCATTATGAGCCTCTCTTTAAGGATATGCGTCAGGATAAGATGTTACTGGAGCTGTTTGATGAGGTGATGACTGAGTTCGGTGAACGGCCGAGGAGACTGCCCGATGACGAAGCTGACGGCAGTACTGATGTAGGCAATGTGTCCTATGAGGTACCGACGGCACAGCCGACATTGCAAATAGGTTTGGGGCTGGAGGCGCATACACCGGAGTTCACCTGTGCATCGGGGACTGAGTATGGCCTCAACCAAGCGATTAAAGGCGCAAAAATCATGGCAGTTGTCGCATTGCGATATGCGATGTCCAAATTTTGACATAATGTATACAATCAAGGTACAATAGATACGATAATTAGTACGAAACAAGCCGTCTTATGCAAGGCGGCTTTTATTCCGATGGAGATAGATATGAGTGTGTTAACCGTTTCCCATGTGACTCATGGTTTTGGGGCGCGACAAATTTTAGATGATGCATCGTTCCGATTGCTGAAAGGCGAGCATGTAGGTCTCATAGGGGCTAATGGGGAAGGGAAATCTACATTCCTCAACATCATTACCGGTAAATTACCGCCTGATGAGGGTAAGATAGAATGGTCCAATCAGGTGACTGTGGGTTATTTGGATCAACATGCAGTACTTGAAAAGGGCATGACAATTCGAGATGTCTTGCAAAAGGCCTTTGATGACCTTTTTGTGATGGAACAGAATATCAACGATGCTTATAATCGCATGGGTGATGTCTCGGAAGATGAAATGAATAAACTGCTCGAACAGGTCGGGGAATGGCAGGAGATCCTTGAACAGCGGGGCTTTTACGAAATTGATGCGGTTATTGAACGCACCGCATCCGGTTTAGGGCTCATGGATATCGGGCTCGATCGGGATGTGACCGAACTCAGCGGTGGACAGCGTACCAAGGTGCTATTAACAAAATTGTTACTGGAAAAACCGACGATTTTACTGTTGGATGAACCGACAAACTATTTGGATGTAGAGCATATTCATTGGTTACAAAATTACTTGCAGAATTATGAAAATGCATTTATTCTGATTTCTCATGATATGGAGTTCTTAAATTCAGTAGTCAATGTGATTTATCATATCGAGCAAGCCGTGCTTACGCGCTATACCGGTGACTATCATCAGTTCCAGGCGGCTTATGAGGTAAAGAAGGCGCAAGCCCAAAAGGCGTATGAACGTCAGCAGCAGGAAATCGAACGCATGGAGGATTTTATCCAGCGCAACAAGGCGCGTGTTGCGACGCGGGGCATGGCAAATTCGCGAGCAAAGCGGTTGGAGAAGATGGAAATCCTGGAAAAACCGAAGGAATATATCAAGCCTAGTTTCGGTTTTAAGGAAGGACGTACGCCGAGTCGATTTATCGTGGAGGCCTTTGGCCTTGAAATCGGCTATGATGCACCGTCTAACTCGGAGACGGCCCTTGACTATATCTGGAATGAGTATCCGGCGATGACTAATGCGGAGGTACGGGCGGCATTGGCGAGATGCGGTCTTACCAATGAACATATTACATCTCAAATGCGCGTGCTTTCAGGCGGAGAGAATGCGAAGGTACGCCTTTGTAAATTGATGCAGAATAAGTACAATGTTTTGGTTCTGGATGAACCGACAAATCATCTGGATGTGTATGCGAAAGAAGAATTGAGCCGTGCGTTACGCGCGTTCAAAGGTACAATTGTGCTCGTAAGTCATGAACCCGAATTTTATAACGGGTGGGTTACGGATATTTGGAATATTGAGGATTGGACGACAAAAATTGTTTAGGAGGACCGATGAATCAACGTGCGAAGGACGGGATAAAGCAGTTTTTACAGGCTTTATCTGTTGATACAGAGGCGCCGGAATTAGAAAAAACACCAAGTCGTGTAACGGAATTATACGGCGAATTATTTAGCGGTGTCGGGATGGATACGAAATCCGCGTGGGGCGACACCTTTACGGCGGATTATAAGGGCCTGGTAGCTTTGAGTGGAATACCGTTTTATTCCATGTGTGAACATCATTTATTGCCGTTTTTCGGTACTGTAGATATTGTATACCAGCCGAAGGACGGTTGTGTAGCGGGGCTCAGTAAGTTTCAGGATGTGGTGAACATCCTCAGTCGAAGACCGCAATTACAGGAGCGGTTGACGTCAGAACTGGCCGATGCGATTATGGATGATTTATCGGCTCACGGTGTATTTGTGCGCATTACATCAACTCAGTTATGCATGTTGATTAAGGGGACTATGCAGCAAGATTCAAAGGTAATCACCTTGGAGAGTCGCGGTGTATTAGATGAGACAGGGACGTTTCGAGATGAAGCGTTAGCGATGTTAGGCGGAGGACAGGCAGATGTTTAAACGTAGAAATTATTCATGGAAAGATGGGAAGAGCTTGGCTTTATCCGATCGAACCCTCATTATGGGGATTTTAAATGGAACGCCTGATTCCTTTTCGGATGGAGGTCAATTTAACACGCCCCAGACGGCAGTGGATCATGTGAAACAGATGATTCAGGATGGGGCGGATATCATTGACCTCGGTGTCGAATCAACGAGACCTGGAGCAACACCGTTGACGGCGGATGAAGAGATCAGTCGTTTATCTGAGTTGCTGGAACCGGTACTGAATGCATCGACGGTTCCTGTTTCGATTGATACATATCATGCGAAGACCGCGGATTATGCGTTTTCAAAAGGAGCGCATATCATAAATGACGTGTGGGGACTGCATTACGACCCGGATATGGCGGCTGTTGCGGCACAATACAAGGTGCCTATTATTATCATGCACAACAGCAATGATACGAACTATGGTGATATTATTGAAGATATGAAAGCCTTTTTCTTTGCTGCTATAGACAAGGCGATGAAAGAAGGCGTATTACCTCAACAGATCTGGATTGATCCGGGAATCGGTTTCGGCAAGACGGAAGAACAGAACATTGAGGTTATACAGCGGTTGGGCGAATTGACGGCATATGAATATCCGGTTTTATTAGCGCCTAGTCGAAAACGTTTTATCGGTTCTATCTTGGGCGGCCTGCCACCGGAAGAACGTGACGAAGGTACCGTAGCAGCGTGCATTACCGGTGTATTCCAAGGCGTTGATATGGTACGTGTTCATAATGTACGGATGCATAAGCGAGCTTTAGCCGTGGCGGATAGCTTGCTGCGAGGTGAATAATATGGATAAAATCGTATTAAAGAATATGGGCTTTTACGGATATCATGGAAATCTGGAGTCGGAACAGGAACAGGGACAACGGTTCTTTGTGGACGTGGAAATCACCACGGATCTTACAAAGGCGGGACAAAGCGATAATTTAGAGGATTCCATTAACTATGTAGAAGTCTATGAGTTGGTGCGTTCCGTTATGATCGGTGAGAAATGCAATCTGTTAGAGCGGTTGGGGGCGCTCATTTCGGACTCCTTATATCAGCATTATCAAGGTATAGTAGGGTTGTCCGTGACGGTGCGCAAACCATCGGTGCCGATTGCGGGTATGCTTGATTATGTCGAGGTGGTTACTACGCGGGGCCAAATTTGATGTATACTTATTTCATCGGTGTCGGGTCGAATCTGGGGGACAGATATCGATATATTGATGAAGCATTTCAATCCTTTCAGACTCGTCATGATATATATAATGCGCACACCTCCACGTTGATTGAAACTGAACCGTGGGGATATAAAGATCAAGATACATTTATAAATGGCATGTGGTCCTGTGAAAGCAGTTTGTCGCCACATGATATGCTCGAAGTATTGCAGAATCTGGAGCGCATTGCCGGTAGAGAACGGCATATTCATTGGGGACCGAGAACATTGGATTTAGATATCATTTTAATTTATAAGGATGATAGGTTACTTTCTGTTGAAGATGAGAGTCTCACGGTTCCGCATCCATATTTCTGGGAACGGGATTTTGTACTGAAGTCGTTGAAGGAATTATTGCCTGATTTCATTTATGATGGAATATCTATCAAGGATAGATTATCTGTATTAGATATATAATATACGAGGCATATTATATAGTTACGTTTTATGATAAGGGGTTCCTGGGGAGGATAAATGTATATAAAACGTATAGGTCTATGCGTTCTGGCCATAATTATAATGGGGTTATCATATTGGCTTGCCGTGGGTGGAACCAATCATGGTACCAAGACGATTCGCATAGATCCGGAGTCGCATGCATTGGTAAATTCCAGTGATGCAGTTATCTCCAAACGCATTTTAGCTATGAAAACTGTAGACTCACGAGTTTATTTTCTTGGCTATGACGGTTATGGAGTGTATAATCTAGATAATAATACTCTTAGCCTTATGCCGATTGCTTTCAGAGGTCCTCATGTGGATGTTCCGGAAACAACGGCATATCAAAGAGGGTTAAAGAATGTTATTAAGGTAAAAGCGTTTTCCGATTTTGATGATAAGGATCGGTCCGAGTTGGAAGGATTGTTAAAATCCTCTGATCGTGGAACCTATTATTATGGAGACTTCTATCATTCCGGTTATGAAGCATCTCTTATAGATCTGCGGGATCAGTATTTTATTACAAATACGGTACGAGCATTAAAACGGGTTAATCATACATTATATGTGTATGATGCATCGGGATTTATCATCATTGATTTGGATACGCGACAGATTCAAGGATTTTTCAATAATCGCATTAGTGGTGAGGGTGCGAAGGGGATACCGGATAGCTTACGCGGTCATTATGGACCGAATTTCACTATGATTTATGCATTATCTAAATTAGCTCCTGAAAATTTGGATATTCTTTGGACGATGCGCAAGCAGTATTTAGAAAAATCCCCTCAAGTTGTAGAGGAGAAAGATTTATTTCCTTTAAATCTTGAGGATATGACATTATAGGAGGTATATATTATGCTTTGGTCTATTATTGTAGGCGGATTTATCGGCTTTGTGGCAGGTTGTATTACAGATAAATCTGCAAAAATGGGTATTATTTATCGTGTTGTTGCAGGTTTAGTCGGTGCTTCTGTAGGTCAAACCTTGCTTGGCACTTGGGGCCCTAGCCTTGCCGGCATGGCATTGATCCCGTCTATTGCGGGTGCTGTTATCGTTGTTGCCGTTGTGAGCTTCTTTACAGGTCGCAATAGCTAATTTCTTTTAGCTTGGTATTAAGCTTTTTAGAATATTGTAGATAGTATACTAATTGAATAAAAAGGTCCGCCTATTCCGTTCGCTCTCATTGTAGAGTCGCTATTCATCGGAATGGGTGGACCTTTTGTTGTATATTAGATTATAGTGAGTATTATTTTGGTTATGGAATCATGATGAAAGTTTTTACATGGTCTCCGCTTTTAATGCATGTTCTCGAATAACGGAACAGGAGTACCTGAATTTCTCTAATTCATCGGGCGTTAACTGCAGCTCTAAGATATCTTCGATGCCATCCTTCCCGATGATGGCCGGTGTAGAGGCGAAAATACCGGATTCGCCGTACTGTCCATTGAGATAACAGGAGCAAGGTAAGACCTTTTTTTCATCGTGAAAAATGGATCGGATGAGTTCCGTTGTAGCACTGGCAATGCCGAACTCTGTAGAACCTTTACCGGCCAGCACATGATAACCGCCGATTTTCACATCGTTTAACACCTGCGTGTGGTCAAGCTGAGGGAATCGGTGAGGTAATTCTTTTTGTAACTGCGTTAACGGCTTGCCCTGGATGCATATGTGGGACCAAGGTATCATGGCGCTGGTGCCATGTTCACCGAGGCAATAGGCCGTAATGGAACGATGGCTTATATGAAAGTGTTGACTTAATTCTTTTTGTAAGCGCGCTGAATCAAGTGCCGTACCGGATGAAATGATGCGATTATAATCCCAGTTTAAATGTTTTTGTAAATAGGTTGCGACCACATCGGCCGGATTTGAAATGGAAATGATGAATCCTTTAAAGCCTGATGCTTTAATGCGGGGGATGACATCTTTTAGGACTTCCACCGTTTCCCCTAACGTTTCCAATCTATCTTGTGATATGTTTGGTAAAGGACCTGCGCTGAAGATAAGAATATCGCAGTCCCCGCAATTTTCTATAGGACCTGCCGTAGCTGTTACGTGATGCGGAATATAACTGACGGCATCGTTAATATCCATAGCTTGCGCCTGTGCTTTCTTTTCATCGATATCCATCATGTATAATACATCTGCCTCACCCTGTAATGCGAGGGAAAATGCTACATGCGATCCTACGTGACCGGTGCCGATAATACCAACTTTTCGTAATTTCATGATGACCTCCTATCATTTATATCGAAATGTCTATTAAGGTTGATAAGTATACTGTTATTATATACCTCTCTAAAAATATAAGAGAAATTTTATTTTAATTGGTCATATTATAGTTAAAGTGATAGAAAGAGGGCCTGTACTTGTGCAGCGATTTTGCGCAGGGTGGAACAAGCAAGTATAAGCTCTTCTTTTTTTGTCCCATCAAAATTACGAAACGAAAATTCTATAAAATCGGGTTAGATTGTATGACATATTTCATCAGTTCTATGGTATAATTTAAGAATGTCAGTATACAGTTGATGAATATTTTGGGGGACATTTATGAATCAGCATACAACGGAAATACAAAGACCGAAGGAACCGCGCAAACGGGTTCGCCCTAATCGCAGAGAACAGGATCAGCGTATTGCCCTTATGTGGATCAAGCGAATCGGGATAGGGCTTATGGTTTTGCTATTGTTAGGGCAAGCCTATCGCTTGGTGGCTGTATATCAAGAAAAACAACATATAGAACAACAGTTAGAAGAACTAAAGCAGCGAAATGATGAATTAGAACAGGAAAAGGCTAAGTTACAAGATCCGAAGACCATAGAAGGGGTGGCTCGAGAGGAGTTAGGACTGGTTAAACCTGGTGAAGTACCATATGTGAAATGATTTGTACTTTTACAGATAAAGTTATATTCGCAACGGTTTGTAGTTTGAAGTTTCCGCATTATTTTAGGAGGTTGCATGGCAATCGAAGTTGGCAACATTATTGATGGTACAGTATCGGGTATTACGAAATTCGGAGTGTTTGTTGATTTAGGAGAAAAACAAACGGGTTTAGTACATATTTCTGAGGTGGCGCATGGTTATGTAGAGGACATCAACACAGTATTGAAGGTTGAGGATCCTGTGAAAGTTAAGGTTTTATCCGTTGAAGGAAATAAGATCGGCCTTTCTATTCGTCAAACGCAGCCGAGGGAAGAGGCTCGTGAAGAGCGTCCGCGTCGTATTCAGACTAAACAAAGCACAGAGGCTTTTGAGGCTAAAATGAAAATGTTTTTGCGCGACAGTAGTGAACGCTTGCATGATTTGAAGCGAAATACAGAAGGTAAACGCGGAGGCCGTGGCGGTCGTCGAGATTGAGTTAAGGGATGGCTTCGAGCCATCTCTTTATTTATGTATCCGTAAATATTGGTGCAGGAGGGCATATGAAATCGGCAATTGTAGATATCGGTTCTAATTCGATACGTTTGTTATTGGCGAAATTTGACGGAACTACATGGCATTTCGAACCGAAGCAGTTATGGACGACGCGGCTGGGACAGCGTAATACGGACGGAGCCTTGCGCACGGAATCGATAGAGGCTTCGTATAGGGCTTTTAAGGAGATACATAGCCTGCTTCAAGCATATGGAGCACAGTGTTGCTGTGGATTTGCCACCAGTGCCGTGCGCGAAGCACCTAATGGAATGGATTTTATGAATGCCGTTTCTGATTATTGCCCGATGGAGTGGCGTATCTTAAGTGGCGATGAAGAGGCCGTATATGGTTTTAAAGGGGCTTTGGGTGAGCAACTGCAGGATGGTCGTCACTACGCCACTATCGATATCGGTGGAGGCAGTACCGAAATTGCTGTAGGGAATATAGACGGTGTCTATTGGAGCCGTTCCTATCCGGTAGGGGCGGTGCGTTTACAGACCGTATCTGATGAAGGACCTCAACGGGTATGGGAGGAAACTCGCTTTTTGTGGGAACCGATGATGATTGAAGGTCAGTTTGGAGAGTTTGTCGGCATTGGGGGCACGTTGACGACATTGGCGGCAATTGACCTGGGGTTAGATGTATATGATGGCAGACGTGTACAAGGTCATAAATTGAGTCGTGAAACTGTAGAGGGGCTTATTATGAGACTTCGCTATATGAGTCGTGACGAGCGTTTACAGGTGATCGGATTGCCTGCGGGACGCGCCGATATTATCGTGGCCGGTGCCGAAATTTTAACATCCTTTATGGATTCGTATGAAGTGCCGCACGTAATTGTGAGTGATCAGGATGGTATGGAGGCGATGGCTCGTGAATGTGAAGCAGCTCATTCGAACCGTTAATTTCACATTAAAACAGAATGATTTATTTCCTGAACATAGCCGTATACTGGTCGCCTGTTCGGGCGGACCCGATTCGATGGCATTGCTTCATCTGTTATTGGATGTTGCGGCGCAACGACATATTCATTGGCATATCGGAGTGGCCATTATGGATCATCAGATTCGACGTGAAAGCAAGGATGAGGTGCTGTGGCTGCAGGATCGGGTGAAAGCCCTGAATCTGGACTTTTACAACGTGGCTATTGATGTACCGGCTTTTAGTATGGAGCGGAAGATTTCCGTGGAAACCGCAGGCCGGGATATCCGTTATGGATGGCTTACGGATTTAGCTCGAGCTAAGAGGTATGATTATATTGCGGTGGCTCATCATAAAAATGACCAGGCTGAATCGATTTTGGCTCATCTTATTCGGGGCTCGGGTATGAACGGTTTACAGGGGATGTCCGTGCTCAGCCATAGCTATGCAATACCTGTTGTAAGACCGTTACTTGAGGTGAAGAAAGAGGCGCTGCTGGCGTATTTAGAGGAACGTCATATTTCTTATTGTGTTGATTGTACTAACGATGATATAGAATATCAACGCAATCGAATTCGTCATTGTATCATTCCGGAATTGGAAAAAATAAATCCTGCCGTTATAGATTCTCTTGAGCGGATGTCCCGCTCTGTTACGGAGGATATGGAGTTTTTGCAACAGATGGCGCAAGAGGTTTTTGACACGTTGATCTCAGTAGATGATCGAAGCTGCACCGTTTCCCGCCGTCGATTGCGTCAACAGCCGATGGCATTACAGCGAAGACTGTGGCAGATGATGGTACGGGTAGTCGATAATCGTTTAATATTGAGCTTTGCTCATCAGGCACAGTTGTCTGATATAGTACAGACGGGAGAAGTGAAAACTTTCACTATTGCACGTATTATTATTGAGGCCCGATGTGATACAATAAAAGTGTATAGCAAACATTAGATATAGATCGTGGAGGTCATATATGCATCAGGATGTAAAAGAGATTTTGTATACCCCGAAGCAACTGGCTGCGCGCGTTACCGAACTGGGGCGCGATATCAGTCGCGATTACAAGGGCGAATCTGTGGTGCTCGTCGGAGTTTTAAAGGGGGCTATCGTATTTTTTACGGATTTGGCCCGTGCTATAGATGATACGGTGAATGTGAGTTTTGATTTTATTTCTTGCTCCAGTTATGGCAATAGTACTACAAGTACCGGCGTCGTAAGAATTCTGAAGGATTTGGACCGTTCCGTGGAAGGCAAGCATGTGCTCGTCGTCGAGGATATTGTGGATACCGGTACGACGTTGCATTACCTGCTGGATAATCTGCGTGCCCGCGGGGCTAAAAGCGTGCGCTTGGCGGCGTTACTGAATAAACCGGACCGTCGAAAGATGGATGTGCATGTCGATTACGTGGGCTTTGTGATTCCCGACTATTTCGTCGTCGGATATGGGCTGGATTTTGCCGAACGATATCGCCATTTACCATATATAGGTATTTTGAAGGAAGAAATGTATCAAGATTAAGAAGTATGGTATAATATATGAGTGCATCTCGTCATGAGGTGTACTCAATTCGTTTATAAACTAAATTGTTGTTGAAAGGGGTAATCTCTTGGGTCGATTTACAAAAAATATCGTCCTTTATTTACTGATCATTGCCGCTTTTGTTATCGCTATTGATGCTTTTTCTGGTCAAAGTGCGAATAAATCTGAACTCAGTTATACGGGATTTATTCAACAGGTACAGCAGAAAAAGGTTGAGTCCGTAACGATTACGAATGATCATGGTATTAAAGGCAAATTAAAGAATGGAACAGAATTTAATTCTTATGCGCCTAGTGATGAAACGCTAATCAAAACATTACAAGATAATGGAGTGGAAATTACAGCTGCTCCGCCGGAACAACCGGCTTGGTGGATGAGCTTGTTAGGGTCCGCTATTCCTATTATTATTTTGGTGGTACTTTTCTTCTTCATTATGCAACAAACCCAAGGTGGTGGCGGCCGAGTGATGAACTTCGGTAAAAGCCGTGCAAAATTAATGGGTGAAGGTAATGTAAAGGTTAATTTTAAAGATGTAGCCGGCGCAGAGGAAGCTAAACAGGAATTGGAAGAAGTGGTGGAGTTCCTCAAGGATCCCGGTAAGTTTACCGCTATCGGTGCGAAGATTCCAAAAGGGGTTTTACTTGCAGGACCTCCGGGTACCGGTAAAACCTTGCTCGCTAAAGCCGTAGCCGGAGAGGCGGGGGTACCGTTCTTCACTATTTCCGGTTCCGACTTCGTAGAGATGTTTGTCGGTGTCGGTGCATCCCGTGTACGCGATTTGTTTACACAGGCGAAGAAAAATGCACCATGTATCATCTTTATCGATGAAATTGATGCGGTAGGTCGTCAGCGTGGGGCGGGCCTTGGTGGCGGTCATGATGAACGCGAACAGACCTTGAACCAGTTGCTCGTTGAAATGGATGGATTTAGTGCCAACGAAGGCATTATTACCATTGCGGCGACAAACCGTCCGGATATTCTCGATCCCGCATTATTACGTCCCGGTCGTTTCGATCGTCAGGTTGTCGTAGGCCGTCCGGACTTGCGCGGCCGTGAAGCGATCTTAAAAGTTCATGCCCGCAATAAGCCGTTGGCTGATGATGTGGATTTAAAAACGATTGCGAAGAAAACTCCGGGCTTTACCGGTGCGGACTTGAGTAATTTGTTAAACGAAGCAGCTCTTTTGGCGGCTCGTCTCAATAAAAAAATCATTTCCATGGCGGAAGTAGAAGAAGCCAGCGAAAAGGTCAGCATGGGTCCTGAACGCCGCAGTCATATCGTGAGTGAAAAAGATCGCAAGTTGACGGCGTATCATGAATCCGGTCATGCTATTGTGGCACATTTGCTGCCTCATGCGGACCCGGTTCATAAGGTAACGATTATTCCGCGCGGTGCTGCCGGTGGTTATACGATGATGTTACCTACAGAGGAACAGAATTATAAAACCAAATCTCAATTGTTGGCGGATATTCGCGTGGCTCTCGGCGGTCGTATCGCGGAGGCGTTGGTTCTCGACGAAATCAGTACAGGCGCATCCGGTGATCTCCAAAGCGTTACGAACACGGCTCGTGCCATGGTAACACGTTGGGGCATGAGCGATGCGTTGGGACCAATTGTATTCGGCGAACAGCAGGAACAGGTGTTCCTAGGTAAAAATCTCGGACATGAACGTAATTATAGTGAAGAGATTGCCGCTAAAATCGATGAAGAAATTCATCGTATTGTAGAGGAAGCATATAAAGATGTTACAAAGCTTCTCAGCGACAATTTGGATTTCCTTCACAATATGGCAAAAGCTTTATTGGAGGAGGAAACCATTGATGCGAAAGCGGTGGAAAATCTTTATAAATACGGTACAACGAAAACTCCTGATGCGGCTGAGCCTAAAAGTGCACTGGAAGCAGCGGGAATTATCGTACCGGAAACGATTGATAATCCTGTCGATAATGCTGTTGGTACTGAAACTTCTGATCCTTCAGAAGAAATTAATCATGCGGTTTCTACCGATGAAGATGAAACTAAATAATATACGGTAGTTCATAACTATTGGTATGAATATAAAAAGAGCAGGTCTCCATGAGAGGCCTGCTCTTTCTACTATGTAGATACTTGTACTATATAAATCTATATAAATCCATATAGGGATAATGCTAATTATGATTTTTAAATCTCTTTGTGCTATATGGTATTTATTGACCGTCGTGCACATGTCTTGTCGCCATGAGTTCCGCAATTCGGCGCTCTTTGATATTCTTTAAATATTTCTGAGCCAATACATTCGGTATGGCCACGCCTACCGCAATCCCGATAATTGTGAGAACTCCGGTAATGCCGTTTTGCATCATGTGAACGAGGCCTGCTTCATTGAGGCTGTTTATGTGTAGAATATCGAATACGAAGCGATATAATAGGATTCCGGGCATCAGAGCGATGGCTGACGGAACGATGATAACCGTACTCGATGTTTTTATCCATGTAGATACTTTTACAAAAATAATACTCATAACAGCGGCGCCTATAAAGGTTGCACCGGGCGTGGAGAATCCGAAATCAACCAGCAGCAGATTGCGGACGAAAACACAAAGAATACCGCCGATACCGATGTATCCGAGCAAGCGTGTCGGTGCATTAAAGAGAACCGCAAATGCAGAGGCCGCCGTGAAAGCACCGATAATCTGTGTAAGGGAGATGACATGCGGCTTGATGTCGACGAAATTAAAGGCCGGAACGGGACTGAAATAGAGCGCCATGGCCATACCGAGCGTCATGCTGCCCACGATGAGAAGAGTTCTAATTGCCCTTGTTACACCGGATAATATATGGTTGTTGATTATGTCGATGACAAAGTTGATAAGTGGAACCCCGGGAATCATGAAGAGCGTGCAGCATACGAGGACATATAGCAATGAGCCCAGTTCGATGTGCGTATAAAAAGCGTATGCCGATATCATGGCGGTAAAAGCGCCAACGGAAATGCCGACATATTCGTTACAGCCGATACGCGTAGATAAGGTGCGTGTAACATATCCGATAAACGAGCAGATGATAGTGACGATAAAGGCAATCCAGTCGCCGCTGTATAAGAAGGCGAGACCCGCCGATCCTAAACCGCAAGCAAGGCCTTTTATCCAGTTCGGATACGTTGGTATGGTGTATTCCAGTTTTGATATGAGATGCTCGTACGTGGTGAGTGAGTAATGGCGTTCGAAGGCTCGCCAGGTCAATTTTGAAACGGCGTTGATCATAGCCATGTTCGGTATATGAACGGGCGTTTTACGAAAAACCGTAATGGACCGTTCCTTATGGAGCAAATTTACCATTAAGGTCGTATAGGAAATGTGTATATTCAAGTAATCATGAGGAATTCCCATAAATGTGGCGGCCTTTAACATTTCTTCGGTGATGCGGTTTGTATCTGCACCGCACTCCATGAGCAGCTTCCCCACGTGGAGCAGTACATCTAATTTGCGATGTATATGGACAAAGGGGTTCTCCAGCACCGTGTTCTTTTCTTCTAATGTAAAGTGTTGCATAATAGTTTCTCTCCCGTAGATATGTAAATACATTGTTATTGAACGTACATCATATAATCGAATGGTTAACATTTATATCTTGTAAATTTTTGATATATGTATTATACCACTTTCAGAATATAGAGTGTCTTGATTCAAAATAATCCTTGCATTTTCAGAGGCGCGCTTGTAAAATCGAATTGTAAACCCAGGTTAACAAAGAAAGGGGCTCTAACCATGCGTGATGAAGTGCTAGAATTCTTGAGACAAAACCAAGGTGGCTTCGTATCGGGACAGGATATGTCGGATGCATGTCACGTATCTCGTACTGCAATTTGGAAACATATCAAAGCATTGCGTCAAAAAGGCTATAAAATAGAATCTTATACCAAGAGGGGGTATCGATTATTGGAGGAACCTGATTTGTTGAGTCCATTGGCAATGAAACAGATTTTAGATACCGATGTGTTTGGCAAGCGGTATGTTTATATGGATACTACGGAATCCACAAATTTGGAGGCCCGCCGTTTAGCTCAGCAAGGGGCGGAAGAAGGGACTGTTGTCGTTACGGAAGAACAGGTGGCCGGACGAGGACGTTTGTCCCGCGGGTGGTATTCTCCTTTCGGTAAAGGCTTATGGTTCAGTATTATTCTGCGTCCTGATTTTGCACCTGCGGATGCACCTAAATGTACTTTGATGGCGGCGGTAGCCCTTACAAAGGCATTTCACAAGATGGGCCTTGTCGATGCGGGCATAAAATGGCCTAATGATATTCTCGTGAACGGTCGTAAACTGGTAGGTATATTGACGGAAATGTCCGGATCCATGGAAGAAGTTTCTCATATTATCATGGGTATCGGTGTCAATGTAAAGACGAAACAGGAAGAACTGCCTGAAGAATTAAAACATATCGCCACGTCCTTATTGATGGAAGGTGTTGACATTGAAAGGACGGAGGCGTTCAAGATTATACTGGAATCATTGGAACATCAGTACTATGAAATCCTCGATAACGGTTTTGAGGATACCCTTAATGAATGGCGTCAGCTCTCTGTCACATTGGGGGCGGATATAGAAGTACGTGCGCCGGGAAATACCTATGAAGGTGTGGCGACGGATATTGATGAAGACGGTAATTTATTAGTTAGAACCCCGGACGGGGCCATTAAACGCATTGTGGCCGGAGACGTGTCTATACGTTCACGCCAATAGAGGAGGATTCATGTTATTAGTTATTGATGTGGGAAACACCAATATTGTACTCGGTGTATATGACAGGAAAGACCTTGTCGGTCATTGGCGTATTTCTACGGATCGGGTGCGTACCACCGATGAATATGGCATGTTGATGATGAACCTGTTTTTTCATGATCGCAAGGTCAATGTGAAAGATATAAAGGATATCATTATTTCTTCCGTTGTACCGCCGTTAATGCCTACACTGGAACGTGTATGTCTGCGTTATTTCAATGTGAATCCGATTATCGTAGGACCCGGTACGAAAACGGGCATTGCCATAAAATATGATAACCCTCGTGAAGTCGGGGCGGACCGTATCGTGAATGCGGTGGCTGCTTATGATAAATACAAAGGCGATTTGATTATTATTGATTTCGGTACGGCGACTACTTATTGTGCCGTTCGAGGCAATGGTGATTATATCGGTGGTGTCATCAGTCCCGGCGTGACCATTTCTGCGGAAGCTCTTTTCCAACGGGCGGCTAAGTTACCGCGTATCGAGGTTAAGGATCCGGGACAGGTTATATGCCGAAATACCGTATCATCGATGCAATCCGGTATGTTTTACGGTTATGTAGGTCAAGTAGAAGGGCTTGTGACACGTATGAAAGCGGAAATGGAAGGATCCGTGACCGTAGTTGCCACCGGCGGTTTGGCACAGCTTATCAGCAGCGCTACCGATTGTATCGACCATGTAGAACCTATGTTGACGTTGGAAGGGTTGCGCCTTATTTACGAACGAAATAAATAATGCTACTATAATAGAGTTATAAATTATAACAAAGTAGTGTACATTCGGGTACAGCCTATGCTGTACCCTTTTTATTAGGTGATATATATGAATACAAAGCGATGGCATATAGGTTCCGTTTTGATTGACGGACAGGCCATATTGGCACCCATGGCGGGGGTAAGCGATATCGCATACCGGCTTTTGGCGAAAGAGAACGGGGCGGCTTTAGTGTGTACCGAAATGGTGAGCGCTATGGGAATTAAATATAAAAATGAACGAACACATGAATTATTGCGCATTGAAGAGGCGGAGCGACCTGTGTCGATGCAGATCTTCGGATCCGACCCTGCAGCTATTGCTTTAGGTGCAAAGGTCGTAGCCGATGCAGGTGCGGATATTGTGGACATCAACATGGGCTGCCCTGTAAAAAAGGTCGTTACATCCGGTGACGGTTCAGCTCTCATGAAACATCCGGATTTGGCCGCGCGTGTGGCGGAGGCGGCTGTCAAAGCTGTTGATGTACCGGTGACGGTGAAAATGCGTATAGGCTGGGATTATGATCATATTAATGTCGTGGATTTTGCTAAGCGCATTGAATCTACCGGCGTAGCCGCCATCGCTGTTCATGGGCGTACTAAGGAACAGATGTACAGCGGTCATGCGGACTGGTCGTATATTAAAGCGGTTAAAGAGACCGTATCCATTCCTGTTATAGGTAATGGGGATATCGTTGAGCCGGAGAATGCGAAGCGTATGCTTGATGAGACGGGATGTGATGCGGTGATGATAGGACGTGGTGCGCAGGGTAATCCGTGGATCTTTGATCGCATTCATCAGTACTTAGCCACCGGTGAAGTCGTATCTGCACCGTCCGCATTGGAGCGCCTCGATATGTTGATGAAACACTTCCGATTGTTATGTGAATACAAGGGGGAGCACCTGGCTGTGCGAGAAATCCGAACACATGCGGGATGGTATTTGAAAGGCTTACCTGAATCCGCCTATTGGCGCAATCGGGTGAATACGATTCATACGGTAACAAGCTTTCAGAAAGAGCTGGAAACATACCGTTCCATTTTGGCTGAAGTTAAGGCGCATTGACAAATGTATAGTATTTTTATATAATGATTGAGAAAATTTACAAACAAAGGATAAGGTGTCATCTTATTGTGGCACTTTTTCTTATTATTTATACGTAGAAAGTGTGGGGTATCCATGGCAGACGTAAAAGAAACATTACTTACCGCCGAAGGTTTAAAGAAATTAGAAGAAGAATTATCGTATTATAAATCTGTGCGCCGTATCGAAGTATCTGAACGCATTAAAACAGCTATTGAATACGGTGACATCAGTGAAAACTCCGAATATGACGATGCGAAAAATGAACAGGCTTTCATCGAAGGTCATATTGTGGAATTAGAAAATAAAATCAATACTGCGAAAATCATCGACGAATCCGTCAAGGGTGATGTAGTATCCGTAGGTAGCAAGGTTACCGTACTGGATACGATGTATAACGATGAGTTGGAGTACGTTATTGTGGGCTCTTCCGAAGCGGATCCTTTTAATAATCGTATTTCCAATGAATCTCCTGTAGGCAAATCTATTTTGGGCAAACGCAAAGGTGATGAAGTAGAGGTGTCCACACCGGACGGTCCTGTGACTTTCAAAGTATTAGCAATTCAATAATTTACGGTTCACAACGAAGAGGCGATAAGATGAGTGAAGAAATTAAAAATACCCAAGAAGAATTAAATGATCAAATGCAAATTCGCCGTGATAAATTGGCTGAGTATGAAGCTGATGGCATCTATCCGTTCGGTCAACGTTTTATTGTCAAAGATCATGCACAAGATATTAAGGATGATTTCTTGAATTACGATGATCAACCTGTAGTGATTGCAGGCCGTTTGATGACTATGCGTTCCCATGGTAAAACGGCATTTGCGAACATCCGTGATTTGTCCGGTGATATTCAGGTGTACTTCCGTAAGGATGTATTGGGTGAAGATAATTACAAGTATGTAAAAATGCTTGATATCGGTGACATCGTGGGTATTGAAGGTCATGTATTCAGAACTCATATGGGGGAAATTACCGTTAAGGTTGATAAATTGACCCTATTGTCCAAATCGTTGCGTCCATTGCCTGAAAAGTGGCACGGCTTAAAGGATACGGAATTACGCTATCGTCAACGTTATGTTGATCTGATCGTAAATCCCGAAGTCCGCGATACATTTGTAAAGCGTACTAAAATCGTAGCGAAGGTTCGTGAGTATTTGAACAATCAGCACTTCATGGAAGTGGAAACACCTATGATGCACGCTATTCCTGGCGGTGCTGCGGCTCGTCCGTTCATTACGCATCATAATGCCCTTGATATCGACATCTATATGCGCATTTCTCCGGAATTGTACTTAAAACGTCTTATCGTAGGCGGGTTGGAACGCGTTTATGAAATCAACCGCTCCTTCCGTAATGAAGGTATCGATAATCGCCATAATCCGGAATTTACAATGATGGAATCGTATCAGGCATACGGCAATTATGAAGACGTCATCCGTTTGACTGAAAATATCGTATCTTACTGTGCAAAAGAAGTTTTGGGTACGACCAAGATTACCTATCAAGGCACCGAAATTGATTTGACTCCACCTTGGAATCGTATTACGATGCAAGAGGGTATCAAAAAGTATACAGGTGAAGATTTTGATGCCGTTGAGACATTGGAAGAAGCCCGCGCCATTGCGGATCGTTTGAACGTTGAGTATGGTTCCGGTGACGGTATCGGTAAGATCATGAATGCTTGTTTTGAAGAGTATGTAGAAGAAAATTTGATTCAACCTACATTCGTATACGGTCATCCGAAGGAAATTTCTCCATTGGCTAAATTGAATCGTGAAAAGCCGTTGACTACTGAACGCTTTGAAGCGTTTATCTATGGTCGTGAACTGGCAAATGGTTTCTCCGAGTTGAATGACCCTATTGATCAGAAAGAACGTTTCGAAGCTCAATTGAAGGAACGTGAAGCCGGTGATGATGAAGCTCATCGCATGGATAATGATTATGTAACGGCGTTGGAATATGGTTTACCTCCAACTGCAGGGCTCGGTATCGGTATCGACCGTCTAGTTATGTTCTTGACAGACTCCGCATCTATCCGTGACGTATTATTGTTCCCGTTGATGAAACCGGAAGTTCAACAGCAAACTGAATCTGAAGAATAATAATTGTAAAGCTCACTGCCAATATGGCGGTGAGCTTTTTGCTGTTTAGCATACAAAAAAATCGATAAAAAGCCCGTATCAAATACGTTGATACGGGCTTTTATCAATTCTTATAATGTTGATTAATAAATATGTGAGGTATGATTAGATATACAATATAAAAATGCTGCATGGATTTTCTATGATTACATTGTGATATACATAAAAAATTTTGATTTACTTTGTGATGAAGTAAAAGAACATTGAGATATAGTATTTATCGTTGCTTTTCCGATATTATAGAGGTGTATGTGATTAAATTTACACATACCTGTAACAGTATAGATTATACATTTAAATCATGCACAATGTATAATTATGATATATGTGTATAATTAAACACTTTTAAATGAAAAATTCAGATGTTAAGATAGAAATATAGATACGTGAATTACCTTTAAAACAAGGAGGTGTATTTAGTAAAGGTGAATTCATTAATAAATTTTATAAATCGACCCTATGTGTAAGTCACATTCTTTAAATTATCGTTGTTAACATAATTTAGGAGGAAACACATCATGAAACATTTAAAAATTGCTTTCTCTCATAAAGCGCAATTCTATTTCGGTTCTATGGAAGGGCGTACAAATGTGGAGCTTAGTCAAACTGATTTTACCGATGTGGGGGCTATAGTCATTAGCGAGTCCGATACAGATGTACTTGAGAATGAGTTGGTTCAATCCTTTGGTATACCGGTTTTCTTGGTTGTGTTTGATAAGTCTGTAGATATTTCCCCGTTTATCGGTAAGGTGGAACGTGTTATCGACGGATCAACTACAAATTTTGATTTATATAAACGACAGATTGAAGCGGCCGCTGCAAAATATGAAGCTTCTATGTTACCGCCATTTTTCCAAGCTTTGGCAAATTACGTAGAGGACGGTAACTCTCAATTTGACTGCCCGGGGCATCAAGGGGGGCAATTCTTCTGTAAGCATCCTGCGGGACGTGCTTTTTATGATTTCTTCGGCGAAAATGTATTCCGTGCCGATCTTTGTAATGCGGATGTCAAGTTAGGTGATCTTCTGATTCATGAAGGTTCCGCAGTTGAAGCTCAGCAACATGCTGCACAAGTTTATAATGCGGATAAAACATATTTTGTATTGAACGGAACATCATCCTCTAATAAGGTCGTGTTAAATGCATTACTTACTCCCGGGGATATTGTTTTATATGATCGCAATAATCATAAATCGATTTGTCACGGGGCGCTCGTCATGTCCGGAGCAACACCTGTATATCTTGAAACGGCACGCAATCCGTTCGGATCCATCGGTGGTATCTTAGAACATTGCTTTGATGAAAAATATATTCGCAAGTTGATTGCTGAAAAAGATCCTAAGAAAGCAAAGGCAAAGCGGCCTATCCGGTTGGCGGTTATTCAATTGGGGACGTATGACGGGACTATTTATAATGCGCGTCAGGTTGTCGATAAAATCGGACATCTCTGCGATTATATCTTCTTTGATTCCGCTTGGGTCGGCTATGAACAGTTTATCCCTATGATGAAAGACTGCAGTCCGTTGCTTTTGGAACTTGGTCCTGATGATCCCGGTATTTTGGTATCTCAATCCGTCCATAAGCAGCAGGCGGGTTTCTCACAGACATCTCAGATTCATAAGAAGGATAAGCATATTAAGGGGCAAGACCGCTATGTAAATCATAAACGTTTGAACAACGCATTCATGATGCATGCCTCTACATCACCGTTCTATCCGTTGTTTGCAGCCCTTGACGTAAATGCAAAAATGCATGAAGGCGAAGCGGGTAAAAAATTATGGATTGAATGTGTGGAAACGGTTATCGAAGCTCGTAAGGCCGTATTGAAACACTGTAAATATCTTCGCCCGTTAGTACCACCGGTTGTACATGGTAAAAAGTGGGAAGACGGAGATACAAAGAAAATGGCACAGGATGTGGACTACTTCGCATTTGAACCGGATGCGAAATGGCACTCCTTTAAAGGTTATGGTAAAGGTCAATATTTCATAGATCCTTGTAAATTCCAATTGATTACACCGGGTATCAATGTGGAAACGGGTGAATATGAAGATTTCGGTATCCATGCCAATATTCTTGCAAACTATTTGCGCGAAAATGGAATTATTCCGGAAAAATGTGATTTAAATACCATTCTGTTCTTGATGACACCGGCGGAAACAAAGACGAAGATGGACGATTTAGTGGCACAGCTTGTTCGATTTGAACAATTGATTGAAGCCGATGCACCTATGCAAGATGTATTGCCGTCCATTTATTACAGCCACTTGGATAAATACAAGGGATATCATATTCGTCAACTATGTCAGGAAATGCATGACTTCTATAAAGACCGGAATGTAAGTATCTTGCAACAACGATTGTTCTTATATGATTACTTCCCGGAATATGTTATGAATCCTCAGGAAGCTAATTTTGAATTCCAGCGCGGCAAAGGTGAGCTTGTACCGTTGAGCGAAGCGGAAGGGCGCATCGCGCTTGAAGGTGCGCTTCCTTATCCTCCGGGGGTATTGTGCGTACAACCGGGCGAACGTTGGTCGAAGACTGCTTGTGATTACTTCTTGGCTTTGGAAGAAGGCATCAACAAATTGCCTGGATTTGCTCCGGAAATTCAAGGTGTATACATTACGGAACAGCCGGATGGAACGAAGAAGGCATTCGGTTATGTGTTGAAAAAAGAATTTGAAAAATAATTCCTCTGTGTACCGTCGGAGGGTTTCCGACGGTACAATACACAAGATAAAAGGAGGTAACTATGAGTACAGGCAAAAATAAGATGTCCGTATTGCAGCTTACAATTTTGACCGCTGTGAATATGATGGGGTCAGGCATTATCATGCTGCCTACAAAATTGGCGCAGGTAGGATCGTTGTCAATCGTATCATGGTTGATTACTGCTGTAGGTTCCATGTGTTTGGCTTATGCTTTTGCAAAGTGCGGTATGTACAGTCGTAAAGGCGGCGGTATGGGCGGTTATGCCGAATATTCCTTTGGCAAAGCGGGGAACTTCATGGCGAATTATACGTATGGCGTGTCTCTTTTAATCGCCAATATCGCTATTGCTATTTCAGCGGTAGGCTATGCGGCGACCTTTGCAGACGTTACGTTGACTCCATTGTTGACAGGTATTTATACAATTGTCACATTGTGGTTGGCGACGACGTTGAATTTCGGTGGTGCCAGCATCACGGGACGTGTATCCAGCTTTACGGTATGGGGTGTTATTGCACCGGTTATCGTAATCAGTACAGTCGGTTGGGCTTATTTCTCAACAGATATGTATGTAGCAAACTGGAATGTTAATAATATGCCGTTCGGCGAAGCGGCAACTAATTCCATCGCCATGACTTTATGGGCATTTCTTGGACTTGAATCCGCCTGTGCGAATGCGGATGCCGTGGATAATCCCGAAAAGAATGTACCGAAAGCAGTTCTCGGCGGTACATTAGGGGTTGCAGTTATTTATATCGTATCCACCAATATGATTTTTGGTATTGTTCCTGCAAATGAACTTGTTAACAGTAATGCACCGTTTGGTTTGGCATTTGCATCCATGTTTAACGGTATAGCCGGTAAAATCGTTATGGGTCTTATGGTTATGTCGTGTTTCGGCTCTTTACTCGGATGGCAGTTCACCATTGCCAATGTATTTAAGGGTGCTGCGGACGAAGGGTATTTCCCTAAATTATTCAGCAAGATTACATCTAAAGATGCACCTGTAGTAGGGATGGTAACGATTACAATCATTCAATCCTTCCTCAGTTTGATGACAATCAGTCCGTCTTTGAGTGAACAGTTTGAAACGCTCGTTAATTTGGCGGTTGTAACGAATATCATTCCATATCTCTTGTCGATGGGGGCTATCATTGTGTTGATGAAAGCTGCGGGCCGCAGTGGCGGTGAATTGAAGGGGACAACCTTTATTGCTTTCATTGGTTCCATTTATAGTTTATATGCGTTATATGCATCTGGTCTTGAAGCAATGACATATGGTGCCATTGTAACCTTTGCGGGATGGACTTTGTACGGCTTTGTATCGGACCGATTTGACTTGGAGCGCAATCTCGGGAAATAGTCTTTATATGATGAGCCTCCCGAGGGAGGCTCATTGTTAGGATGTTTATTTATTATTTATTATTTATTATTTATTATTGACAGCATATAAAAATAATTTTATACTTAAACTGAGATATACTTTGTTCGGTACATATTTTATATAACTGATATATATATATATATAATTTCATAGTAAGACTATACCTTGTATACCCTTGACATGATGGGTCAAGGCTTTCTAGCGGGAACCGATATTCACGACTACAAGAGCTATTTTGTGATGCTCTTGTAGTCGTTTTATTTATTTTCTTCTCTTTAAGTTAGGAGGTAAGTAAGATGAATTCGATGTCGAATGAGAGTGTAAGACACGGACAGGGCTGGCTTGATAAATTTTTCAAGCTGTCTCAGCATGGTACGAATGTGCGTACCGAGATTTTTGCGGGCATAACTATGTTCATTGCTTCCGTATATATTTTAGCGGTTATACCGAATTTGCTGGTCGTATCCGGTATGCCTCATGAAAGTACGGTTGCGGCAGTTATTTTGACGACCGCATTTACGACGATTTTAATCGGTTTGGTAGCGAATGTTCCGGTTATCGTCGCTCCTGGATTAGGACTTAGTGCATTCTTCGCCTATACCATATGCGGATCGATGGGACTGACCTGGCAAACCGCATTAGGTGCCGTATTTATTTCCGGTGCTGTATTCATTGTTTTGACAGTAACGCGTATTTTGAATCTTATCATCGACGGTATTCCCAAGGTACTTAAAACATCTATCGGTGTCGGTATAGGTCTCTTTATCGCCTTTATCGGATTTAAAAATGCGCATATTATCGTAGCGGATAAGGCCACATTTGTAACACTTGGAAATATGCAGGATCCTGCGGTATTGTTGACCTTGGCCGGTTTGCTTATCACCAGTGTGCTGTTAGCCAAGCAGGTGAGGGGCGGTTTGTTGTTGGGTATGATTATCACGACTGTTGCGGCTATGATATTCGGTTATACAAAGGTCCCTGAGACAAGTGCGGATGTTTTCAACTTGGTGCCGCCATTTCCTGTGGATACATTTGCTCAATTGGATGTGATGAGTGCTATTAAATATGGTTTTTTGTCCATTATTTTCTCTATTACAATCGTAGATATGTTTGATAACATCGGTACGCTTATCGGTGTTACGCGTAAAGCGAATCTTGTTGATGCGGACGGTAAATTTAAACGGCTAAATCATGCGTTATTATGTACATCCATAGGTGCCGCAGCCGGTGCGATCATCGGCACATCTACGGTAACTTCCTATATTGAAAGTGCGGCCGCTGTTGCCGATGGTGGACGTACGGGTCTTACGGCATGCGTAACGGGTATATTATATTTAATCGCTCTGTTTTTTGCGCCATTATTCTTATTGGTACCCGCTCAGGCAACAGCTCCGGTACTCGTTATCGTAGGTGTATTTATGATGAGTGAAGTGACGCATATCGACTTCGGTGATTTTACGGAAGCGTTGCCTGCATTTTTAACGATTCTTCTTATGCCGCTTACCTTCAGTATTGCGCAAGGTTTATCCTTCGGTTTTATCTCTTATACATTGGTGAAACTTATTACAGGTCGTCGTAAGGAAATCCATCCTGTTATGTATGTAATGACCATTGCTTTCATCATACATTTTGCTATATAAGTTGTGAGAGTCGGGATTGTCATATGTGTTTTTATTGTTGAGAGAGTAACATTGAGCAATTACATTTTATTGTAATTGACGTACGTATATTACGGTTAAGCGGTATTATTGAAAAGAGGAGATTATTCGATGAATTCCGTTTATATAGTAAAAGGTAATATTATTTATACATCACGACCGGCGGAGTTTTCAGTGATTCCAAACGGCTATGTCATTGTTCGTGACGGTTGTATCTCGTATTGTGGTGAAAGTATTCCCTCCGAGTATGAGGCGTATCCGGTTGAGGACTACGGGGATAATTTAATTATTCCCGGATTTGTCGATACTCATGCCCATGCGCCTCAGTTTTGTAATCGAGGCCTCGGTATGGATAAAGAATTGCTGCCTTGGCTTGAAACGTATACATTTCCGGAGGAGGCGAAGTTTTCGGATTTAGAGTACGCAAAGACGGTATATAGCGCTTTTGTTAATGAATTATGGCGTTACGGTACAACGCGCAGTATTTTATTTGGCACCATTCATAAAGAAAGTACATTGCTATTGATGAAGCTGCTTTCAGAAGCCGGTCTATCCGCTTTTGTAGGTAAGGTTAATATGGATCGGAACAGCCCTGATTATCTGATTGAGGATACGGAGCGGTCTTTACATGATACGAGAGTATGGCTTGAAGAGGCTCAACAGTTCGGACCGCTCGTACGACCTATTGTAACCCCTCGCTTTGTACCGTCCTGTACGAGCCGCCTGATGAGTGGACTCGGAGATTTAGCGGTGGAGTATAATGTGCCAATTCAATCTCACTTATCTGAAAATCATGGTGAGATTGACTGGGTTCATTCACTTCATCCGGATTCATCCAGTTATACGGATGTATATTGTGAACATCGTCTGATGGGTACAGTACCGACGGTTATGGCTCATTGTATTCATCTGAGCGATGAAGAAATGGAGCGGATGTATGAAACAAAGACAATGGTGGCACACTGCCCGTATTCTAACGTGAATTTGTCCAGCGGCATAGCGCCTATACGAAAATTATTGAATCATGGCATTTCCATTGCATTGGGCTCAGATATTTCAGGGGGGCATGACATCAGCATGGCCAAGGTTTTGACCGAAGCCGTGGGCTTGTCAAAGATGAAATGGGCCGAGGTGGATAAAAGCTATGCACCGCTTACATTACCGGAAGCTTTCTATATGGCAACCAAGGGGGGCGGACAATTCTTTGGTGATGTAGGCAGCTTTGAAATCGGTTATGAATTTGATGCTCTTGTTATCGATGATCATGAATTGTTTGATCCGAATGAACGAAGTATAGAGGAACGCCTGGAACGGTGGCTATATATAGGCGATGATCGCCATATTGTAGGGAGATATGTAGCCGGTAAATCCTTAGATGCGCCACCGATGGCTATTGTGTAGTTATCCTATAATAGAATAAAGTTCATATGTTAGTGATTGTTGAAAGTCCACCGTGTATAAACTGTGCGGTGGACTTTTGCGATACATTTTATACACTTCGGTGATTAGTGTATAATAAAGATGTATATAAGTGAGAAAGGAGTGTGCTCAATGGATATATTAGGGGCAAGGCGCTCCATTGAACAGAAACTACTGATGCAATCCGTGGGGCTTATGGCTTTGGTGGCTGTGAGCGGTACGATAATGGGGATTGTGACCGGGTCGAGTGCGGTCTTATTAGATGGTGTATTCTCCTTTGTCGATGTAGTTATTAAGATTATGATGCTCATGACGGCCAAATTAGTAGCTCGTGAGACGAGTAAGCGCTTTCAGTTCGGATATTGGCAATTTGAACCTCTCGTACTCGCTGTGGAAGGTTTTTTTATTCTGCTTATCGTGCTGTATGCATTGTCCAGCGGTATTACGGATCTGTTAAGCGGCGGACGTCACGTAGATTTCGGCCCTGCTATTTATTATGCTATATTTTTTACCGTTGCAGACACTGCGTACTATCTATATGTTCGACGCATCAATAAGAGTTTGCAGTCAAACTTGATCAAGTTTGATAACGTAAGCTGGTATGTAGATGCATTATTGGAAGCCGCTATTCTGATCAGTTTCGTCGTAGCAACGATGCTGGAAGGAACGGAATACGGAAAATGGGCCGCTTATATCGACCCGATTGTATTGATTGTACTTGCAGTACAGATGATTCCATCCGCCATTCATATTATCGTTCCGTCCACTAAACAAATTTTGGGCTGGGCGCCGTCATCCTTGCATGATGAGGTGCAGGAAATTATGGACCGATTTATGAAAAAATATGATTTCAAGGATTACGTGACAAGCGTACAGGCGTACGGTAATTCCAGAATCATCGAAATTGATATTCTGGTTCGCAAGAACTTCCCGTACCAAACCATTGCCGAGCTTGATGCGATTCGCAATGAAATCGATGCGGAAATCGGCGGAAATCCGACGGAGAAATGGGTGACCATTTCTTTCACGGGCACACGCAAGTGGATGGCGAAAGATTATCTGCTCGACGAAGATGATGACGATTAGATATCTGTACGGATGCGCGTCAATGTATAAATCTTCGCTGAATAGATGTATAAATATAGGCTGTTAATGATAAATACAGTAATATATGGTATACTTAAACGTATTGAATACACTTTGTACGTAACATAGTTGGAGAAAGAGGTTTATAGTATGTTAGATTTAAAATTTGTTCGTGAACATCTCGATTTGGTGCAACAAAATTTGGACAATCGCCATACGAAGGGCGATTTAGAAACCTTTGTATCCGCTTATGATGAACGTCGTCAATTGATCGGTAAGGTAGAGGAACTAAAGGCTCTGCGCAATTCCGTAACAGAGAAAATCAGTCAATTGAAACGCAATAAAGAAAATGCTGATGATAAAATCGCTGAAATGAAGAAGGTGGGCGATGATATTGCGGAACTCGATAACCGAATTCGCGAGGTGGAAACCAGATTGCGTGATGCGGCATTGATGTTGCCGAATATGTGTGATGAATCCGTTCCTGTCGGTGCCGATGAGGACGAAAATGTAGAGCAGCGTAAATGGGGTGAACCGCGTCAATTCGATTTTAACGTGCAGGCTCATTGGGATTTAGGTGAAAGCCTCGATATCCTTGATTTCAATCGCGCCGGTAAGATGAGCGGTGCTCGTTTTACCGTGTATAAAGGGTTAGGTGCTCGCTTAGAACGCGCTCTTATCAACTTTATGGTCGACCTTCACGTAGATAAGCACGGCTATACGGAAATGATGACACCGTATATGGTAACGCGCGAAACGTTGACCGGAACAGGCCAGTTGCCCAAATTTGCGGAAGATATGTACCATGTAGAGGATACGGAATATTTCTTGATTCCTACGGCAGAGGTAACATTGACGAATTATCATGGCGGCGAGATTTTGAACGAAGATGAGTTGCCGAAATATTATACCGCGTTTACTGCATGTTTCCGCGCCGAAGCCGGTTCTGCCGGTCGCGATACGCGGGGGCTTATCCGTCAGCATCAGTTCAATAAGGTGGAAATGGTGAAACTGGCGAAACCTGAGGATTCTTTTAAGGAACTGGAAACATTGACGGACAACGCCGAAGAAGTGTTGCGCTTATTGGAATTGCCGTTCCGCGTTATCACCCTTTGTACGGGTGACATCGGATTCGGTTCCGCTAAGACCTATGATGTTGAAGTATGGATGCCTGCACAAGGTAAGTATAGAGAAATCTCTTCCTGCTCCAATATGACCGATTTCCAAGCTCGTCGAGCGAATATCAAGTTCCGTCGCGGACCTAAAGGAAAACCTGAATTTGTTCACACTTTGAACGGATCCGGACTTGCTGTGGGCCGTACGGTGGCTGCCATTTTGGAAAATTATCAACAGGCGGACGGATCCGTTGTAATTCCTAAGGTTCTTGTTCCGTATATGGGCGGCGTTGAAGTGATTGCGCCGGTGAAGTAAGAGGGGGCTCCTATGAAGTTTTTTATTGATACAGCGGAATTTGATGAAATTAAAGAGGCTTATGCTTTCGGATTTATTGATGGAGTAACTACAAATCCATCCCTTATCGTGAAGGCTAAACGCGATTTGAAACAAGTTATTTCCGAGATTGCGAATCTTGTAGATGGACCTGTCAGCGCGGAGGTTATCGCTTCTGATGCGGAAGGCATGGTCGCTGAAGCTCATGAACTGGTGAAATTAGGCTCTAACGTAGTCATTAAAATTCCGATGACGCCGGAAGGTCTTAAAGCCGTTTCTGTGTTGAGTAAAGAAGGCATTAAAACAAACGTGACTTTGATTTTTTCAGCTAATCAAGCGCTGTTGGCGGCGCGTGCCGGCGCCTCTTATGTGAGTCCGTTCGTAGGACGTATCGACGATATCAGCATGGAAGGGCTTACATTGATTCAGGATATTGCGGATATTTTCGCTATTCATGACATTCCCACGGAAATTATCGCTGCCAGTGTGAGAACCCCGCTGCATATCATTCAATGCGCAAAGGCCGGCGCCCATATTGCGACGGTTCCGTTTAAAGTACTTTTACAGGCCATGAAACATCCGTTGACGGATGCAGGTCTCGAAAAGTTTATGGCTGATTGGAAACAAGCTGATCAATAAGACGGTATATAACTCATACAAGTGAGCTACATTATTAAATACAGGACTTATAAGGAGGCCCATTATGGATCGTACATTGTCGTTGGAATTTGCTCGTGTCGTTGAGGCTGCGGCTTTGCGCAGCGGTCGTTTATTAGGACGCGGACAAAAGGATGAGGCTGATGGCCTTGCGGTAGATGCGATGCGTCAAGCATTTGATTCCGTGCGCATTTCCGGTACCGTAGTTATCGGTGAAGGTGAAATTGATGAAGCACCTATGCTTTATATCGGTGAACATGTAGGTGCGGGCGGACCGGAAGTCGATATCGCGGTGGATCCTATCGAAGGGACGAATCTTATTGCAAAAGGACAGAACGGGGCGATTGCCGTTATGGCTATCGCTGAAAAGGGCGGTTTGTTGCACGCACCGGATATGTATATGGAAAAATTGTGCGTCGGTCCTCGCGGGGCAGGTGCTATCGATATTACAAAATCTTTGACGGAAAATATTAAAAATGTGGCTGCCAAGATGGAACGTAATGTAGATGAAATCACATTGGTTATGCTCGATCGTGAGCGTCATCAAGGATTGATGAAAGAAGCTCGTGATCTAGGTGCACGTATTATGCTTATCACCGACGGAGATGTAAACCCTGCAATGGAATGTTGTATCGAAGGCTCCGGGGTACACATGGTTGTCGGTACGGGCGGCGCGCCTGAAGGTGTATTGGCCGCTGCGGCATTGAAATGCGTAGGTGGTGATATGCAGGCGCGTTTGAAACCGGAAACGGATGAAGAAATTCGTCGTTGCCATGAAATGGGTATTGCCGATGTCAATCAGGTTCTTACTTTGGATGATTTGGTTCGTACCGATGATGTTATTTTTGCGGCAACAGCCATTACACGCGGTAACTTGTTGAATCCGATTCAATACTTCCCGGGCGGTGCGCGTACTCATACCATCGTGATGCGCTCTAAAACGGGTACCGTACGATTCCTCGACACGGTTCATATGGACCAAAAATTAAAATCGTTGAAAGCGAAATAAATTTATATGACTGTTTCATTGATATTCTCGTCATTGAATTGCGGTTGATATAGGTTTGAAGAGGCTCCTCATCAAGAGGAGCCTTTTTTCGTTGTAAATTTAATCGTTCTCTTGATGAGAGATAGAAAAAAATAGTATAATAACATTTAGTATAATAACATTTAGTATGTGACGTTATAAATACAAAATCTTGTAGGTGATGCAAGATTATTGATATAAAGTGTAGGAGGAATTCTGTTGGAAAAGCTAATTATTCAAGGTGGCAATCGATTGGAAGGCCGTGTACGTGTCAGTAGTGCAAAAAATGCGGTATTACCTATTATTGCCGGTACATTACTAGCGTCTACACCTAGTAAATTACTTGAAATTCCAAACTTGGAGGATGTTGGAACTATATGCCAAGTTATCGAGTCTTTAGGGGTTAAGATTACCAGAAATAAAGAAGATAATGAAATCATCTTTGACGCTTCTACACTCACTGCAACCGAAGCACCGTACGAATTAGTTCGCAAGATGCGCGCATCCTTCCTCGTGATGGGACCTTTGTTGGCCCGGAAGGGGGAAGCCAAAATTTCTATGCCCGGCGGCTGCGCTATCGGAGCACGGCCTATCGATCTTCATTTAAAAGCCTTTGAGGCTCTCGGTGCAAAAATCGATATTACCGAAGAGTATGTACATGCATATGCACCGGAAGGCTTGAAAGGAACTCAGATTTACCTGGATTTTCCAAGTGTAGGTGCTACGGAAAATGTCATCATGGCTGCCTCTATGGCGCAGGGAAAGACTGTTATTGAAAATGCTGCCGAGGAGCCCGAAATTGTTGATTTGGCGACATTCTTAAATGCAATGGGCGCTAATATCCGCGGTGCCGGTACCAATGTGATTCGTATCGAAGGGGTACCTGAGTTGCACGGTGCTACACATACAGTCATTCCTGATCGCATTGAAGCGGGAACATACTTGATTGCGGCGGCTATGGCCGGCGGGGATGTATTTGTAGAAAATGCATTGCCGGAACATTTAAAACCGGTGGTGGCTAAACTGAAAGAGGCCGGAGTTACCGTAGAGGAAGATATTGACGGTATCCGTGTCATCAGTACCGGTAAAGATATTAAAGCGGTAGATATTAAAACATTGCCGTATCCGGGATTTCCGACAGATATGCAGGCTCAGTTTATGGCTTTAACAACGATTGCAGAAGGATCGAGCACCGTTACGGAAACGGTATTTGAAAACCGCTTCATGCATGTTGCCGAACTTCGCAAGATGGGGGCTCATATCGATATCGATAACCGGCAGGCTATCGTAGAAGGTATGCCGCGTTTACATGGCGCTGTCGTGAATGCAACGGACTTGCGTGCGGGGGCTGCCCTTGTATGCGCCGCATTGACGGCCGAAGGAACGACGGAAATCGGGCGCCTTCATCACATTGATCGAGGCTATGATGATTTTGTGGGTAAGTTGAAAAGGTTAGGTGCCGATATTGTTCGGGTTGACGAATAAGAATAAAGGGCCAAAACAGAATACAAAGAAACGAAGCCGGCGCTCTAAAGGGCCGGCTTTATATAACGAACAGCAGAATTTAGGTGCGGCCAGGGCGGCGAATACGAAGAGCGATGCGGGCCGTAAGCCGTTACGCAAGACAAAGCGAAAGTCCGCGAAGCTTTCAAAAGGGGTAACGAAACAGGCGAATCATTTGACCTCGAATATGCGAGATGCCATGGTAAAGGTTACGCAATTACGCCGTGCTGAACGCCGTAATCGTGAGGCTGTAGCGATTGCCAAGACAACACCTGCCATGACCTTGAAGCGATTGGTCAGACCGGAACAGGTCGGGGACTGGATGAGTCGATTGAATCGGTCTCTGACGTTTGATTTAGGCATCGATCTGGGTACGGCCAATATCCTGATCTATGCGAAGGGGAAAGGCCTTGTCTTGGATGAGCCGGCTTATATTGCACGAGATGACAAGACCGGGGATATTCTCGCCTTGGGAGAAACGGCACGTACCATGGTAGGCCGTACGCCAAAGGGTATTTCCGTCATTCGCCCCGTGAAAGCAGGTGTCATTGCGGATTATGATATGACGGAATTTATGCTGAAGTATTTTATTCGTTCCGTCGTACCTGCTTCGCGTCTCATGAAAACGCGCATCATCGTCTGTGTGCCGTCAGGGATTACACCTGTTGAAAAGCGGGCGATCCTGGAAGCGCTTTTACGGACGGGGGCAAAGAAGACGGTTCTTATCGAAGAACCGCTTGCAGCTGCTATGGGAACGGGCCTCAACGATGCGCAGCAGGTGGGGGCCATGGTGGTAGATGTGGGCGGCGGTACCACGGATATTGCCGTATTATGCGATACCGGTGTCGTTGTCAGCGAGTCCTTACGTATCGGCGGAGATTCGTTTAATGATTCTATCATTCGTTATATACGGCGTAAAAAACGTCTTATTATCGGTCAATTGACGGCGGAAGAGATAAAGGTTGCTGTCGGCACCGTCGATCGTCGTGCCAGAGAGCGCGTTATTGAAGTGCGCGGCCGTGATTCCGGATCGGGCCTGCCTAAGATGGTTTCCGTTAATTCTTTGGAAATTCAACGGGCTTTAGAGGCGCAGGTGATGAATATTCTGGAGGCTATTAAAGGTATTCTCGAAAAGACGCCGCCTGAGTTGGTAGCGGCGATTACTGATCACGGAATTATCTTGACCGGTGGAGGAGCCCTCGTTGACGGTCTTGACAGGGTCATCACGCGCTCTATAGGTGTTGCATCTTATCTTGTGGAATCACCTCGCTATGCGGTCATCAAGGGGGTTGCCAAGGCCCTTGATGAAATGTCGCAACTGCGAGATACATTGGATGAATTACAATAATATACATCTATATTTCATGAATATAAAGTAAGATACAAACGAAGTTATTCTTCTGTCGCTAGTCATGTTGACATATCCAAGAAGTATATAACTTCGTTTTTGTATTTTTGAAATATATCATGTATACTATAGTAAAAGTATATTGTACAAAATTTATATAAAGGCAAGTCTTATACATTGTCTTATTGAGGACATATATGAAACGATATATCTATCTAACCGCAGCGTTGTTTGGGGCTATGGGATTACTGGCTCCATCGGCTGAGGCGGGAAATCTTACGGCACTACGCGTATCTAATCATGACGGCACAAGTCGGGTCGTGTTTGATTTGTCGGAAATGCCTGTTTCTTGGACGAGTTCTTATAATGAAGCAGATCGGTCTCTTACGTTGAATTTAGGTGGTACGAAGAACGGTTTGACCGCTCCGGTGGCGCAAAACTCCAGTAAAACCGGTGTGCTTAAAGGCGTGGGCTTACAAAATGTAAACGGTTCTTTACAGGTAACACTGACTGCGAACCGAGATGTACAACACCATGCTTTTACATTGAAGAATCCGACGCGTATTATAGTCGATTTGTTCTCGAATTATTCACAACAGACCACAAAGGATATTAATAAATCCATTAAGTACAGTAAAATCAGCAATACTGTAGGCGAAGGAAAAATTCAGGCCTTTGCGTTGGCCGTCGATAATACATCGCCGATGGTGGCGTCTCATGTACCTGAAGGGAAAGCACTTTCCGGCATACAGCAGAAACATACGGCGGCTATCGGCGCAAAAGTCAAGGGGCGTAGTTTTGAACAACCTTATACCGTTGCTTCTAATGGTGCCGTTGATCTGGAACGGATAGGCAATCGCGGAACTTTGCGGTATACCCCTAACCGAGGTTATTTTATAGAGGAAAAACGACCTTCTTTACAGGCGAAAGCGGGAAAACAAAGTTTTACAATTACATCTGTAAATACGCCTCGTAAGGAAAATGCGTTGACATTATATACCCCGTCGTATGGCAACTCCACAAAGACCAATGATTTTGGTTATGAGGTGACCGTGGCGAACGGGAAGGTTGTGAGTCATCGAAAGGGAAATTCTCCAATCGGTGCAAATCAATATGTATTATCGGGGCATGGCGAGTCTCGAGACGCCTTGCGCAAGTTAAAGGTAGGAACACCTGTTACAATTCAAAATCGACAGGATTTAGCGCAGGTCAGTACCGCAGGCGGTGCTGCCGTTCAGGGCGGTACACTGGTAATGAAAAATGGCCGTTATGTAGGTGCTGATACGTCAAATAATGAAGCGCGCAGCTTTATAGGCACCACAAAAGATCATGATTTGGTCGTGCTGACTGTAGATAAGGCGGGAATTAATTCCGTCGGGGTCACTGAAAAAGAGGGGGCGGCGTTGCTTTCAAAGATGGGGGCCACAGATGGTTTTGAATTATCAAACCAGGGTAGCGTAGATGTTCTCGTGAATGACGCCTATGTACACAAGGCATCATCCGCACCTTCGACATACGAAGATATAATTATTATTAAATGATATATTGCATACAATTTTGTTTGAAAAAAACGTTATAATTTAGTATACTATACGTACATAACTAATTTTGTAAAAGGAGGGATCGTTATGAAAAGAGTCACATTAGCCTTAGCAGCGCTAGGTGTATTAGGTGTTACATCTGTAATGGCGGCCCCTGTATCATACCAAAGTGTATTAACAGGTAAGGTGGCTTCTGTTGTTTCCGTTGGTTCCCCTGTAACTGAAGGGCAAACCTTGGTAACCGTAGAAACCTTAGCAGGACCTATGGCGGCTGCTAAATCTACTGTAAATGGTACTGTATCGGCGGTTAATGTTACAGTGGGTTCAGACGTTTCTCGTGATCAAATCGTTGTCACTGTAGAAAGTAAATAAAGGAGAGAAAGGAATGACGTTTTCTCATTCTTGGCGTCGGTATAGAAAAGCGATACTGGCGCTTTTCTTCTGTACCTCTCTTAGCGTAGCGCAGGCTGTCGATTTTATGCCTGTCAATGATGTAGAGACGGGAATGGAAGGAATTGCAAAAACTGTAATTGTAGGGGATACTATTTCGACCTTTGATGTAAAGGTGCTTGGTGTTATGAAGGATAAGGGGCCTTCAGGACATCTTATTCTGGCAAAATTCTCGGGGCCTGTCATGGAACAGACGGGCGGTATTGCTCATGGTATGAGCGGTAGTCCCGTGTATATAAACGGGAAACTCGTCGGCGCCGTTGCATACGGTTGGGGCTTTGCGGACGGTACGGTTGGCATGATTACGCCAATCGAGGATATGGTGAAACTTTGGAATATCCCGTATGAGAAAAATCTGTCTAATACCTGGGATGATAAGCAGCTGATTCCTTTAGGCACACCGTTAATGGCGTATGGTTTTGATGCGGCATCCATGAACTATTTCAAATCCAAGTTGCCTCAATATAAGTATGAAACCTATGATACGGCCAGCGCTAGCGGTGATGATATAGAAAAACCTTTGGAAGCAGGCGGCTCTGTAGCGGCGTTACTTGTTGACGGAGATCTTAAACTCGGTGCTATCGGAACCGTAACGTATGTAGATGGCGAAAAGGTTGTCGCTTTCGGACATCCGTTCCTGAAACACGGCTCATCGAACTATTTCATGCATAATGCCAGCATCTTTACGGTTGTAAAAAGTTATGATTCCGCTTTCAAATTGGGATCCATGGGACGTGAAGTCGGATCTGTTACAGAGGATCGGGGGGCCGGTATTGCCGGTGTGTCCGGTGTGATTGCACATGGTATTCCGATGCGATTCCATCTGAAAGATACCGATATGGGCCGTGATAAGACGAGCTCCGTTAAGGTTATCGAAGATAGGGATATGACGCCGACCTTAGCGGCTACATCCTTATATAATATGTTGAATAAAACAGTGGATCGCAGCGGTTCGGGTACTGCGAAAATTACCTATACGATTACCCCGAAGGGAAAGGAACATAAGCCGTTTACACGAACGAATATGTTCTATAGTTCCGAATCCATCAGTGAGAAGACGGTTGATGAATTTTATAATGTTATTGACGTACTTATGAATAACCGTTTTATCAACTATGAAATTACGGATATTTCTGTAGAGACAGAGGTAACGCAAGATAAGAAAACGGCAAAACTTGTCGATGCATCCGCGTCCTCCACAATCGTGTCCCCTGGTGATACCATTGTGGTAGATGTAACATTGGAACCGTTCCGCGGAGAAAAGGTCGTAAAGGAAATTTTCTTTAAAGTTCCTGAAGATCAAGCGATAGGTAAATATACGCTTGAAGTTCGCGGCGGCGGTGAAATTCCATTGCCATATGTTTTGGAAAAACAGAAATATAATTTAACGGATGAAATTTTACGTCGTTTGAAAGTTTACAAAGATTTCAATGATCTCTTTGATGAATTGCAAAAGACGGATACAAACAATCAAATTGTTGTGGAATTCCTGGAAGACGGTATAAGCCTCGTTAATGAAGAGGGCACTAAATCCGTCAAGAAGGCGAAGCTTAAAGACGTTGAAACCAATCCTATGCCGGGTGATGTGAAGAAAAAGACATCGAAAGAAGATATCGGCGATGGCAAGGATGATGATAAAAAGATAGAAAAAACGGCTGTCGATACGGACTATATCGTAGAAGGTGACGGCCAGTTCACCATCCAGGTCATGAAACCGGCCGATCGGGATAAAGCTTTGGCAAAACGTGCAAAAGAGGTAAAAGCACAGATTAAGATGGAACATAAGCTGGACCTTGAGGATGCATCTAAAAAAGGCAAAAATGCGAAGAAAGATGCAAAATCCAATGGTAAAGAGGATGTAAAACCCAATACTAAAAAAGATGCAAAACCGGATACACAGAAAGATGATAAATCTGACAGTAACGGCGATGCTCAACAGGAACATGAAACAATAACAAATCCGGCTGAATAAAAACCGTGATACAGGGAAAGGGGCTGAATCGGTTTGACCTGGCTTGAAGCAATCGGTCGGTCCGTTATGGATCGACTGTCTCAAATGGGCAGTGCCACACTTTTGGTGTGGCAGACTATTAAACAATTGAAAATGCTTAACCTATGGCATGTATTCCAACAGATGTCCCATTTGGGCGTTGATTCGCTGCCCATCATCAGCCTCACACTGCTGTTTGCAGGTGCCGTTATGACATTGCAGATTACAGATGTCCTGGTTAAATACGGTGCTCAAGGTACTGTAGGGGGGCTCATGGCCGTAGCTATGGGTCGTGAATTAGGACCTATCCTTGTCGGTGTCGTGTTGGCCGGTCGTGTTGGGGCCGCTATAACGGCTGAAATCGGTACGATGAAGGTCACCGAGCAAATCGATGCGCTGCGCGTAATGGCCGTTGATCCTATCGGATACTTAGTGGTGCCTCGTGTCGTGGCTTGTATGATTATGGTACCTATTCTGGCTTTTTACGGTATCGTTATCGGCATTGCCGGAGGTTATTTTGTGGCTACCGTTATCAAAGGGTTGGCCCCGGCAACTTACATGGATTCAATCCAGATGTTTTCAACTATTTCCGATTTTACATTGGGGCTGATAAAATCCAGTGTGTTTGGCGCCGTTATCGCTTTGGTGGGCGCATATAAGGGGATGGAGACGAAAATGGGTGCCGAAGCGGTAGGTTTTTCTACGACCAGTTCGGTAGTGACCAGCATCATTTTAATCTTTGTGTTGAATTACTTTTTATCCACCTTGTTATACTAGTCGAGGCGATAGAGGCTTATATGATTGAATTACGTAATGTTGTAGTCGCCTATGATACACGGGTGATTTTGGATTCCATAAATTTGACTATCTTGGATGGGGAAACATTGGTCATTCTAGGTGGCAGCGGCAGTGGTAAAAGTACGATGCTGAGACTCCTGATTGGCCTACAGAAACCTACATCGGGTCAAATTATTGTAGACGGCACGGATATTACAACGTTATCCGAAGAAGAATTTAATACGGTACGCAGAAAGATGGGCATGGTATTTCAATATTCCGCACTTTTCGACTCTATGTCGGTTGGTGAGAATGTAGCGTTCGGACTGCGGCAGCATACGCATTTACCGGAGGAAGATATACGGCGGATAGTGTCGGAACGTCTTGACTGGGTAGGCTTAAAGGGGTATGAAAAGTATATGCCGAATGAATTGTCCGGCGGTATGAAAAAACGGGTCAGCCTGGCTCGCGCTATCGCCTTGGATCCGAAATTGATTCTCTATGATGAACCGTCATCAGGGCTGGATCCCATTACATCAGGGACAATCAGTATGTTAATTAAAGGGATGCAGGAACGATTGGGGTGTACTTCGGTAGTGGTGACGCATGATATGAATGCGGCTTTCTATGTGGCAAATCGCATAGCACTATTGGATAAGGGGAAATTTGTGGAGATTTCTGATACAATAGACTTTAAGAATTCTTCAAATCAAAAAGTACAACAGTTTATTCATGGCGAAGCAGAACCGATTCATGTGTCTGCGATGGGAGATTTATAATGAAGTGGACGACGGAGGCGAAAGTTGGGGCTTTCACAATCATAGGGATTGCATTATTTATTGCAGGAATCCTTTTTGTGGGGCGTATCGATATATGGGCGAAGCCGCAGATGACCATTACCGGTGATTTTGAGCAGGTTAACGGTTTAAAAAACGGTAATCAGGTTAAATATTCGGGCGTTACCATCGGTACCGTTTCAGATATTGAAATTACACCGCGCGGTGTCGTGGTAAAAATGAAAATTGATGAATCCACACAGATTCCGAGTGATTCAACCTTCAGCTTGGGGGCGGATGGCTTCCTGGGGGATAAATATATTCAGATCTCTCCGGGCACATCCAAGGTGTATTTACAAAATGGCGATACCGTTCGCGGGGAAGGTAGCGATGCTGTAGATAAGGCTATGCGAAGTGCTCAGAAATTGATGGACGGTACAGAAAAGATGTTGCAGTCTATCAACAATATTATCGGCGACCCGGCGACGCAAGGTGCATTAAAACATTCTTTGCAGTCGACAGCGGTTATGGCGGATAATGCAGTAGCTATCACGCAGAATATGGCGGATGCTACGGCTCAGCTTAATGCAGCGGCGCAGCAGTTTAATTCGGATGGCAATGCAGGTAATGATATGCGTGCCATTTTGACGAATTTAAAACAGACTACAGAACGTGTGGATCGTATGGCTCGTTCCATGGAATCCACCGTGACGGACCCGAAGGCGCAAGAGAATATTCGGGAAACATTGCATAATACGGCTCAGATTTCGGCTCGTGTCAATAAATTGATGGGCGGAAAGCCATATCAATCTGAAGCATCCGTTAATGACACGGAAGGTGTTGAGGTTGAAAAAAAGCATTCCACTAAGATTGAGCCATCCATAGATGCGTTATATAATACAAATGACAATGAATTCCGCATCAACGGTCGAATTCGCGCTTTCAATGATAAAGGCATGGCCGAGTTTGGGCTATCCAATATCGGAGACGGCACGAAATTCGATCTGAATGCAGGTAAATTCATCAATTCTAAATGGTTGGTACGAGGTGGTATTTTTGAAAGTGAACTCGGACTCGGTGTAGATTATAATTTGCGCGGTCCGGTATCCTTGTCCGCAGCCATGTATGATTTAAATCATCGAAAATACCGTATTCGTAGTGATATACGTTTACATAAAGATACATACGGTGTCATTCAGATGACCCGACCGTTCGGCTCTACGAACGGGGGTACCTATTTCGGTATTAAACAAGTATTCTAGCTAATACATTGGAGGTACATATTATGAATAATAAGGCTCTTTCCTTAGCCGTATTACTTTCTTTGGTTACAACAGGGGCATTTGCTGCTGATGTGGTTACAACATCTGTAAATAACGGCGACCAATTGAGTAAATATCAAAAAGAAGCAATCCAATTGACACAACAACAATTGGCTCAGAAGTCGGCTCAAGACAGTAAGACCTTTGAAAATTCATTGGCTCTAAATGAAGCGCGCACTGTTGATTTAGCATTGGCTAATAACCGTACGGCTAAACAGTCCATGTGGGGTTATAAGGCGGCTAAATCCAATGTCAGCCAGGTAGCGGCAGGTAAAAATCCTACGGTTTCTTATGGCTGGAGTGCACAGAAGGCCGGCGGTGATGCAGGCAGCAGTAAGACCGGGAATCATAACTTCTCCATTTCTGCACCTGTATTCAGTCCCGAACTTGATGCGAACATTGACTCCGCCCGTTATGCCCGCGAAGGATCCGGCGCAAGCTACGAAGAAGCATTACAACAGGCAAAATACGATGCCATCAGTGGATACTATACATTGATTATGAATCGTAATTTGGTAGACGTAGCTCAACAATCCGTAAAGGATTATCAAGGTCATGTTGATAATGTACAGGCACAATATAAAGTAGGCATAGTAGCAAGCTCCGACGTATTGGCTGCCAATACAAATCTGGCTGATTCTCAAACCAGTCTTGTGAAAGCACAGAACAAAGCCAACTTGTCCGAAGCACAACTCAACAATGTTATCGGATATCCGGTACAGACACATATTGATACGGCGGAGCACGATTTACAATATAAACCGTACAATGTCACATTGGAGCAGGCAAAAGCATATGCTATGCTACATCGTTCCTCACTTGTTAAGTCCGCATTGGATGTAAAATCTGCGGAAGAATCGGTTCGGGCGGCAAAGGCCGGGTATATGCCTACCGTTTCTGTGAGTGCAGGTCGTGGATATGGTGATACGGACGGTTACTTCGGTACGAGCAATAAATCCTGGACTGTTGGGGCTAAGGCATCATGGAATATCTGGGATGGCGGTGTTACGCAGAACAGCGTAAATAAGGCTAAATCTCAGTTAGAACAAGCTAAAGAGGCTAATTTGGCCGCAGTTGACTCGGTTCTCCTAGCAGTACAAGAGGCATACTTGAATTTACGCTCCGCAGAGCAAACAATTCAAAGTACGCAAACTGCGGTGGCACAAGGTACAGAAAACTTCCGTATCGCTAGATTGCGTTACAGTGCAGGTGTGGGTACAAACCTTGATGTATTGGATGCGGAAACTAAATTGACTGAGGCCCGTAATAACTATGTACAAGCATTGTATAACTACAATGTAAGTATTGCTGCATTAGAACATCTTACCGGGGTGCCTTTGGATACGCCTGTCGGTCAAGGTGCGGATGTTATTGCCGGTAGTGGTGCTGTTGAACAATTGGCGCAGTTAAGCGGTAATCAATAATTACAGAACATAATCTTAATCAAAAAAGGCGACTGGTGTCGCCTTTTTTATGCGTATTAATTGTTGAAACATATTTTTAACATTTCCGGATACGCTTTTTGAGCGGCAGAAAAAAGTTCATTAGTTTTATAAAATTTATTTTAAAAATCTGTAGTTATTGCTATGATTATGGTAAGATTAGTATATATTTACAGTTTATTCATAATCGATGTGGGAGCAGCATCATGACGCGAAAAAAATGTTGCCTCATAGGGGCGGCTATTCTTGGATTATCATGCGGTATAGGGGCCAGCATTAATCCTATCGCTCAAACCTATGTGGCGCCGATGGTTAAGGAACAAGTGAATACAGCCATCAATGGATCTGTTGATTATGATTCTCTCCGTATTAATTGGAATGGCGATATAATTCTTACAGATGTGGTGATTCATGATACAGAGGGGCATCTCGTAGGAACCGCACCTGAAATAGCGGTGGGTGTAAAGCTATCGTCTCTACCGGGTCTCATCAGTGGAAATAGATCGGGGGCAGATGCCATTTCATCGGTCTCTGTTGAACGGCCTGATTTACACATTTGGCAATTGGCAGACGGGTCCTGGAGTGTAACGAAGCTTATTAAACCTTCAGATCCTAATGAGAAAAAATCGTTTGAAGGGGATATCAATGTGGATGAGGGTACAGTTGCTTTGCGTATGCAAGATGGTACCAGGCATGTTGTAAATAACTTGAACGGATCTGTAGCACTCGATACAAATTCACTGTCCAAAGGGGCTTTCACAGGGAGTCTTGACGGATCGGCCGTTCAGATTAACGGATCTGTCGATATGAATGATTTCACCAATTTTGAGTTTTATGCACAATCGGATTCCGTTGATGTGTCGGGACTCATGAATTTCGTTCCTTTAGGAAATGATATATCCGTTAAAAAAGGTACGCTACAGGATTTACATGTAAATGTGAAATGTGAAGACGGCAAATATATTATGTCCGGCAATGTGAAATTCAAGGGGCTGGAAGGGACTTATAAACGAGGAAATACGATATACACCATTACCGATGGTAACGGTCGTATTATGCTGAACCATAATCAGATCGTCATTGCTCAAAGCTCCTGGCGTGTTAATGATCAGGTTGCCAAGGTGAACGGACTTATTACATTGGGGGATAATGAGGAATATTTAAATCTTAATGTCGTTGCTGATAAGGTTGATGTAGCTACGCTTACAGATTCCGGTATTACGGGAACTGTAGGCGGACGTGTCCATATCGGCGGTACGACGGTGTCTCCTTATGTATCCGCAACGGTGGCAAGCAGCGGTTTATCGTATGGCGATTATCATGTGGATCGTGCTCAAGGTGATATCGTATATGACAATGGCCGTGTTAAAGTATCCGATATAACGTTGTTCGCCGGTACAGGTAATGCAAAGGTTAACGGGCAGTATATGATTGATGACGGTTCCTTCACCGCCGATATAAAGGCTCATGCATTACCGCTGGATGCTTTCACCCAAAATATGAATCATCCGATAGGGGGATCTGTTGACGGGGACATACGTCTAGTCGGTAAAAATAATGCCTTAACGGATCTTGTGGGGCATGTGGAAGGTCAACAGATTTCGATGCGCGGTATCGTACTGGATTCTGTGAAAGCGGACTTGTCTCAAACGGGTGATAAAACTAATGTTGTCGCCGTAGGTAAGATGGGCGACGGTACGCTGAGCGGTTACGGATATATAGAAAACGGTCAGGTGCAGGCGACTGTTTCCGGTAATGCTCTGCCGTTGACGTCTTTGAGCTCGATAATCGGAGCAGCGGATGTGGACGGTACATTGTCCACGTCGATTAATGTGCAGGGCGATTTGAATAATCCGCATGTAACAGGTAATATATGGGGACAGGAAGTCCATTACAAAGGTTCCCGATATAATGATATTCACAGTGATTTGGAGTTGAATAATCATGTGTTAACTCTAAAAAATGGTCATATCGGTGATGGAAACGGAGGTTTTGATGTATCCGGTCAATATCATCTCGATACGGATGCCATTGATATCACGGCTGTTGCAAGGGCGGTACGCATTGAAAATGCAATTCGTCCATTTACGGATTTACCGATAACCGGCTGGTTTGAGTCTGATAATCATATTACAGGCACTATGGCGAACCCTATTGTTGAAGGTCGTGCACATTTATGGGACGGTTCGGCTTACGGTAAGCTAGTGACAAATGCCTTTGTTAAGTATAGCTATGCGAACGATAGTTTGCGATTATATCGGTTCGATGTGGAAGGATATGGTGCAACAATTACCGGTGGCGGTACTGTAGCGAAGGATGCTATTGATATAAGCTTTGAAGGTAACAATATCGATATGGGCCGATTGCTCATCAATAGCGATATAGATATACAAGGACTCGTATCCGGACGCGGAACTGTTCGTGGATCAATGGATAATCCTCAACTCAATGCCTATGTGGAGTCGAATGCGTTGGTTCTTAATGGGGAGGCGTTATCGGATATTCACGGTCAACTTTATGCGGACAAATCGGTTGTGAATTTGCAAAATTTTACTTTTGCGGAGAATACCGGCGGTCGTTATGTAGCGAGCGGAGGCATGCGACTTGACGGTACTAAGTCTTTGTTCGGAGCATTGAATGTAGAAAATGGCGGTGTTAATAATTTATTGACATTGTTGGATAAGAAAAATGAGCATCTTGACGGAAGACTTAATGGTTCCGTTGAACTGGGGGGGACTTATGATAACCCTAGCGTTCATGTACAAGGTACGATTGATGATGTAAGTATTGATAAAACCGTCGTAGGTGATGCGTCGATTGATGCGAGTCTGGCAAATCGGAAGTTTGACGTTAAGACCCTTAAATTGCCTGTTAATGATGGCCTCATTGCGATGGGCGGCACTATGGATCTGGATGGAATCGCCAATATGCAGGTTGCCTTAAAAAATGTCGATATCAAACCATTTTTGCCGTTGATCGGTAAGGACATCAATGCGACCGGTAATGTAACGGGCGTATTAAATATGACAGGGGAAACAAAAAATCCGAAGGTGGAATTGTCAGCTGCTATTGAAGACGGTTCGTACAACGGTATAGCGATTGACCAGGGGTTTGCTCTTGCCACCATGCAGGATGGCGTTATTCAGATTCAGCGTATTCAGGGGACTAAAGGCGGTTATAAACTTGCGGCTTACGGAAAAATTCCGTTGGCTGCCCTTTATACATCCGGTCATTTAGCGGCGGATGATAAAAAGGCCATGGATGTGACGATTGATTTTAATGAAGCCGATATGGCGGTTATTCCTCTCGTTACAAAGAGTGTGAAAGAGGCCACCGGCGCATTGAAGGGAACCGTACATATTACGGGTACCGTAGATCAGCCGGAAGCATATGGCGCCGTATCTGTACGTAACGGTTCGATGAAGTTGGCCGCAGTCAACAACGAGATTACAGATATCAATGGCGATTTAATTTTCTCCGGACAACAGGGCGATTTACAAGCTCGAATCACCATGGGGAAAGGCTCTGCCGGTTTGGCGGCCAAGGTGAACTGGAACGGTCATAGCCTTACAAACTATCGTGCGGCGGTTCAATTGGACGGTCTCGATGTGCGCAGTGAATATGTAAAAGGACCTTTAAACGGGGAATTATATATTGCGGATAAGGACGGTTTACCTACCTTGATGGGACACCTGGATTTGGAAAAGGTTCAATTTAAAATTCCACTCTCCTTTGAATCCAGCAGCAGTACTGATGATTTGGGCGTAGATGTTACTGTTCATGCCGGTAAGGGTGTACGGCTTTATGACCGGACTCTATATGATATGTTTATAACCGGTGATGTTCACTTCGGAGGCTCTTTGTTGAATCCGATGGCGAGCGGTCAATTCGATGTGAAGTCGGGAACATTTAAATATCTAAGCCATACCTTTAATATTACAAAAGGTAACGCACATTTCGTCGGCGGATCTTATTTACCGATGCTACAATTGGAAGCTGAAACCAATGTAAGTAACTATAATATTATGCTCGGGGTGAAAGGAACTGTGGATCATATGGATCTTTCCTTAACATCTAACCCTGGATTATCACAAAAACAAATTATTTCGATGCTTACATTTGGTCGTGGTGCGGATAGTAATAGCAGTACGCTTACCAATGATGATGTAAATGCGGTTGCTACAGCAGGACTGCAGATGTTTGCGTTCGGTTATGTACAGGATGCATTGCAGAATACATTTGGACTAGACCGGATTAATATTACGACGGGCTCCATTGATCCTGATGAGCCGACGAATAAGGCGACTGCGGGTAATTATAATATTGAAATCGGTAAGTACGTATTACCGAAGGTTATGTTGACCTATTCGCAGGGGATCAATAATAAACAAAATAAATATGGTATAGAGTATTCCGTTCGTCGGAATATCAAATTTACCGGATGGCGTACATCACAAGGTAATAATTATATAGGTGGACGCTGGACAAGAAGCTTTTAACAAGGTATGACTACAATGTGCAAACCCTATAGATATGCATATTGTAGTCATATTAATTTCATAAAATATGTTTATAGTAGTACTCATTCCTGGCATTATATGCTATAATAATAAAGATTTAATACTCTTTTAAATAAAGATTTAATTTTCTTTATAAGGGATGAATTCTAGGAGGAATTTATGTTAAAACCAAAAGCCTACAAAAGTATGCTTGCAGCATCCGTGTTGACTGCTGTCGTGGGAACTGGCAGTGTTTTTGCTGCAGAGGTACAAGCTGGCTATACTCCAGATTTGAATAGCACTACAACAACTAGTGCGGCTACAACAGAGGATACATCGACTACACAGGCGGTGTTTAATTCTGGTGCGGCGACTGGAACAACTCAAGATGAAACTGATGCGGCTATTTTAGCGGCTCGTGGGGATACTACCGTATCCAGTGACGGAACCGTAGTACAAGGTTCTGACGGGACTGTGACTGTTAATAATGCCGTTTTGAAAACAGATGACAAACAAGTAAAAATGGTGTCGAAAACTACAGGTGGTACTGATCTTGATAAAGCCGCTGAAAACGGTCAAACTCAAGCTGTTACAACTGTAGAGGCTCAATATGTGACGTCCGCTAATGCTGAAATCGTGAATCCTTATGTAGGTAAAACCATTACGGGCTTATCTATTTCCGGTGTTACAGCAGAGCAGCAAACACAATTATTGCCTATTCTAAGTCAGAAAGTGGGCGATGCTGTATCTGTTGACGGCGTTTTTAAGGACGTTCAAAATCTTGGTAATACAGGCTATTTTTCTGAAGTAAATCCTATATTCACTTCCGTGCCGGAAGGCGTTAAAGTTGATTACGCCGTAACGGTAAATCCGATTACAAATGGTGTTGTATTTGAAGGTAATACCGTTTATTCGTCTGAAGTGTTGACGAAGTTTATGGATATTCAACCGGGCCAAGTACTCAACTCCGTCTACGTAGGTCAGAAGGTACAAGGCATCAATGCTGCTTATGCTCGTGACGGTTATATGTTGGCTCACGTTGACGGCATCCGTGTGGATGACCAGGGCATATTGCATATTCATATCGTGGAAGGCATGGTTGAAGACATTATTCCTGCCGGCAATAAGAAGACCCGTAATAAGGTTATTACACGTGAATTCGTTCAAAAAACGGGTAAACCGTTCAATAAATTCCTTGTGCGCCGTTCCGTAGAACGCGTATATAATTTGGGTTTCTTCGATGATGTAAACGTTCGTATGTTGCCTGGTGAACAAGATCCTAATAATGTTATCATCGAAATCGATGTACTGGAACATAAAACAGGTACGGTTACGTTAGGGGCCGGCTATTCCAAATCTGACGGCCTTGTAGGTATCGTTGAGTTCGGTGAAGATAACTTCCGTGGTACCGGTGATAAGTTCAAGGTACACTGGGAAATCGGCGGTAAGAAGAAATATAAAAACTACCAGATTTCCTACTTGAAACCTTGGATTGACAGCAAGGGTACATCCCTTGGCTTCTCCTTCTTCAACCGTGAAGATGAGTACACTGACTACAATGAAGATGGTAACGAAGTAGCGGAATACAACAAGAAATCTCGTGGTTTCAATATTTCCTTCGGCCGTCAGACCGGCGAATATACACGTGATTACTTGACATTAGAATCCCGTAAGGATACTTACAAATGGGATAGCGATGAAAGTTCCGGCTATCGCTATGACCGTGATGCCGGTGCAGGTCCTAACGGGGCTTGGAATAACGGCAATTATAACTTTGCATCCGATAACTATGTGGCTAATAACTTCGGTCGTATTAACTCTGCTACATGGCAAAAGGTATATGACTCCCGTGATAATATTTATGAACCGACTCGCGGTCGTCGTATCTCCTATACTGCACAATGGGCGGGTCATGGTTTAGGCGGTGACTTTGATTTCTATAAATTCACGGCTGAAACTCGTATGTACAAAAAATTAGGCGCTAAGAATGTATTGGCATTCCGTGCCCGTGCCGGATTTATTCAGGGCGATGCACCATATAGCCAATTGTTTACTTTGGGCGGTGCCGATTCCTTGCGCGGTTATGAAGATGATCAATTCCGCGGTAAGAAAATGTACAATGCTACATTGGAATTCCGATTCCCTATAGTTAAAAAGGTTAGCGGCGTATTGTTCGCCGATATCGGTGATGCATGGGATGCACCTAATGTTACTTGGTATAACAGTAAGAAGAACTTTAACTATGGTGTTGGTGCCGGTGTTCGCATTACAACTCCTATCGGTCCTGTTAAACTTGACTACGGTGTTGGTAAGCATAAAAATAAATTCCATTTCAGCTTCGGTACACAATTCTAATATTGAAAATGTATATGGTGAAAGTCTCTTTTATAAGAGGCTTTCACCAATATCTCTATATGGCATCCTTTGATGCGGTAATTAACAGAAATGAGGGCATTTCATTATGATGCGAATGATGAACAACAAGACGAATGTAAAAATATTTTCTATCGTCATTGCTGCTATTTTTATTATAGGTATCGGTGCGTTGGCATATACGCAGATGGCGTCGCCGACAAGTAACGGCGGATCCAGTACAGTAGGGGTTATCGATACGTCTCGCATGATGTCTCAGGATAATCCGATTTATGTCAATGCGGCTCAGGAATTTATGAGCTATCAAAGTCAATTACAAAAAGATGCACAAGCTAAAATTGATGCGGCACCGGATGATGCGTCAAAACAAAAAATTGCAGAAGAAATGCGCGAAAATTTAGCAAAGAAAGACCAGGAAATTGCGAAGTCCGTTCAAGACAAAGCAATGGAGGCTGCAAAAGCTGTAGGGGATGCTAAAGGCTTGAGTGTTGTTATGACTAAAGACAGTGTATTATACGGCGGTGTAGATATTACCGACCAGGTATTAAAGAAATTATCTTCAGAAGCAAAAAAATAAGCGGTAGTTCTATGTAGGGGAAACGACAATGAACGGGAATAAACGATATATCGGGTTAATCATATTTCTCGTTGCTGCACTGGGGGCTATGGTTTGGTTTTACGGCTTTGTGACGAATCGGCAACATAATTCCGATGGAATATCCATCGGTGTCGTCCGCATGGATGATGTGCTGGAATTCAATCCGTCTTATGAAGATTACAAGCAAGCCAAGCAAGAATTGGATTTGCTTAATCGACAATATCAATTGGAGCAGACGGCTTTAAATGCCAAGTCGGATGCTCAAGAGGAACAATTGAAATCGTTAGCCTTAGATTCAACTTTGTCTGATGCTCTTACGGTAGAACTGCAGACTCGTATTGCAACGAAAGAAAATGAACTCAATCAGCAACTGAATGCGAAACGCAATGAATTGACGCAGAAGTACTTATCGGAGTTAAAGGTGAGTGCCAATGCATATGACCTTGAAATCGTTAATCTTCAGCTTGATTTGTATGCTTATGATGATCGCGTATATATCGATGATGCACAGCGACAACAGGCGATGGCTGAAAAAGCTGAGAAAGAGGAACGCTTAAAAGAGTTACTGGCCAAACGTCAACCATCCAGTTCAGATGTGGACGCTATTAAAAATAAGGTTGAGGCGGAACTTGCACCATTACAAAAGAAAGGGCAGGAAGAACTCAATCAATATGCGGCGTCGTTACAACAGGAATTGGCCGCTAAGCGAGACGACATGATGCAACGACAGGCACAAGCGATTATATCCAATAATAATTTACCTGTTGCACAGGATTGGAATGATACTTGGGCTAAGAAGCTGTCTGATAAGGAAGCGGAAGTGAGTGCTCTTCATGAAGCGATATTGGAAGATGTGCGTATGCGTGTCGGAGTTATTGCGCAGGAACAGCATTTAGATTTAGTTATTATTGATGATGGTGGCAATATTAAAGGCCTGGATATTACAGATGCGGTAAAAGCATCTTATCGGGTTCAATAAGGAGTATATTATGAATAAACGTATGAAATCTTTGGTATTAGGTGTATCTTTAGTGGCGTCTATGGCCGTTATCGGCGGATGTGGGTCTAATAATATCGGTTACGTGGATAGTGTGAAAGTTGCGAACAGCACTGAAAAGGGTATCACTATTACTAAAGAAATTAATGCTAAAAAGGCAGAATTGAATGCAAAAATTGCAGCTGCTGATGAAGCATCTAAACCTCAAGTATATAAACAAGCGGAACAGGAATTGGCTACTTTCAGTACTGCAAAAGCTCAAGAATTCCGTCAATATCAGGATCAACAAATCAGTGAACTCGTAAAAGATAAAAAGCTTGACGTAATCATTGAGAAAGGTGCTGTTATTGGTGGCGGTACGGATGTAACCGATGATTTGATCAATAAAATGGGTAAGGCTACAGATGATCAAATTAAAGAGGCTGAAGCTGCAGCGCAAGCCGATGAACAACAGTCCAACCAACAAGATAATCAGCAAGATAATCAACAAGGAGCAGCTCAACCTGCCGAAGGTAGTGCGGAAGCTTCAGAATAATCTATTTTAAAAATAGGGGGAGATTACCTTGGAAAAAACCTTACAGGAACTTGCGAAATTAGTACAAGGTCGCGTTGTAGGTGATGATACGGTACACATCACGGAAACACGTAGCTTTGAGCAAGCTGCAAAACAATCTATTACCTTCGCTGTCGGAGATTATGTGGAACATATCGGACTCTGTCAAGCCGGTGCGGTCATTGTAGAGTCTGAAATACCTGATGCGCCAATGTCACAGATTGTAGTTGATAATGCGAAGTCTGCCTTTGCACAGATTCTGGAATTGTTTCATCCGCCTGTAGTGGTACCTCGTGAGGTGCATAGCACGGCGATTATAGGCAAGAATGTATCCATAGGTAAAAATGTCGCTATTGGAGCGTATTGTGTAATCAATGATAATGCCGTAATCGGTGATAATGTAACGATTCGACCATATGTATATATCGGTCATAATGTACGAATCGGTGCGGACTCCGACATTTATGCGGGTGCTATCATACATGAAAACTGTATCCTCGGTCAGCGTGTTGTATTGCGTGCGAAGGCCGTAATCGGTGGTGAAGGTTTCGGTTTTGCAACTGAAAACGGTGTACATACTCACATTCCTCAGGTAGGAAATGTCATTTTAGAGGATGATGTGGAAATCGGGTCCTGTTCGACAATCGATAATGCGACAATGGGGTCTACTCTTGTACGACGTGGTACTAAAATTGATAATTTAGTACACTTGGGACATAATGTTGAAATTGGTGAGGACTGTTTTCTTATTGCTCAGGTCGGAATTGCAGGCAGTACTAAATGCGGTAACCATGTTATCTTTGCCGGCCAAACAGGTTGTACGGGACATATTACCATTGGTGACAATGTACAATTTGCAGGGAAAACAGGTATTACCGGTAATGTACCGTCCGATTGCGTTATGGCAGGGTATCCTATGAGGCCTCACAAAGAATGGTTGAAATTAGCGGCTTATGAAAATCGCTTACCGGATATGGTGAAAACGGTAAAACAATTACAAAAGGAAATTGAAGCTTTGAAAGCACAGCTTAAGGAGAGCTAATAATCCATGTATAGGTTTATGAAAATCTTTAGTGCCTTTATTTGTATGTTGCCGAAAGGTTTACAATATGCGATTGGCACGTTGCTTGGTGAAATTGCGTGGCTGGTGGTGCCGCCTAAACGTAAGCGATTAGCTATCGGTCAGATTATGTTCTGTCATATTACAGATGATCCGAAGGAAGCACGCCGTATTGCAAAGGCGAGTACAACTCGATTCGGACGTATGATTATCGATGTAGTGCGCTATCCTGAAATCAAGGATGGTGCTTATAAAGATATGGTCGAGTTTATCAATCGTGAATACTTAGATGATGCTCTTGAAAATGGTCGCGGTGCAATTTTGGCTGCTGTTCATAGCGGTAACTGGGAATTATTAGGTGGTGTGCTCGCATCTGAAGGCTATCCCCTGATTTCCGTAGCTATGAAACAGAATGGTGATTCCGACCGGTTTATTAATGAATATCGGCGTATTATGCATCAGCATGTTACGTATAAAACCGGTGTGCGCGAAATGATAACAGAGCTGAAAAAGGGTGCTTTTCTAGGGCTGATTATGGACCAGGATCCCGGTGATGATGGTGTATTGGTACCGTTTTTCGGATATGAAACCTTAACAGCCGCTGGACCGGCCGTATTGGCTCGCATGCAGGATGTTCCTATTATTTTCGTTACCATACATTACAATCCGTATTCTGGAAAACATGAAATTGAGGTACATCCACCGATGTATGTGGAGCGTACGGATGATAAAAAACGTGATATTTCTGTTACGACAACGCGTCTGAATGAGTTTATTGAAGATTATATTCGCCGGTATCCGGAGGATTGGTTCTGGCTGCATAATCGATGGAAATGGACTCGTCGTTATTATGGTGAGCAGATTGAAACGCCACCCGATGTCTTTCAATAAATAGTCAATTTCTTGTATCACCTATGCAAATAGGGTATAATACATATTGGTGTATAGTAAATATAAATCAGAGTATGAAAGGACATTCTTATGAGTAAGCCACAACAGACGATTAAACAGGCTGTTTCATATCAAGGGATTGGCCTTCATAGCGGTGAACCGGTAACTATGGTTTTTAAACCTGCACCTGAAGATACAGGAATTGTGTTTGTACGTACGGACATTGAAGGACATCCTTCTGTGCGAGCACACATTGATAATGTGACGAACACTATGCGCGCTACTACGTTAGAGAATGGTGAAGCTAAGGTATTTACCGTTGAGCATGTATTAGCAGCGTTCAGTGCTATGAATATTGACAACTGTTATATAGAGATGGATTCTCCGGAACCTCCGGTAGGTGACGGTAGCAGTGCGGTCTTTGTCGATTTGATAGAGCGGGCGGGCCTTGATATACAGACGGCAAAACGCCGGGTATATAAGGTCAAGAAATCTCATGCCGTATATGATGAAGATCGATTTATCGTCATTCTTCCGTATGATGGATATCGTATGACATTTACTTCTATCAACAGTCATCCATTACTTGGAACCCAGCAATGTGATTTTGAGGTTACTCCGGAGTACTTCAAGGAGCACATAGGCCCGGCTCGAACTATTGGATTTATGAAGGAATTAGAACAATTACAGGCTATGGGGCTTGCTAAGGGCGGCAATTTGGATAATGCATTGGTTTATGATGATGAGAAATGCTTATCTGTCCCTCGCTTTGATGATGAACTTGTCCGCCATAAGGCGCTTGATGTTATTGGGGATTTGTTTTTATTAGGACCTATTGAAGGCCATGTAATCGCTTTAAAATCGAGTCATGAACTTAATTCGCGTTTGGCTCACAGTATAATGGAAGAAATAAGGGAGACACAGCCATGATTCTTAATCACGAAGATATTTTAGAAATTTTACCTCATCGTTATCCAATGCTCTTAGTCGATCGAATTACTGAATTGGAACCCATGAAGCGTGCTGTGGGCATTAAAAATGCCACCTTTAATGAACTTTTCTTCCAGGGGCATTTCCCCGGTAATCCTGTGATGCCTGGTGTTTTGATTACAGAAGCAATTGCCCAAGTAGGGGGCATTGCTCTTTTATACCCTGAAGAAAACCGCGGTTTGACACCGATGTTTACAGGCATTGATAAGGTTCGTTTCCGTCATCCTGTGAAACCCGGCGATCAAGTGCGCATGGAAGTTGATATCGTTAAGATAAAAGGCCGTATGGGTAAGGTGGAAGGCCGTGCCTATGTGGGGGATAAACTGTGCGCTAGCGGTGAATACATGTTTGCCCTTGTATAATAAACTGAGGAGTGATTATAGTGATAGTTGTAGGCATGGAAAATGCAGAATCCAACATCCATAGTACAGCCATAGTCCATCCAAATGCTAAATTGGGCAAAGATGTAATCGTAGGTCCTGGTGCAATCATTGGGGAACATGTCGTAATCGGCGATGGAACCAAAATTGGTGCACATGTTGTGATTGGTGGTTGGACAACCATTGGTAAGCGTTGTGAAATTTATCCGAACGCATCTATTGGGTTGGAACCGCAGGATTTAAAATTTAAAGGTGAAAAAAGCTTTTGTAATATCGGCGATGAGACGGTTATTCGCGAGTTTGTTACCATCAGTCGGGCTACCGGCGAAGGTGAAGAAACACGCGTCGGAAATAACTGCTTGCTTCAAGCCTGTACTCATGTAGCTCATAATTGTATTGTAGGCAATAATGTGATCATGAGTAACTGTGCCGGTCTTGCAGGTCACGCTATTGTTGAGGACCGCGTAGTAATCGGTGGACTTGCCGGTATTCATCAATTTGTGAAAATCGGTCGTAATGCCATGGTCGGCGGTATGGCTAAAGTGGTACAGGATATTCCTCCGTATGTTATCGCAGATGGTCAACCGGCACGCGTTATCGGACTTAATTCGGTAGGCTTATCTCGTGCAGGTATTTCCGAAGATGTACGACGTGATTTAAAACAGGCATTTCGCATCATTTATCGTTCCGGATTCAGTTTATCCAAGGCGATTGAAGAAATGGAAATGCAGCTTGATTCTTCTGTAGAAATAGAAAATTTATTACGATTTTTGCGCAATGCCGATCGTGGTATTATGCGTACTCGTCGCGATTAATAATAAGGGACCTCGTAGTATTACGGGGTCCTTTTCTATTGTGGTAAAAGCCGTGTTTTAATGGTAAAAAATGGTCATTTATAGTACAATATACTGTATATGAGTGCGTCATCGGACGGTAATTCTCGTATTGTTAAATTGTATACAACCGGTATGTAAATATAAGCTTGGACCGATAGGTCATATAGGAGGTATAGTTTTGGCAAAGGTAGGATTGATTGCGGGCATCGGTATACTGCCCGTAGAATTCATGCGTGCCGCACACCTATTAGGGCACGAAGTGGTTGTTATAGGTGTGGTACCTGATATAGACCCGGCCCTTGAACGTGAAGCCGATGCTTTTTACAGCATAGGTGTCGCAAAATTGGGGAAAATTTTCAAGACCTTAAAGAAGGAAGGCGTCGTTGAACTGACCATGTTGGGAAAAGTGACTAAGGAAATCCTCTTTAACGGTTTATCGTTCCCAGATTTAAAGACACTGGGGGTCTTGCGCCGTCTTAAAAATCGCAAAGACGATACGATTATGCTTGCCATTGTCGATGAAATTGAGCGGGAAGGATTTAAAGTTCTGGATCAGACCGTATATTTAAAGCCTTTTATGCCTAAAGTAGGGGTGCTTTCACAAACATCACCTACCGATGAACAATGGGAAGATATCTGTTTCGGATTTGAATTGGCTAAACAAATGGGCGCCCTTGATATTGGACAGACTGTCGTTGTAAAACATAAGGCGGCCATGGCGATTGAAGCTATTGAAGGCACAGATAAGTGCATTTTACGAGGCGGTGAATTAGGCAGAGGCGATGCTGTTGTCGTCAAGACGGAGAAGCCGAATCAGGATGTGCGTTTTGACGTACCTGCGGTAGGCATTAAAACGTTGATGTCCATGATAGACAGCGGATGTAAGGTACTGGCTGTAGAAGCGGAAAAAACCATTTTCGTACAACAGCAGGAAGTGCTTGATATGGCAAATCGTCATGATATTGTCATATGTGCCGTAAACGAGGATTTTGTGAATGCCAGAAAGGATGCACGATGAAAATCATGTTTTCTGCCGGAGAAGCATCCGGTGATACTCATGCTGCCAGTGTTGCTGCAGCATTGCGCGAACTGGATCCTACGGTAGAACTGTTTGGAATGGGCGGCACCTTGATGGAACGGGCCGGTGTTCGCATTGTATATGACATTAAAAATCTTGGTGTCATAGGCATTGTAGAGATTATTAAATCGTTGCCGAAGTTCTTTAAATTACGCACGTATTTAAAACGGGTCATGATGAAAGAAAAACCGGATATTCTTGTCTGTGTAGATTATCCGGGGTTTAATATGAAACTCGCTGCAGTAGCACATGAACTCGGTATTCCGGTGGTATATTATATTGCACCGACTATCTGGGCGTGGCATAGCAGCCGTGGTGATACCATTCGCAAATATGTGACAAAGGTAGCTTCGATTTTTCCGTTTGAGGCGGAGGCGTATCGGAAATATAAATGTGATGTTGAATTTGTAGGACATCCGTTATTGGATATCGTTCACCCGACCATGAACAGGGATGAAGCTTTAGTATATTTTGATGCCCGAAAAGAGGCTAAAAAAATATTACTTATGCCCGGCAGTCGTAAACAGGAAGTCATGTCGTTACTTGATACGATGTTAAAGAGCGCCGAGATATTGATGGAATCTCATGATGATATACAATTCTTTTTGCCACGAGCTCATACTATTGATCACAGCGAACTGCAATCGTTTATTGATTCCCATAATGTGCCGGTAACGATCACGGAGGATCATACCTACGACTTGATGCAGATCTGTGATGCCTGCCTCGCCGCTTCAGGGACCGCGACACTTGAAACGGCTATGATGGAATTGCCTACCGTCTTACTGTATCGCGTATCACCGATTACGTATGGTATCGGTAAAATGGTGGTTAATGTATCCCACGTGGGCTTGCCGAATATTATCGCCGGCAAAGAAGTGATACCGGAACTTTTACAAGATGAGGTAAATCCGAAACGCATCGTAGCGGCCATAGCGCCGTTAATCGATGATGAGTCGGCAAATGCGGCTATGCGCACGGAGTTGCGCGAAGTACGACATACATTAGGTGAACCGGGGGCGGTAAAACGCGTAGCGCACCTCGTATATGACCTAGCTAAGGAGAAGTGTAATGAATAGTTATTCCAGGCTCTTATATTTTGTAAAGCCTTATTATAAGCGCATGATATTTGCCGTATTCTGTATGATTGTAGCGGCAGCCGCGTATTTGGTCGTGCCATGGCTCATCAAAAATGTGGTGGATCAAGTTTTACAAGATAAAAATATGTTTATGCTGAACCTGATTGTAGGGGCGATTATTCTTATCTTCTTAATTCGAGGCTTCGCCACGTATGGCCAGACCTATAATATGTCCTATATCGGTCAACGCGTTATCATCGATGTGCGTGAAGCGATTTTTAATCATCTTCAACGCTTGAGTTTATCTTATTTTGATCGCCGTAAGACGGGCGTTATCATGAGTAATCTCACCAACGACGTGGCGGCCTTACAAACGGCGGTGGTGGATAATCTCATATCCTTCATAACCGAGTCCGTAACGCTCATCGGTTCTCTCGTATCGATGTTGCTTATTGACTGGAAGTTGACGTTAGTTACCTTTATCACTGTGCCTGTTGTATTATTGATTATCAACGTGTTCGGTAAGAAATTGCGCCTCGCCGGTCACGATGTGCAGGGGCGTATCGCTGATATTACGGCGCTTTTACAAGAGGTTATCAGCGCGGTACGGGTTGTTAAATCCTTTGCTCGCGAAGATTTTGAGCGAAACCGTTTTGAAACGGAAAATGCCCGTAACTTTAAGGCCGTTATTAAGGCTACGAAACTGACCAGCTTATTGAGCCCTATGGTCGAGTTTTCTGCGGCTATTGCCGTGGCGGTTATCCTATGGTATGGCGGTTATTCCGTTGTAACCGGTACGATTACGGCCGGATCTCTTATCGCATTTTTAATTTATGCTATCAACCTGTCGAATCCGGTAAAGCGTCTGAGTCAAGTCTACGGTAATATTCAAAAGGCTTTGGCCGCAGCGGATCGCGTTTTTGAAATTTTGGATACTAAAACTGATGTTATCGAGAAACCCGATGCAGTTGTATTACCGGCTATTACCGGCGATGTGGAATTTAATGATGTATCTTTTTCCTATGATGGTGAAAAACCGGCATTGGAACATTTTACTCTATCTGTTAAGGCCGGTGAAAGTGTGGCGCTCGTTGGTCCGTCCGGTGCGGGTAAGACGACATTGGCAAATTTACTGCCTCGTTTTTATGATGTCACCGACGGTTCCATTACTATCGACGGATATAATGTGAAGGATGTAACCTTTAAGTCCTTGCGCGAACAAATCGGTTTAGTTCCGCAGGAAACCGTACTATTTAATGCTACGATTCGTGAAAATATACTTTACGGACGCCTTGATGCGACGGATGAAGAAATATACGAAGCGGCAAAGGCGGCTAATGTATTGGAATTTGTCGATAAACTGCCGGACGGACTCGATACCATCGTGGGTGAGCGAGGCAGTTCCCTATCAGGCGGTCAACGTCAACGGGTGGCTATTGCTCGTGCGATTTTAAAGGATCCACGCATTTTGATTCTCGATGAAGCTACGTCAGCTCTGGATACGGAAAGTGAAAAACTCGTTCAGGAGGCGCTTGATCGTCTCATGAAGGGACGTACCGCATTTGTCATCGCACATCGATTGAGTACCGTTCAAAATGCAAATCAAATTGTTGTACTTAACCATGGTCGCCTGGTAGAGCAGGGGTCTCACCAGGAGCTGTTAGCTATTGAAGACGGGTTGTACAATCATCTTTACTCTGTTCAATTCTCCAATAAAGGATAACCATGTACTGGATATACAACGTATTGCTCATATTCTATTGGATAGGCCTGATACCGGTCATTTTGTACCGGCTCGCTTTTGAAGACGGATTTTATGAGCGCATTAAACAGAGTGCGGGCTATATGCCTGCATCATTATTAAAAAAAATAGAAGGACGCCGTGCGATTTGGATTCACGCCGCATCTGTCGGTGAAATCGTGGCTACCAGTCCGCTGGTAAAAGAAGTGAAAAAAGAGTTCCCTGAGGCTGTCGTTGTTGTTTCCGTAGTTACCGCTACGGGCCATGCGATGGCACACCGTATTATTCCGGAAGCGGAAGGGATTATCTTTTTCCCCCTTGATCTGCCATATTTGACCCGTAAGATTTTACATATTATCAAACCTATTACGATTTTATTGGTGGAAACCGAAATCTGGCCGAACTTTTTACGAATCGCTCAATCTGAAAACATCCCTGTTATGATGGTCAACGGACGTATCTCGGATCGCAGCATGAAGAGATATCGTTATATCAGTGCTTTCACACGGGAAATGTTGCGGTCTATCGAACGATTCTGCATGCAATCCAAGTTTGATGCGGCGTATATTGCACGACTTGGCGCTAATAAAGCGGATATTACCGTGACGGGCAATATGAAGTATGATCAGACATACGCCACTGTATTCAGTGAAGAGAAGCAGCAACTGCTCGATGAATTCGGATTTGGAAATAATCACCCGATCATCGTCGTGGGTAGTACCCATAAGGGTGAAGAGGAGGCTATTTTTGAAACCTTTACACAGGTCTTGCAGGAGTACCCTCAAGCGCGTTTATTGATTGCACCGCGTGAAATTTATCGTGGTCATGATGTACAAAACCTTGCGAAACGATATGAACTGAATGCCATTTGTCGCAGTGATATGACTGAGCCCGTACACGAAGGTATTCCCGTGGTTGTTCTCGACACGATCGGTGAACTCGGGCGTCTTTACAGTTTAGGGGATATTATATTTGTGGGTGGCTCGCTGGTACGAACCGGCGGACATAATATATTGGAACCGGCTGCTCACGGTAAGCCTATTCTGGTAGGTCCTCATATGTTCAACTTTAAAGAAATCTTTTCGCTTCTTAATTCGCGAGGGGCTTGTGAACAGGTAAAAAACGGCAAAGAATTGACCGAGATGGTCTTGCGTCTTTGCAAGGACAAAGCCTTGGCCGAAGAGATGGGTGAACATTGCCTGGAAATTATCAGGGAAAATCGAGGAGCTACACGACGTAATACTCAAGAGTTGCGCCAGTTATTTGAAGCACATCATATCATTCCGTAATAGGAAGGAGAGACTCTTATGAGTGGGGAAGAATTATTCAAATCCATTGTCAGTGGTGAAAATAAGTCCATACTGGGCGATATGGCTCGATCCGGCCTTGCATTTCTCAGCAAGGGATATGAACAGGCCGTATCAATCCGCAATGCTCGTTTCGATGAAGGAAAGGGCGTTAATAAGGTGACTGTGCCTGTCATCAGCGTCGGTAATATCACGGCCGGCGGTACCGGCAAGACTCCGATGGTGCGATTTATTTGTGATGTACTCACTCACAAAGGATTTCATCCTACTGTGTTGAGCCGCGGTTATCGGGCGGAGGATAATAAAAAGAATATTATTATCTCCCGAGACGGTACCATGCTGGTGGAGCCGACCATAAGCGGTGATGAAGCCTGGTTATTGGCAAAGGTGTTGTCGAAATCTAACGTTATTATCGGCAGGGATCGTACTCAATCGGCAATTATTGCCATTGATAAGCTCGGCGCGGATTGTCTGGTTATGGATGACGGCTTTCAGCATAGGGGGCTGGCTCGAGACATCGATATTGTCCTTGTCGATGCATCCAATCCGTTCGGTTATGAGCATGTACTGCCGCGAGGTTTACTACGTGAACCGTTAAGCGGGTTACAGCGGGCCGATATCATTGTCCTCACGAAGGTTGATCAGGTGGCACCGGGAATCGTATCGAGCATACGGAAACGGTTGGCTCAAATGCTGCCACAGACACCGATTTATGAAACGACCCACAAACCGCAGGCCTTATATACTTTAGATGAATGGGCCGTCGGTGCAAAGGGGTCTCCCGTGGGAACTCACAAAGAAAAGAGGATTATGGCTGTCAGCGGCATCGGAAATCCGCAGTCTTTTACCCGAACCTTAGTTGATGTGGGCTATAATGTAGTTCATACATTGGCGTTTGGGGATCATCATGAGTTTACCAATGACGATGTAGTGGAGATTTGGAAACAGGCCTTTGCACATCAGGCGGACATGATCTGCATTACGGAAAAGGATGCGGTGAAGTTAAGTCAGTTGCATGCAATTGAAGATTTGAAAATACCGATTCTGGTGCTATCTATCGGCATTGAATTTGTGGCCGGAAAACAGGAATTCATAGAAAATTTAGAGATTTAGTGTATAATAATAAGATGTATAAATGACAAAAAGGAGGGCTTATTGTGCAATTCGGATGTATAATTCCGGCCCGTTACGGGTCTACACGATTGCCTGGTAAACCTTTGGCTGATATTGCCGGTAAACCGATGATTCAAAGGGTTTATGAACGCGTGTCACAAGCGACAAAAACAATGTATACTATTGTGGCTACCGATGATGAACGGGTATTCAAGACCGTACAAGGTTTTGGCGGTACCGTAATGATGACAAATCCGAATCATCCGACGGGGACAGATCGTCTTGCGGAGGTAGCGGCTCAATATACTGATTTAGATGTGATAATCAATGTACAAGGTGATGAACCGATGATTGATTTCACACTCATCGATGATTTGGCGCGACTTTTTGAGGATGATCCGAATTTGCAGATGGCCACCGTTGCAACGCCTCTTTTAGAGGAGGAATATGATGAGCCGTCCGCGGTAAAGGTCGTTCTTAATAACCGAAATGATGCGATGTACTTTTCCAGATCCCTGATCCCATATCCTCGACAGGATTTTGTGAAAGCACCGCTTAAACATATCGGCATTTATGCATATCGCAGAGACTTTCTGTTAAATTACGCTAATATGGAGCCGACAGCGGCGGAACAGACCGAATCGCTGGAGCAATTACGGGCTCTTGAAAATGGATATACTATTCGCGTTATTCTTACGGATAAGCGATTTATCGGTGTAGACACACCGGAAGACTTGGCTCGCGTAAATGCCATTTACGCGCAAGAGGAGAGATAAATGAAAACAGTTCAAATTAATCATATTACCGTCGGGGGAGGCAAGGGCTTATTTGTTCTTGCCGGACCTTGTGTGATTGAGGATTATGATCGCACGTTGGCCATCGGTAAACGGGCTAAAGAAATTTGTGAGCGCGTAGGTGTTCCTTACATATTTAAGGCTTCCTTTGATAAGGCTAACCGCTCCAGCTTTAATTCCTTCCGCGGCCCCGGTTTGGAGGAAGGCCTCAAGATACTGGCTTCTATAAAAAAAGAACTCAACGTGCCTGTAGTCAGTGATATCCACTCTATTGAGCAGATCGAACCGGCTGCTGAGGTATTGGATATTTTGCAAATCCCTGCATTCCTGTGCCGCCAGACAGATCTCGTATATGGTGCGGCAAAAACGGGTAAATGCGTGAATGTAAAAAAAGGCCAGTTTATGGCTCCTAAGGACATGGAAAATGTTCTTAATAAGATGAAAGAAACAGGAAACGAAAACCTGATGCTGACGGAACGGGGATTCAGCTTCGGGTATAATAATCTCGTTGTGGATATGCGTTCGTTTCCGATCATGCGTTCTTTTGGCTATCCGGTAATCTTTGATGCAACGCATAGTGTACAGTTGCCGGGCGGTGCGGGTACTAAATCCAGCGGTAATCGTGAATTTGTACCTAACTTGGCACGTGCTGCCGTAGCTAGCGGTGTGGACGGGCTTTTCTTTGAAGTACATGATAATCCTGAGGAAGCATTGTCCGATGGACCTAATATGTTGTATTTAGACCAATTTGAAGCATTGCTTCGCGATTTAGTAGCTATTGATAAAATCGTTAAAGGTTAGGGGCGGTATTGGTGACTATTTTAGAACAGGCGGCACAGGTACTTCACGAAGAGGCTCGTGCTATTGAACAACTGAGTTCTCGTTTGGATCATAATTTTGTTAATGCTGTAAATATGATTTTGGCTTGTAAGGGGCGTGTTGTGTGCACCGGGATGGGTAAATCCGGTCACATAGGGCGCAAAATAGCGGCCACCTTGGCGAGTACAGGGACTCCGGCTCTCTTTATGCATCCCGGCGAAGGCGTGCATGGAGACCTCGGTATGATTACTGAGGATGACGTAGTATTGGCCTTTTCCAATAGCGGGGAAACAGGTGAAATTATCAGTATTTTACCGTCCTTACGTCGCATTGGTGCCAAGCTGATCTGTGTAGTAGGCAATCCGAACTCCACATTAGCTAAGAATTCCGATATCGTTTTATTGGCTGAAGTGGAACGTGAAGCGTGTCCCTTAGGGTTGGCACCTACCACGAGTACGACGGTGGCACTTGCTTTAGGCGATGCACTGGCCGTGTGCTTATTGGAACGTCATCATTTTACACCGGAAAACTTCGCCATATTCCATCCGGGCGGTTCTTTAGGTCGTAAACTATTGTTGACCGTGGAGAACATTATGCATGGAGGTGCGGACAATCCGATTGTTCATAAAGGCGCTTCTGTTCGAGATGCATTATTTGTAATGACTGAAAAGGGCTTAGGCGCTACAAATATCGTGGATGAAGAAGGATATCTCATCGGTCTCGTTACAGATGGCGATGTACGTCGTGGCCTTGACTCGGGCAGTAATTTCCTCGAGTGGCCGGTGGAAGACATGATGACGACGATGCCTCGCACGATTACAAAGGATAAATTAGCTGCCGAGGCGCTTCATTTAATGGAAAAGAATCAACCTCGACCTATTACGGTGTTACCGGTAGTAGATGCGGATAATAAATGCCTCGGCATTGTTCATATTACGGATTTGTTGCGTAGAGGCATTGTATAATAATGGATATTCGATGGATTGTACTTGATGTAGACGGTGTTTTATCCGACGGCTCGCTGATCTATACATCCGGCGGTGAAGAAATGAAGAGCTTTTCCGTAAAGGATGGCTTAGGTCTCACGGCGGCCCGTAAGGCCGGTTTTAAATTGGCTATCATTACGGCTCGCAGATCACCGATGGTTGAACGTCGTGCCAAAGAGCTTCATTTTGACGCATTAATCATGGGCCATGCAAATAAAACAGAGGCATTACGTACCCTTTGTACGGAACATGGCATCGATGCGGAAAATATCGCTTATATGGGTGATGACCTTAATGATTTAGGAGCGTTACAGATCGTAGGTTTACCGATGGCACCTCAAAATGCGGTACCCGAGGTAAAGGATATAGCTAAATTTATTTCTCATGCTGCGGGCGGTCATGGTGCCGTGCGGGAAGCCGTGGAATATATTTTGAAGAATCAAGGCTTATGGGACTCTGTCATAGCAGACTATGCTCGGGAGGCACATGCTTATGGACAATAAAGGAGGTGAGCAGAATGAACAATGAATGGCAATACCATTTAGTTAAAGCTATTAGTTGGCTTGTATGTCGACTGCCATATAAACTCATTTTGCTCATAGGTGCTAGTTTAGGCCCTATATATGGTCTTATAGCGAAGAAGCAAAAGCTTAGAGGCATTAAAAATATAAAGATAGGCATGAATATGAATGACCAGCAGGCTGAAGAGCTCATTAATCGCTTGTTTAAGAATTTGGGCCGCAGCGTCATGGAAGTCCTGTATATGCCGAATTTAACAAAATCTTTTATTAATAAACACATTGAACTGCGCGGCATCGAACATCTGGAGTCGGCCATCGCGGAGGATAAAGGTGTCATCGTTCTCACCGGTCATGTAGGCAACTGGGAATGGATGGGGGCTGCTATGGCGGCACACGGATATCCATCTACGACGATTGTAAAAAAACAGCCGAATGCTCAATTTACCCGTCTGATGAATGAATATCGCGAGATGGTGGGGCTTGATGTGTTTGCCAGCGGCGGTAACGAAATCGTATTGGCTGCAAAGGCTTTAAAGAAAAAAAAACTGCTTGGTTTCCTTGCTGACCAAGATGGATATATACATGGTTTACCTGTTCCGTTTTTAGGGCAGGAATCTTCGGCCGTGATGGGACCGACTACATTTGCAAAAAAATTCGGTTCTCCGGTGGTGCCGATTTTTACATCTCGTAAACCTGAAGGTGGGCATATCGTTCATATTCTACCTGCATTGCACTATGTGGATACCGGTGATGAAGAAGTGGATATGTATCGCCTGACAGAGGAATGTGTTCGTGTAACCGAGGACTTTATTCGTCAACATCCGGATGAGTGGCTCTGGTTCCAACATCGTTGGATGACCAAGATGAACGAAATTGTCGATTACGATAAGAAAATGGCTATTCGGGAGAGGGCACATGAAAAATAATAAAAAGTTAATTGCTATTGTGGTCGCTGTAGTATTTGTCCTGGTAGGGCTTATCGTATATATCATGAAAGATTCCGGCGAATCCACAACGACTCAGACAGGTGCCGGACAACTAGTTAATTTCCAAGGTGCAGATTTGCAGGAGGAAAAGGACGGTAAATTGGTGTGGGCCTTATCGGCAGAAAAAATTGAATATGACCCGCGAACGAAAGCTATCGTTTTGACAAATCTAAAGGGGCAATTCTATCAGAATAATGTAACCACAACAATTACGGCTCCTCATGCGGTCCTGACAGGAGACAGAAATTCTCTTGATATAGATCAGGGGGTAACTGCAACAAATACGGAAGGGGCAACCTTTAAAACAGAGGCTTTACATTTTGATAATAAAACAAAACAGCTTACATCTCAGTCGGCTTTCACCTATACCAGTAATGACGTGACATTAGTGGGCGATAAGCTGGAAGGCAATATGTCGCTACAACAGATCAAAGCCATAGGTAATGCGAAATTAACAAAGAAGTAATAGTGAGGAAATATGATGAATAAGAAGAAACAGATTGGTATGGCCGTATTGGCTGCACTCATGACCGCATCCATTACGGCATGGGCGGCCAATGATCCGTTGACCATCAGTGCGGATACATTATCATATGATGGTACTACAGGTCGTGCGGATGCGAAGGGAAATGTCGTGATTACCCAACTTGATAAAACCATGACCGGTGCAAACGGCTGGTATAATACGAAGACACAAGAGGCTAATCTTGACGGCGGCGTATCCATGATCGGTACCGATATGTCTATGTCGGCTCAATCCGTTCATAGCTTTAACAATAATAAATTCACCGCTATGGGTGATGTGCATTTACAACGGGCAGATCGCCAAATCTTTGGTAATTCCGTTGAATATAATACTGATACAGAGTATGGTTTAGTATCCGGAAATGCACGATTGATTGCGGAAGGAACGACCTTGACCGGCGATCAGGTTGAAGGCTGGTTGAAGGAGATCAGAGCCGTTGCCAAAGGTAATGTAACCTTTGCTAATCCGGAACGTAATGTATCCGGTTCGGCTGACCGTGCTACGTATACACAAACGCCAAATCAAAATGACGGGGTTGTGTTGTTATCCGGTTCTGCGCATGCCGTACAAAACGGCAATGTGCTGAATGCACCGGAGCTTAAGATTCGCCTTGCTGATGATTCCGCAGAAACATTAGGGGGTCGTAGCACATTAGTCATTGTTCCAAATCAGTAAGGATCGTATATGTATATAGAAACCAAAAACTTAGTCAAAACCTTTAGCGGTCGCAATGTCGTGGATGGGGTGAGTCTGCGCGTTGATAAGGGGCAGGTTGTAGGCCTCTTAGGTCCTAACGGGGCAGGGAAAACCACATCATTCTACATGATTGTGGGGATAGAACGACCTAGTTCTGGTGTCATTACCGTAGATGGAAAAGACATTACGAATATTCCCATGTATAAGCGGGCCTCTGAGGGAATCGGATATCTGCCGCAGGAGGCTTCGATATTTCGTTCTATGTCCGTTGAGGACAATATTCGTGCCATGCTGCAGACTACATCAAAATCCGCTGATGAAATTGAATCCATCGTGGAATCGCTCATTGAGGAATTTCATATCGAGCATGTGCGCGACCGTATGGGGATGCAGTTGTCCGGCGGTGAGCGACGTCGTGTTGAAATCGCACGTTGTTTAGCCTTGGAGCCGAACTTCATCTTGCTTGATGAACCGTTTGCCGGGGTTGACCCAATTGCGGTGGCGGACATACAGCAAATCATATTACATGTTAAAAATCGAGGTATCGGTATTTTGATTACGGACCATAATGTACGGGAAACATTGGGGATCGTTGATAAGGCGTATATCTTGAGTAGTGGTAAAATCCTCTTGGAAGGAACCCCTGATGAGATCGCGAATAATCCGATTGCGCGAGAACATTATTTGGGGGATAACTTTAAACTATAGGAGGGGACCATGCGATTATTAGACAAATATATTTTGAAAGCCTTTGTAGGTCCTTTTCTATTTGGCGTTTTCGCCTTTACCAGTATATTTATAGGTACGGGCACATTATTTCGGATTGCTCAATACATTACCGAATACGGGGCGCCTTTATTGCTGGTTATGAAAGCATTCATACTGGCATTACCGAGTATTGTCATCTTAACATTCCCTATGTCTGTACTGTTGGCATCGCTCATGACGTTCAGTCGCTTGAGCAGTACCAGTGAAATCGTCGTGATGCGGGCCGGTGGTCTCAGCTTTTTACGGTTGGCCATGCCCGTGTATATCATCGCGCTCATCATATCCATCGGAGCCGTAGCGTTTAACGAGTTTGTTGTCCCTCGTACAAATCATATGTATCAGAGTATTGTGCGCGAAGAAATCATGAAAAATGCATCGCCTCAAACCCAGGACCATATCGTATTGAAGACGATGAATGGTGATGACTTGGGTACGTTGATGTATGCAAAGCATTACAATAGCGAGACGAAAGAGTTGAGCATGATTACGGTGCAACAATTCGGCGAAGGCGGTAAATTGCAGCAGGTGGAAAATGCGGATTCCGCCGTTTGGAATGGACAGTACTGGGTAATGCATAACGGTATCATTTATGATATTTCCGCCGGTAACGGTGTGGAGCGGACCATGCGCTTTAAGGAGCAATCGCTACCGATTAAGTCTGCCCCGAAGGATATCCAACAAGATCAACGTAAACCTGAAGAGTTGACGATTAAGGAATTGCGTCATCAAATCAGCGCCTATAAGGCGGCATATACAAATGCCAATAAATTGGAAATGGAAATGTATCAACGTTTTACCATTCCGTTGGCAAGTTTCGTATTTGCCTTGGTAGGGGCTCCGTTGGGATTACAGAAACAGAGATCCAGTTCATCGATCGGCTTTGGTATCAGTATCTTGATTATTTTCATCTATTATGGTGTCATGACGTTCGCCGGTGCGCTGGGAAAGGGCGGTGCGTTGCCGACGATGCTCGCCGCATTAATTCCGGATACATTGGGTATTATTGCGGGCTTGTATTTGAATTGGCGCGTATCCAAGTGACGACGTCATCTAGGTAATAACGTAAAGGGATATTTACAGTTATTACTTAGTGACGGTATACTATGAATATAAATATAAGTTATAAATAGATTAATATAATGTTTGGTAATGGAAATGAAAGGAGGGACGTGATGTGCTGGTAGGGCTTAAAATTTTGATTATTATCGCCTTGATGGGCGGGATTATCGCCTATATGGGTGATAAGTTAGGCACGAAAATAGGTAAACGTCGTATGTCCCTCTTTGGTTTACGACCTAAACATACATCTATTATCGTTACGATTGTGACCGGCTTGCTTGTTGCAGCTGCAACCGTAGGGGTCCTAACATTTACATCTCAAAGTGTACGAACAGCTCTTTTCGGGATGGATAAATTGCGCTCGGATATGAAGCAACTCAACGAAGAAGTGGCGGCTAAGACGCAGGAACTCATCCGAGGGAAGGCTTTATTGGAGCAGAATAAGCAGGAACTGCAGGAGCGCATGAATGAAATAGAACAGATTCGACGCGAGGTAGAGACGACCCGGGCTGAACTGGAAAGTGCTCAGGCTGCAAAGGATGCTACAGAGGCTGAATTGGCTACGTTGCAGTCCTCCTATGCACAGGTTTCTCAGAAGTTGGCCGATTTGGAAGCGACGCGTGCCAAGATGGAAGCCCATATTGCAGAACTGCAGAATACGCAGGAACAATTGCAGAATGGCATCATTCATCTCCGTGAAGGGACGATTTTATTCCAAGTAGATCAACTGTTGGCACAAGCCGTAGTTCGTCCGGGATTAAGTGAAGAAGATAGTCATAATGCTATCAAAAATATTATTGACGATACCAATCAACTGGTTATGCGCCGGTTAGGTATAACCGATACTGGTCAATATGTAGTATATGTGGATCGTCAAAATGTGGAAATCGCTACACAGAAATTAATCGGTGCCAAGACACCGATGGTGGTACAAGTTGTGGCGGCGGGAAATATCATCGCCGGTGAACCTGCGGTGGCTACCATCCAGGTATATCCACAACAATTTATCTTTAAAAATGGTGAAGTTATTCATTCCACCGTGATGGATGGCGGTAGTAATGCTCAGTCGGCTATGTTGCAATTTTTGAAACAGGTCAACGAAAATGCGAAGGCAAAGGGTGTTATTCCGGATTCCTTGACAGGTGATATCGGTACGATACCGGGGGATGATTTATTTGCGGCTATACGTCGTATCGGTATGATGCATGGCAAAGTTCATGTAGAGGCTTATGTCGATGGAGATACGTACTCCTCCGGTCCGGTACATATTAAATTACGTATAACACAAATGCCGGATATCGATAGAAAATCCAGAATGCAATAAGTGATAAACATCAGAGTTATATCGACATCATAATTCGTGGGAAGCGTACCGTGCTTCATGGAATAAAATCGGGAAGGTCTTATGTGATTTTTTCACATAAGGCCTTCTTTTTATGTTAAAATATAACTATTGTATTCGTTAGTGAGGACATTAACATGACTGATAATACTTATATTCTGGCAGTGGATCCGGGTAATGAAAAGACCGGGGTTGCTATTGTAACGCCGACGGGGGCCTTGGTATATCGCGATATCATTGCCAGTAAAACTTTCAATAATGATATAGAACGAATTTTGACAATCTATTACGGTGTTAATCATATTGTATGCGGTAACGGAACCAATCATAAATATTTATATCCATCATTACAGCAGATTGGACGCAATCACAAGATTACCACAAGTCTCATTGACGAGTCCCGCAGTACGGAGGAGGCCCGTAAATTATATTGGCAATATAATCCGCCGAAGGGGTGGAGAAAGATTTTACCTACAACCATGCAATTTCCTCCGGAGCCGGTGGATGATTTAACGGCCTATGTAATCGCATTGCGTTATACGAAACAATTAATTCAAAGTGCTCTGGCCGCAAAAGAGGATGATATTGATTCGGGCGAGCTGCAAGAAAAACGTTTGCATGCGATGGAGCAGTTGTACGGAAAAGGAGATAGACATGAGTAACGATATGACAGCGCGCAGCTGGACACATTTGATTATGCGTTGCCTGATGATGATATTAGGGGCTCTTATCTATACGGTAGGCCTTGATTTATTCTTGGTACCGAATAACATCATCGACGGTGGCGTAGTCGGTATTTCATTGATGGCATCTGAGTTGTCGGGGATCTCGTTCAGTATTTTCGTAGTCCTCATCAACTTACCGTTTTTGTATATAGGGTATCGGGTTATCGGTAAAACCTTTACGTTCTCCACGTTGTTTTCCATTGTGTGGATGGCTATATTTTCCAATTTTGCCCATGATTTTGAGCCTGTTACGACGGATCCTTTTTTGGGAGCCATATTCGGGGGGATTATCCTCGGTATCGGGGTAGGGCTCATTATTCGAAACGGCGGTTCATTGGACGGTTCAGAAATCGTGGCGATTATCTTTGATAAGCGGTCCACATTCTCCGTCGGGGAAATCGTCATGGCTATGAATCTTATCATTCTGGGGGCTGCAGGCTTTGTATATAGCTGGAACAGCGCGATGTATTCTCTTATAGCTTATTTTATCGCTTATAAGATGATTGATATAACGATTACGGGCCTTGAAGAGTCTAAAGGCGTTATGATTATTACGGATGCGGCAAATTCTGAAAATATTGCGGATGCCTTGAATGAGAACCTCAATAGAGGTGTTACTATTATGTATGGTGAAGGGGGCTACTTAAAACAGCCTAAACATGTATTATATTCTGTGGTGACACGACTCGAGATTACACGTCTTAAGGATACCGTATATGAGGTTGATCCAACCGCATTCATTACGATTCAGGATGTGCACGATGTATTTGGTGGACGATTTAACACAGGTGGTCATTAAAGGGGGCCCTTATGAGTAATAAAGTAGGAACAACAATTGTAAAAGAAATTTTAGACTGGATATACGCCATCGCATTGGCACTTGTTATTGCTATGGTCATTCATATCTTTTTGATTCAGCCTACCCGCGTATCCGGCGAATCGATGGAGGATACATTACATAATGGACAATATCTGATCGTTACAAAATGGCATCATATTATGAATGAAATGCCGGATTACGGTCAAATCGTTATCATCGACAGTCGTGTCAATCGGGAACGCACATGGGTGGATGATGTGAAAGAACCGTTGATGAATTACGCGTCCGTGTTCAGCAAGTCTGCTCAGACTAATGATGTATGGGTAAAGCGTGTTATCGGACGTCCCGGCGATGTATTGGAATTTAAGGACGGTCATGTGTGGCGTAATGGACAGGAATTGCAGGAACCTTATATTAAGGAACACAATATAAACTATACGCGTTCCACTCCGGTGACTGTACCGGAAGGGCATGTGTTTGTTATGGGGGATAATCGCAATCACTCCAGCGACAGCCGCTTTATCGGCCCTGTACCGATAGACCATGTGTTAGGATTCGTATCCTATGCAATTTAAATAATATAATACAATATAATATAAATAATAATATAATAGTGAAAGCCTATTTATAGCATAATAGTGAAAGCTTATTTATAAGCGCATAATAGTAAAACTTTTTGTTGCTGAACATGAATGTTTCAATTGTTGAGCATATGGAAAATTTACTCATAAAAGCGCTTATAAATAGGCTTTTTATTTGTTTAAAATAAATGAATTACGTTAAAATCGCTTATAAAAGTGCCTGTAATTAACAGATATATAACAAAAATTAATCTATGATACATAGTTAGATTAGGTAAAATTACTAAAAATAAGATTAAAAGGGATAAATTTTAGTGCTATTTTTACGAAAATAAAATGAAATTGTATGAAATTTAATTTTAAGAATACAGTAAAAATAAGGGTTTGTACATTGAAAATTATTCATGAAGAAAAATTCATCAAATTTAATTGCGTGAAATACTTTACAAGAAAAATGACTGGTGCTATAGTCACAGTACAGAAAGACATAACCACATAGAAGTAGAACAAAGAAAGACCTATTTAGATGAGGAAACGTGGACACTCCTAAAGAATTCTTTCAGAGTTAAGCGGACATGTGATGACTGTCTTCTGATTATATATTTCTTTATATAAGAAGGAAGGTTTTCATTATGAAAAAACAATTCGCAACAATGTTAGCAGCAACAGCAGTGTTAGGTGTAACAACAGCATTTGCTGCAAATCCATTCTCCGATGTAACTCCAGACAGCTGGGCATATCAAGCAGTATCCCAATTGGCACAAGCTGGTATCGTTAATGGTTATCCGGATGGCACTTTCAAAGGCCAAAACAACATCACTCGTTATGAAATGGCTCAAATGGTAGCTAAAGCTATGGCTAACCAGGATCGTGCTAACGCTGAACAACAAGCTATGATTAACCGCTTGGCTGATGAATTCTCCAATGAATTGAACAGCTTGGGCGTTCGTGTATCCCGCTTGGAAGATCGCGTAGGTAATGTAAAAGTAACCGGTGATATGCGTCTTCGTTATCAAGGTTCCGAAGATAAGGGCGTTTACAAACCAAACAGTAAATCCTTAACTGACGGCCGTGCACGTGTACAGTTCAATGCTAATGTAAATGATAAAACAGAAGCAGTTGTTCGTGTAAAAGGTAATTACGAATTCGGTGATTCCAGTAAGGATTCCCAAGCAAAAATCGATCGCGCTTATGTAGATCACAAATTCGGTAGTAACGTATCCGCTAAAGCCGGTCGTTTCCAACAGACAATTGGTGGCGGTTTGATGTACGATGATACATTCGACGGTGCTCAATTGAACCTCGGCAATGACAAAGTTCAATTGCAAGGTGCTTATGGTTACATGATTGACGGCGCTGCTGATGGCAACTCCAAATCCGATAATCCATCCGTATCCTATGTCGGCTTGAAGGGTAAAGTTGGTAAAGAATCCTCCGTCGGCGGTTTCTACTCCAGATTATCCAGTGGTGACTTGAACCACAATGGTGTAACAGTTAACTCCGATAAACAAAATGTTTACGGTTTCAATGCGGACTTACGTAAAAATAAATTATGGGCCGGCGGCGAATGGTTGAAAGCTTCCAACGTAGATAACTCTCAAGCTTGGACAGCAGGTCTTGGCTACGGTAACTACGACATCGCTAAGAAAGGTACATGGGATGTGAAGGGTCAATACTTCAACCAAAAAGCTAATGCACCTATCGTAAGCTCCACATGGGATCAAGCATATGACTTGACTAATACATCTAACGGTTACAAAGGCTACATGGCTTCCGTAGATTATGCGGTACAAGATAATGTAGGTTTGAGCGCCGGCTACGGTTTCAACTCTAAAGACCAAGACGGTAACGACTTATCCGACTTCTACCGTGCAGAATTGAATTACAAATTCTAATTTAGTTAGAATCATAAAAAAAGACTTCTTCGGAAGTCTTTTTTTGTATGAAATGTTTTGTATATAATGGTATATATAAAGGAGAAATTTTTTGTATGTATTGAAGTTGTGAATAAGTTTTTTCTAGTATTTAACGGTAAACAGGGCACTATATATTGTATGAAATCTTTATGAAACATATTGTATAAAATGAGATGAGGTTAATTAATAGGTACATCATTAATTAGACATACTTAATAATATTTATGAGAATTAATATTGAAAAAGGAGATGAAATACAAAGTTTGATTTTTTTTCAAAATTTATTAAAGCTTCATGAAGATAGAATATAACTGGCTTCATCGAATTTTCAAAAAAGAAAATTTGATTGTTGAGAACAAAAATGAGAAAAAGGGGTTTACACTAAAAATAGGTTGTGCTAATATCACCGTACAAGAAGTGACAAACACATGAAACGAGGAACTTCGATATAGAATATGGTGAGGAAACGTGGACACTCCCAAGAATTCTTAATCTGAAGGACTGAGTAAAATGTGAATGTTATGACTTGTAACATTTTTATTTTTTTAGTTTTTCAGAAAGAAGGAATTCAACTATGAAAAAACAATTCGCAGCTCTTTTTGCAGCAACAGCAGTATTGGGTGTAACTACTGCATTCGCAGCTAACCCATTCTCCGACGTAACTCCAGATTCCTGGGCATACCAAGCAGTTTCCCAATTGGCTAACGCTGGTATCGTTAACGGTTACCCAGATGGCACTTTCAAAGGCCAAAACAACATCACTCGTTACGAAATGGCTCAAATGGTAGCTAAAGCTATGGCTAACCAAGACCGCGCTAACGCTGAACAACAAGCTATGATCAACCGTTTGGCTGATGAATTCTCCAACGAATTGAACAACTTGGGCGTTCGTGTAGCTCGTTTGGAAGACCGCGTTGGTAATGTTAAGGTAACAGGCGATATGCGTTTACGTTACCAAGGTTCTGAAGATAAAGGCGTGTACAAAGATAACAGCAAATCTAAATTTGATGGCCGTGCTCGTGTACAATTTAATGCAAATGTAAACGACAGAACTGAAGCAGTTGTTCGTGTAACTTCCGGCAACTATGAATTTGGTGATTCCACTTCTAGTGGTAATGCAAATGCTACAATTGACCGCGCTTATGTAAATCATAAATTCGGCGAACGCGTATCCTTAAAAGCTGGTCGTTTCAACCAAGTTATTGGTGGTGGTCTAGCATTTGACGGTACTTTCGACGGTGCTCAATTGAACGTTGGTAACGACAAAATTAAGGCTCAAGCTGCATACGGTTATATGGTATCCGGTGAATTAGCAGGCTTGACTAAAGATGAAAATGTAACTCATACATATGTTGGCTTGAATGGTAAAGTAGGCAAAAATAGTACTGTAGGCGGTTTCTACAACCGTGTAAACCAAGATGGCGATGGTTATAAAAACATCTATGGTTTCAACGCAGATGCTAACTTCAACAAAGTTTGGGTTGGCGGTGAATGGTTGAAAGATTCTAAAGTAAATCGTTCTCAAGCTTGGGTTGCAGGTCTTGGTTATGGTAACTACGACATCAAAAAAGCAGGTACTTGGGATGTGAAAGGTCAATATTTCAACCAAAAAGAAAATGCACCTATCGTTGATTCTACTTGGAATCAAGCATATACTCAAGATTCCAAAGGTTGGTTGGCAACTGTTGACTATGCATTGCAGAACAATGTTGGCTTGTCCGCTTACTACGGCTTCGATTGGAAAGATCAAGCTGGTAACGATCTTAGCGACTTCTACCGTGCAGATCTTAACTACAAATTCTAATTTGATAGTTAATCATACAAAAGAGACTCCTCCGGGGGTCTCTTTTTTGTATATATTTATATGTGCACCGTTTAAGGTACCAACTAAGATATCAATAATTTTAATGAATTTTTAGTGAAACGGGCCGGTGCTATTCCTTTTTGGTATGGTGATGAACCTTTATTTTATGGTTATTATGAATGAATACTCTGTATATTTTGTTTTATTATGCATTATTCGTATATACTCAGGTGTTTACATTTTCTACGTATGGTCGTAAGATGAGAATATAAATGGTAAGACCAAGGGGGAATGGCTATTTTTCTTGCACTACACACATTCAACCTTGTATGCGGACCTTGGAGAGGAGGCCCGATAGGACCGGACAATTCTGTCTGGTCCTATTTTTATTACTCTATAAAATGGTATAATAAAGAGTATATTATTTGTTATATAAAGGAGGCGGGCATGAATCCTTCTTTTTCTCATATACAGATGGTGGCTATCGATTGTGATGAGACCTTGGTACGGAGTGATAATACCGTATCGGATTATACCGTTGATGTGCTGCAACGCTTGCAGGAAAAGGGTGTTGCCGTTACGATTGCAACGGGGCGTATGTATCAGACGGCCCGTCCTGTCGGGGAGGCATTACAGCTTGGCAATGTACCGATGATTCTATTCTCCGGCGGATTGATTCAGGAATTAACCACCGGTCAAAAGCTGTTTGAACAGACCGTGCCTCTTACAGCGGTACAGCGAATCTTTCAGATGGCGGAAAAACACCATTGGTATATACAGTCCTATGTAGACGACCGATTATTATGTCATCATCCGACGTGGCAATCCGAGCTGTACGAACGCCAGACGGGGGCGAAGCCCGAGTTCCTAGGTGATGATCTGTACGGTTTGAACAGGGAACCGAATAAGCTGATTGCTATCGATAAAGCGGAGCATATTGACGGCATTATCGATACTTTACGACCATCGGTGGGCGATATGGTTACGATGGTGAGAAGTCAGGCGGATTTTCTGGAAATCGTCGCGCCTCATGTATCAAAGGGGCATGCGTTGCAACGGCTGGCTGATTCTAATTCTATTTCTTTAGAACATATCGTATCGTTCGGCAATGCGGAGAATGATATTTCCATGCTGAGCAGAACGGGATTTTCCGTGGCGGTTGAGAATGCGACACCTGCCGTGAAAGCTATGGCAAAAGGCATTTGTGGGCATCATAATGAGGATGGTGTGGCACATTGGATCGAAGAGAATCTTTTATAATGGAGACAGGATATGGAAGCATTTCGTTTATTAATTGTAACGGGCATGTCCGGTGCCGGTAAGACACAGGTATTACAAGCTCTTGAAGATATGGGATATTTATGCGTCGATAATATCCCGCCTATATTGATTCCGAAATTGAGTGAAATCTGTCGTCAAGGCGGAGAAAAAACGAATCGCGTGGCCCTTGTCGTGGATATTCGGGGGGGCGAATTTTTTGAAGCTCTATCCGCATCTCTTGACAGCTTGAAAGAGATGAAGGTGGATTATGAAATTGTATTCATGGATGCTACCGATGAAACATTGATACGGCGCTATAAAGAGAGTCGTCGCAGTCATCCGTTGGCCCCTGACGGGCTCATCACGACAGGTCTAAAAAAGGAACGTCAGATTTTAAATTCCGTACGTCATAAGGCGGATTTTATCATCGATACGACGAACATGAAGACAGCCAGCCTGAAAGAGTATTTGAAGACTCGTTTCACTCAAGCTGATGACGGGCACGGTATGTCTATCACCGTGGTGAGCTTCGGATTTAAATACGGTATTCCTCTCGATGCGGATATGGTATGGGATGTACGATTCCTGCCGAATCCTTTCTATATTCCCGAGTATCGTCATAAGACCGGCCGCGTAAAGGTCGTCAACGATTATATTCATTCCTTTGAGGTGACGGAAGAGTTTAAACGGAGATATTTTGATACCATGGATTTTCTCGTGCCGAATTATGAGCAGGAAGGAAAATCTCAATTTATCATAGCTGTCGGCTGCACGGGCGGCATGCATCGCTCCGTGGCGATGGCGGAGGCTCTATATGCCCATTTATTGCAGAATGGATATCATGTATCCGTTGAACATCGGGATATGATGAAAAATAATGTGGAAGAGGATTTTAATCCTCATGAAATTAATACACTGTGTGACTAGATAGGGGTTATTATGTTACGAAAAGGATGGTTCCGGTGGCTGATTCCGGGTCTAAATATCAAACGTTGGCTTACCCTGTTCAGTCTCGGTGTAGGTCTATTGATCATCGGCATTTCCTTGATGTTTAACTATCAATGGTTAGCCGTTCTTGAAGATATCGTGCTCGCGTTTTCTTATGAAATGACGGGCTTTTACAATTATAATATACTCGTCGCCGTCGGTGTTGTGCTCATCTCTGTCGGAGGTGTACTGATGCTGATCGGTACGAGTAAGGTCGTTAAGACCATTATTCGCGCCGTTTTACCGAATCCGGACAGCAAGGTGTCGGATATTATCTTTCAGAATATTCGCCTTGATAAAGGTCCTAAAATCGTCGTTATCGGCGGCGGTACGGGTCTGTCCAATTTATTGCGCGGCTTGAAAACTCATACGTCGAATTTATCGGCTATCGTTACTGTCGCTGATGACGGTGGTTCATCGGGCCGTCTGCGTGAAGACTTTCAAATGATTGCACCCGGTGATTTACGAAACTGCCTGGTTGCGTTGGCGGAACAAGAAGGTGTTATGGAAAATCTGTTCCGATATCGATTTGAAGGAGATAATGAATTATCAGGACACAGCTTCGGTAATCTGTTTATCACGGCCCTTGCGCAGGTGTATGACGGTGATATAGAGGAAGCCTTAGAGGCGGCCAGTAAGTTGTTGCGTGTACGCGGGCGCGTTATTCCGTCATCTACGGAATTTATTAAATTGCGCGCGGAAATGACAGATGGTACTATAGTTGAAGGTGAAAGTAATATTCCTAATTCGGGTAAATGTATTCGCCGCATGTACAGCGATCCGGCATTGCCGAAGCCGGAAGGGGCCGCATTGCGTGCCATAGATGAAGCCGATTTTATCATCATTGGGCCGGGCAGCCTGTATACGAGCATTATTCCGAACCTGCTCACCGATAAAATTGCATCTCATATTAGAGCAAGCAAAGCGAATAAGATTTATATCGCCAATGTTATGACTCAACCGGGGGAAACATCAGGCTATACATTAAATGACCATGTGGAGGCGCTTATCGCGCACGGCGGAGAGGGAATTATTGATACGGTTCTCGCTAATGACGGACCGTTGCCGATTCAGATGGTCGAACAATACAGCGCCGTCGGTTCAGAGCCGGTGGCAATTGATTCAAAGAAATTGCAGGCCAAAGGCATTCGTACGATTCGCGCGACGTTGATCAGTTCTCAGAAGCCGGCTGTTCACGATCCGGAGCGATTGGGCAAGGTCATCATGGATATCGTCCATGCTATGCAGTCCAATACGGAGCCGCATATTCTGGAATATTATTTACAACGGGATGATCATTAATCAGAGGAAATCCATATGTCATTTGCAGAAGATGTAAAAAATGAATTATGCCAATATGAATCATCCGGTGATGTGGATATGGCCATGAAAATTGAGGCGTCCTGCTTGTTGCGTATGAGCGGATCCATTATTCTGGGCCCTAACGGGGCCGTAGGCATTCGGCTGGCAACCGCCAATAATGCGGTTGCCCGTCGTCTGTTAGGCATTTTAAAAAAGCAATATGAACTGCCTACAAATGTACTGGTACGGCAGGGACTGAATTTAAGAAAAAAGAATATGTATACATTGTCCGTGGAGCCCTCTGCGGAAGGACGTCAGGCATTGGAAGATTTGGCCCTCTGGCCTATGACGGCACAGATTCCCAGAAGCTGGCTCAAATCGATGGAATCCCGTCGCGCCTTTTTGAGAGGGGCGTTTTTAGGGGGCGGATCCGTTAATAAGCCGCAGAGTGATTATCATCTGGAATTCATGACCGGCAATGAAGCTTTTGCGAGGGAGATTATTTATGTATTGAAATTATTTCATCTTCATGGCGGTCTGACGGAGCGTAAGGATGAGTTTGTGGTGTATCTCAAGGAAGGGGACGCCGTGACGAACTGCCTTCAAATCATGGGGGCTCAGTCGGCATTGATGGACTTTGAGAATGTGCGGATTATGAAAACCGTGCGTAATCAGATTAATCGTCAGGTGAATTGCGAGACGGCGAATCTGCAAAAAATTGTAGATGCCGCGGTTCGTCAGGTCAAAGCCATCCGTATTGTTGATGAATATTTAGGTATCGACAAATTACCGGAGAAATTGCGTGTTGTGGCCGGATTGCGACTGGAGAATCCGGAAGCCAGTTTAAAAGAGCTTGAAGAAATGATGAACGGTAAATTGTCTAAATCCGGTATTGGTCATCGTTTAAAAAAAATTGAAGCGTTAGCGCTAACTTATGACCCGAACGGTCTGGAAGAATTATAGAGGTGAGAGAGTATGTTTTCATATCAATCAAAATATTGTGTGGCTGCGGCGATGGCCGCGATGGCTGCGCTTACGGGGCATGTGGAGGCACGCGATATTGACTTAAAATCCATAGGATATTTTCAATTTTCGCCATTGCCGCCATCCTTGGTGTCCCAGACGGATACATTGTTGCTATCCGACAGTCCTGAATACGTAGGTCCTGTAGGTGGTACGCTCAGCGCGGGTACGCTTAACGGAAACGGGCGTATCTATTTCTATCATGTAAATGAAATGTCGCAACCTCATAAGATGGCCATCGTTCTGGAAAATCAGACGCCATATGCGAGTACTGTGCATGTTATGAGACAGCTTAAGTCCGTAGCATCGAAGGATTATTTTGCGGCCGGCCGCGATTTATCACGTCAGGATTTAGAACATCCTCTTGATGAAAGTCCGACGGCAAAGCCTCTATATTCTTTGAGTATCCCTCCGAAAGGTCGGCAGCTCATATTCTCGGATTTAGAAAATACACCGGTCCCTCAGGATGCATTATTTACGGGCCTTGTAGATATTAAAACGGATGCACCCGTTTATGCGCGTGTTATGATGCTCCCTATGGATCTTAATTCGGTAGAGGCGTCTCACTGGGTTAATAATTTACCGATCGATGAAATCCAATTGCGCGGTACCTATACAGGGGCCAAGCGTAATATGGAGGTAACGACGCCGTACGATACAGCTCTTGGCGGTGCTTATGTGGAAATCGGTAATGATAGAGAGGATGTTTTCATCAACGGTGTAGATGAAATGCAGAATAAGGCATTCGTTCGGGACCGCGGTAACTATGGTGTATCGTATACTTTAAAAATTCCTACGAAGGGCGAGGAACCGTTCCGTCTGTATTTTAATCCTCTCGGTGGACCTTATTCCGGTTCTTTTACGGTGAAAGCTTTGCATCAGCAGGGGGCTCGTCGAGGTGAAACGGATACTCGTACATATCATATCGGCGGTGCGGATGGCGTTTCGGCTTTAGGTGACGGAACGATTCTGGATAGCCGATTGATGGGCAACTATAATGCGGGGGATGAATTGACGTTATCCTTTATGCCTGCCGGTGCATCCAATTTACCAATTCGATTCCTATTCATTCCTGAATCATTGGCGAATCCCCAGCAACAGCAGACGATCGCCGTGGAAGTATCTAAAGAGGCTAAAGACAGCTTAGGACATCCTACGGAAGGGCTCAAGAACATTCCGGTAGGGACTTCAAAAGGTGCCGAAAAAGGTCGCATCGATACAACGAAGCCGGGTGCTGCTGATAAGGTGAAATCCGCAGAGTCAATTGCTCATGAGGAAACCAAGAAGTTAAGCGACAAGGCGGCGGCTGAGGCTAAGCGCGAAGAAAAATTGAAGCAGGCGAAAAAACTGGAAGAAGTGTTTGCCCGCAAGAAGGCCGAGGAAGCGCGTGTTGCTGCGGATAAAGCGGCAGAAGAACGCAAGGCTGCTGAAGCGAAACAGGCTGAAATAGAACGCAAGATGGCGGAAAAAGCCGAGGCGGATCGAAAGGCGGCCGAGGAAAAGGCCGCTAAAGAGGCTCAGTTGGCAGCTGAAAGGGAAGCTCTCAAGGCGCGTGAAGCGGAAGAGGCGCGACAAGCGGCAGAAGCAAAACGGATTGAGGATACGCGCAAGGCGGAAGCTGCAAGAATTGAAGCGGCTCGTAAGGCTGATGAGGCTCGACAAGCAGCTGAGGCGAAACGTGCAGAGGAATTACGTAAAGCCGAGGAAGCACGCATAGCGGCAGAAGAAAAACGCGCCGAGGAAGCACGTAAGGCGGAAGAAGCGCGACAAGCGGCAGAGGCAGAACGCATTGAAGCGGAGCGCAAGGCTGAAATCGCGAAACTTGAGGCCCTTAAGCAGGCTGAGGAAGCAAAACGTGCCGAAGAAGCCCGTAAAGCGGAGGCAGCACGTCAGGCAGAAGAGGCGAAACAGGCCGAAGAAGCGCGCAAAGCGGAAGCGGCGCGAATCGAGGAAGAGGCAAAGAGTGCTGAGAATGCCAATAAAGAAGCTGTAGCTCGAATCGAGGCGGCCCGTAAAGCGGAAGCGGATCGTCAGGCGGCGGAGCGAAAACGTGCTGAGGATGAACGTAAAGCTGAACAGGCACGGCAAGCTGCTGAGGCTAAACGCATTGCAGCCGCTCATAAGGAAGCGGTAGCACGAATTGAAGCGGCTCGTAAAGCCGAGGAAGCACGCCGAATTAAGGAAGCAAAACAAGCGGAAGAAGCACGCAAGGCTGAAGTTGCGAGAGTTGAAGCGGCCCGTAAAGCGGAAGAGATGCGTAAAGCTGCAGAAGTGAAACGCATCGAAGAAGAACGAAAGGCTGAGGAAGCTCGTATTGTAGCTGAAGCTAAGCGCGCAGAAGAAGCACGTAAAGCCGAGGAAGCTCGAAAGGCGGCAGAAGCGAAACGCGCTGAAGATCAACGTCGGGCAGAGGCCGCCCGTATTGAATCTGAACGACAGGCGGAATTGGCACGTCAAGCTGAGGCCGCTCGTCAGGCGGAACAGGAACGATTGGCTGCGGAACGCGCCGAAGCGGAACGACAAGCAGCGGAAGCAAAGCGTATTGCGGAAGAACGATACCAAGAACACCTCATGGCGGAACGCAAAGCGGAAGAAGCTCGTCAGCAGGCATTGGCTCAAGCAGAAAGCGAACGGAAAGCGAAGGAGCGCGCCGAGGCGATTCAACGTCTTCAGGAACGACAAGCCTACGAGCGTCGTAAAGCGGAAATGGCACGTCAACAGTTGGAGGCGGAACGACAAGCGGCGGAACGCGCTCGCAGAGGCCGATCCTTCGAAGAGCTGGATGATACCTCTAACAGTGCACCAAAAGTATATATTCCGGATGCTATATCCATTGAAGAGTTGACGAAACCTAGACCGACAGCTTCGCAGAATACGCGTCCTCGTGAACAGCGTGAACAGGAGCAGCAGGAACAGCAACAGGAACCGCAAAATCAACAGCAGGAGCAGCAGAACCAACAGCAGGAGCAGCAGAACCAGGAACAAAATAATGATCAACAGAATCAACAACAGAACCAACAAAACGGAGCTCAAAACGGCTGATGATTTTTTCGTTTTTACATTGACTTTCACAGGAGGATTCAGTACAATTAATGGAGATATAATGCTGAAGGCGGTACGAGAGATCGCTGCATTAGACAATACCTTTTAAATTGGTCCAGAGAGGCTAAAAAAGGAATATAGTTAAAGTGCCCTCAAGGGCTTCTTTGTGTAAACTATTAGACCTTTTGCTCTGGGCAAAAGGTCTTTTTTGATATGGTGAGTTAGGAGGCAATCATGGGACAAGTTAGCTTGCATGGCAAACATCTATTGGGTTTGCAGAATGTGTCCGCTGAAGAAATCAAATTGATTTTGGATGTGGCGAAGAAGATGAAGAAGGTCGTCCTGTCTGATGACAAGAAGATTCCGTTTTTGAAAGGGAAATCTATCGTTAATCTCTTTATGGAACCCAGTACGCGGACCCGCAGTTCTTTTGAATTGGCCGGTAAATACCTGGGCGCTGATGTCATCAACATTACGCCGAGCGGCTCGTCCATGGGCAAGGGTGAAAGCTTCCGCGATACATTGCTCACATTGGCCTATATGGGAACGGATGCCATCGTAATGCGCCATAGTGCAGAAGGGGCGCCCTTGTATGCCACAAAGGCAGTAGATCCTATCATCATCAATGCAGGTGACGGGGCGCATGAACATCCTACGCAGGCCTTACTCGATATGTATTCCATATTGGAGAAAAAAGAGTCCATCGAAGGTTTAAAGATTGTTATCCTCGGGGATATCATGCATAGCCGCGTTGCAAGATCCAGCATTTACGGTCTCACGAAAATGGGGGCCGATGTGCACTTAGCCGGTCCTCGCACCATGGTATATCCGGAGTTTGCGAAAATGGGCGTCACCGTTCATCACGATGTGCGTGAGGCCGTTGCCGATGCGGATGTAGTCAATGTACTTCGCATTCAGCTGGAACGTATTCACTCCGCTTTATATCCGACTAACCGTGAATATGCGCGTATCTTCGGTATCAACAAGGACGTATTAAAATTGGCAAAGGATGATGTCATGGTTATGCATCCGGGTCCGATGAATAGAGGTCTTGAAATCGCCCCTGATGTAGCTTATTCGGATCAATCGGTAATTCAGGAACAGGTACGCAACGGCGTAGCGATTCGTATGGCGGTATTGTACTTAACAATTCATGGAGGTGACGGTAGTGAGCTTGCTTATTAAGAATGGTACGGTAGTTAATCCGGCAAAACGACAACATGAAGTAGCGGACGTTCTCGTGAAAGATGGTAAAATTGCGGCCATCGGTCGAAATTTAAGTGCAGACGGTGCCGAAATATATGATGCGACGGGTCTCATAGTGGCACCGGGTCTTATCGATATTCATACACATTTACGCGAACCCGGTCAGGAAGCGAAGGAAGATTTTCATTCCGGTACACAGGCGGCGGCAGCCGGCGGCTTTACCCGCGTCGTAACGATGGCGAATACGACACCTGTTGTGGATAATGCGGCCCTCGTGAGAGGTTTGAAAAAACAGGCGGAACTGACCGGTGTCGTGAAGGTTGAGTTTATCGGTGCCGTTTCCAAAAACCTTGAAGGTAAGGAACTGGCGGAACTCGGTGACATGGCGGAGGCGGGCGTCGTTGCATTCTCCGATGACGGTCACTACGTAGAAAATGCGGCATTTATGCGCCGCGCTTTGGAGTACTCGTCCATGTTCGACAAGATGGTTATCGATCATGCAGAGGACATTACGTTGACGAAAAACGGTCATATGCATGAAGGTTTTGTATCCTATGAACTGGGTGTTATCGGTCGACCTGCGGTAGCGGAGGATTTGGCCGTAGCCCGCGATATCTTATTGTCTGAAATGACGGGCGGTCATATTCACATCGCTCATGTAAGTAGTAAGAATACTGTGGACATGGTGCGCCGTGCAAAGGCTAAAGGCCTCAATGTAACCTGTGAAGTGACGAGCCAACACTTGTCCTTTACGGATGAATATTTACGGGATTATAATCCCGCTTTCAAAATGGCGCCGCCAATCCGATCGGAAGATCATCGTCAGGCCCTATTGGAAGGCTTAAAAGACGGCACCATCGATGCGATTATTACAGACCATGCACCGCATGCGTTTGAAGAAAAAGACCACGAGTTCTGCTGTGCGCCGAATGGTTTCAGCGGCCTTGAAACATCGTTGGCCGGCGTTATTACGAATGCATACGGTCCTGATAAACTCAGCATCGATCAGGTCGTGTACCACATGAGTACGCGCCCGGCGGAATTGATGCGTCTTGATGCGGGTGTTCTTGAAGTCGGTAAACCGGCAGATATTACCGTGTTCAGTGATACAGAAACTTGGACTGTGGATCGCAATCAATTCTATACAAAAGGTAAGGTCAGCCCATTTGACGGTATGACCGTTACGGGCAAGGCTAAACTCACCGTAGTGGATGGTGAGGTTGTTATGAAGGAGGGCGTAGTCCTAAGATGAAAGGCAAGTTAGTACTCGAAGACGGATCCGTATTTGAAGGGTCCTTGTTAGGTGGCGCTCCTACAGTAGGTGAGGTCGTTTTCAACACCGGTATGACCGGATATCAGGAAATCCTGACAGATCCGTCCTATGCGGATCAAATTATTACATTGACCTATCCCTTGATAGGTAATTACGGCACATTAAATGCTATTACGCAGGGTCCTAAACCGTATTGTAAAGGCTTTATTGTCGGTGAGTTATGCGACTTTCCGTCCAACTGGCAAAATGAAGGCCTGTTTAGCGAGTACCTTCGTCTGCATGGCATTCCTTGTCTTTATGATGTGGATACGCGTGCGATTACGCGTACTATCCGTAATCACGGTGTAATGAAGGGCGTTCTGGTACGTGCCGATTATCCGATGGAGGATATTGAAAAATTCTTTAAACAGGAATTGCCTACCGATCAAGTCATGCGAGTTACTACGAAGTGGCAGGGGATGCGCGGCGATAAAAATGCCGAGTTCCACGTTGCCGTTATGGATTACGGTGTGAAAGAGAACATCCTTCGTTCTCTGGAGGCGGCGGGCTGCCGTCTCACCGTATTCCCGGCTGATTCCAAGGCGGAGGAGGTACTGGCCGTGAATCCGGACGGTATCTTTTTGTCAAACGGCCCGGGAGATCCTAAGGATCTCGGATATGCGGTGGAAGAAGTCAAAAAAATGTTCGGTAAGAAGCCGATTTTCGGTATCTGCATGGGTCATCAGGTACTGGCGCAGGCCTACGGGGGCTCTACGTTCAAATTAAAATTCGGACATCGCGGGTCGAACCATCCTGTACAGGACCTTAGGACCGGACGCGTGTATATTACATCTCAAAATCATGGCTTTGCCGTAGATGATACGACGTTGCCTGATGATGTGGAGGTGACGCATCGCAGCGTAAATGACGGGACCGTAGAAGGTATGCGTCATAAGACATTGCCGATTTTTTCTGTTCAATACCATCCGGAAGCATCACCGGGACCGACTGATAACCTATATTTATTCGATGAATTTGAAGATATGATGAGAAAGGGACGATAATATGACCACAGAAGCAAAAAAGGTACTCGTAATTGGTTCTGGGCCAATTATCATCGGCCAGGCGGCGGAGTTTGACTACGCCGGTACACAGGCCTGCCGCTCCCTTCGTGAAGAGGGCTACAAAGTAGTCTTGGTTAACTCCAATCCGGCTACGATCATGACGGATACGGATATTGCGGACCGCGTATACGTGGAGCCTATCAGCCTTGAATTTGTTACAGAGGTCATCAAAAAGGAACGACCTTGGGGGCTTTTGGCGACATTAGGCGGTCAGGTAGGGCTTAATATGGCCGTACAACTGTCCGAAGCGGGCGTTTTGAAAGAGTACGGTGTGCAATTGCTCGGTACCACATTAGAGGCCATCAAACAGGCGGAAGATCGTGAACTCTTTAAGGAAGCGATGAAGGAAATCAATCAACCGGTTCCTGAATCGGATATTTTTAACGACCTTGAGGAGGCCGTAGCTTTTGCGAACCGTATCGGTTATCCGATCATCATTCGGCCGGCCTATACATTGGGCGGCACCGGCGGCGGTATTGCGCATAATGAAGATGAAATGTATGAAATCACACGCCGCGGTTTGAAACTTTCACCAATCCATCAGATCCTGGCGGAACGTTCCGTTGCGGGCTGGAAGGAAATCGAGTACGAAGTGATGCGCGACAGTGCGGATAACTGTATCATCGTGTGTAATATGGAAAACATCGACCCTGTAGGCGTGCATACGGGCGATTCCATCGTCGTGGCGCCAAGCCAGACATTGAATGACATTCAATACCAGATGCTTCGCACCGCATCTGTAGATATCATCCGATATCTGAAAATCGAAGGCGGTTGTAACGTACAATATGCGTTGAATCCGAACAGCAACGAGTACATCGTTATCGAGGTAAATCCCCGTGTATCCCGGTCCTCCGCGCTGGCGTCCAAGGCGACGGGCTATCCTATTGCAAAGGTGGCTGCAAAAATTGCGGTCGGTATGACCCTTGATCAAATTACGAATGCTGTAACAGGCGAAACCAAGGCGTGTTTTGAACCGACGCTTGACTACGTGGTAACCAAATTCCCGCGTTGGCCTTTTGAAAAATTCAATTTGGCTGACCGGACCTTGGGGACTCAAATGAAGGCGACCGGCGAGGTTATGGCCATCGACCGTTCTTTGGAAGGTTCTCTATTGAAGGCGATCCGTTCTCTGGAAATCGGCTTAGACCATATCGAACTTAAAAAGATTGCCCACGAATCTATGGAGCAATTGATTGAACGTCTGCATCTCGTAGATGATGAACGTATCTATGTTGTAGCCGAAGCACTCCGCAAGGGCATCAGCGTAGAAAAGATTCACTATATTACAAAAATTGATACATTCTTTATTGAAAAAATCAAGAATATTATAACTGTAGAAAAAGCGTTAGCTGAAAACGGTTTGACAGAGGACGTGTTGCGCAAGGCAAAACGCTACTCCATGACCGACTCCGTCATCGCCCGTTATGCACATACGACAGCGGACGAAGTACAAGCGAAACGCAGGGAATGGAATATCGTTCCTACCTATAAATACGTAGATACATGTGCAGCCGAATTTGAAGCGCACACGCCATACTATTACTCTGCATATGCAACAGAGGATGAGGTGCGACCTCTGGGGGACAAATCCGTTGTGGTTCTCGGTTCCGGTCCGATCCGCATCGGTCAGGGTGTGGAATTTGATTACTGTTCCGTACATTCCTCCTGGGCGCTTCGCAAGGCGGGCTATAAATCGATTATCATCAACAACAATCCGGAAACCGTTTCAACCGACTTTGATACATCCGATTCCTTATACTTCGAACCGCTAACCGTGGATGATGTAATGGAAATCATCAAAAAGGAAAATCCTATCGGCGTAATCGCTCAATTCGGCGGTCAAACGGCGATTAACTTGGCGGGACCGTTGGCTGAACGGGGTGTAAAAATCCTCGGTTCCTCCGTAGACAGTATCGACATGGCGGAAGACCGTGAACGCTTTGACGAATTGTTGGCGAAACTTGGCATCTCCCGTCCTGTAGGGGCTCTTGTGACGTCCGATGAAGAGGCGCAAGCGGCGGCTAAGAAGCTGCAATATCCGTTGATTGTCCGTCCTTCCTATGTGTTGGGCGGTCGTGCGATGGAAATCGTATATAACGATAAAGAACTCGACGTATACATGAAGGAAGCCGTAGTCGCCTCGAAGGAACATCCTGTTCTCATCGACCGTTACATGGTCGGTATGGAGGTAGAGGTTGACGCTATTTCCGACGGCACCGATGTATGTATTCCGGGGATCATGGAGCAGATCGAACGTGCCGGTGTTCACTCCGGTGACTCCATGGCCGTATATCCGGCACAACATCTGAGTCAGGATATCATCGATCAAATCGTTGATTACACACGTCGTATCGCAATCGGCCTCAATGTTAAGGGCGTCCTCAATATCCAATACATCGTGGCTGACGGCGCATTGCATGTTATCGAGGTAAATCCTCGTTCCAGTCGTACGGTGCCGTTCATTTCCAAGGTTACAGGCATCAATATGGTGGAATGCGCAACGCGTATCGCCCTTGGTGAAAGCTTAAAGGATTTAGGTTTGCCGTCAGGCCTCGTTCCTAATAAACCATATGTGGCCGTAAAGGCGCCGGTCTTCTCGTTCTCCAAAATGGGGCTCGTGGAAATCGCTCTCGGTCCTGAAATGAAGTCCACCGGTGAAGTTATGGGTATCGGTCGTACGTACTCGGAGGCATTATTTAAGGCTATCAACGGCGCGAATATGCGTATTCCTGAGGACGGTACGATTCTTATGACCGTTGCGGACCGCGATAAAGAGGAAGCCAGTCAGCTGGCAAAAGGCTTTATCGAACTGGGGTATCATATCGAGGCGACGGGCGGTACCGGTAAATACTTTAAAGACCATGGCGTTGACTGCAAGGTGGTCAATAAAATCTCCGAAGGCAGTGATAACTGTGCGGATCACATCCGTCAGGACAAGGTTGATCTTGTGCTCAACACATTGACGGCAGGTAAACGTCCTGAACGGGAAGGGTTCCAGTTGCGCCGCCTCGCCGTAGAAATGGGGACACCTTGTCTAACAAGTCTCGATACGGCCCGTGAAGTATTGCGTGTTGTGGCAAATCGTAAGAATAATGCAAATTATAATGTAGAGGCATTACAGGATTTTGAATTGGAGTAAAACATGAGCGGTTATGTGGAAAAGGGCGAAGTCGTTCGCAATGAGCAGATAGGTTCCGATGTATGGATTATGGATGTCCACGCACCGAAACAGGCGGCGGAGGCTAAGGTGGGACAGTTCTGTAATGTGCGCGTTACAGATTCTACGGCTCCATTGTTGCGTCGTCCTATCAGCTACGCCGGATTTGATGCGGAAAAAGGAATAATTACCCTCTTGTACCGCGTCGTAGGTGCGGGAACGGATATTATGACTCGTCTCGTGCCCGGGGATAAGCTGGACTGTCTGGGGCCTTTGGGGGAACCTTTTGTAACGTCCGAGAATATGCTTCTCGTCGGCGGCGGTGTTGGTATTGCACCGATGCTGTGCATCGCTTTTCATTTGAAAGCGGATGAAAAGGCGCAGGTGATTTTAGGCTTCAGAAATGAATCGGAAACATTTTGGGCGGATCTGTTTGTCGATACGCCTGTGAAAGTACATATCACAACCGATGACGGCAGTGTCGGTACGAAAGGGTTTCCGACGGCTGTCATGCCTGAACTGATCCGTGCGAATGCCTTTACCTCGGTCATGACCTGCGGCCCTACGCCGATGATGAAGGGCGTTGCCCAGGTGGCGAACGATCTTTCCGTGCCATGTCAGGTTTCGTTGGAAGAGCGCATGGGGTGCGGTACCGGCGGTTGCCTCGGCTGTGCTTGTGACGGGGCGGAAGGTAAACGCTATAAGGTATGTAAGGACGGTCCCGTATTTCCCGCTGAGGAGGTGTTCTTTTAATGAGTGAACGCGATTTAAATAACACTGTTACACCAAATCCGAAGCTTGCCGTAAACTATTGCGGAATTAAGATGAAGAATCCTGTTATCGCCGCATCCGGCACATTCGGAAACGGCCCTGAATATGCAGGCTATCTGGATCTCAGTAATGAGGTAGGGGCTATTTCCGTTAAAGGATTGACCCCGAAGGGGCGTCACGGTAATCCGGGACCCCGCATTGCGGAAACGCCGTCCGGCGTATTGAACTGTATCGGCCTTGAAAATCCCGGTGCGGAGCACTTCGTATCGGATATTCTGCCTACCTTGAAGCAATACGATGTGCCGTTATTGGCGAATATGTCCGCCGGTACCATCGATGAATTCGCTTGGATGGCGGAGGTCCTCTCCGTAGACGGCATTGCCGGTCTTGAAGTCAATGTATCCTGTCCGAATGTCGCTTGTGAAGGCATGGCTTTCGGCGTCGATTCGAAGGTGGTGGAACAGGTGACGAAGGCGGTTCGCAAGGTGACGGATAAGCCGGTTATCGTGAAACTTTCACCAAATGTTATGGATATCGTGGAAATCGCAAAGGCCGTTGAAGCAGGCGGCGGTGACGGAGTGAGCCTCATCAATACACTCCTGGGGATGGCCATCGATATTCATCGTCGTAAACCGGTGTTGGGGAATATCTATGGAGGACTCTCGGGACCTGCCGTAAAACCTGTAGCACTTCGCATGGTGCATCAGGTCTATAAATCCGTGAACATTCCGATTATCGGCCTGGGCGGCATCATGACGGGAACAGATGCCATCGAGTTTATGATGGCCGGTGCCTGTGCCGTTCAAGTGGGAACCGCCACCATGGTGGATCCGACGGCAATCGGACGGATTGCACGAGAAATGGGCGATTATGTGGAACGATATAACCTGAACAGCATCAGCGATATCGTCGGAGCTGTGCATGATGCTTAAAAATATGTAAGTATACCGTGTAAACATAGGTATATATCATAGGTATATATAATAAATATATACGTTCATAATGTGTAACGAGATATATGTATTCGCCAATACATGTAAAATAGTATACATACTGTCTGTCCAGAGCGTTTGGGCAGAATAAAAGACCTAGTATATGATGTACTAGGTCTTTTATTATCCTCATATCGTCTGTATTTTGATTGTTAAATCGGCGTATGCTGTTATACATAGGCTTTATAGAAGTCGATAAATTGTTGCGCCACAGGGGAAAGTGAATGCCCTTTAAGCGTAATGAATGCTTTTTTAAAGTCTCCTGAGAATTCAGGTAATTTAATACGAGCCATCTTGCGGTGGTTAACCATTTCCTTCGCATCCATCGGAACGAGTGATACGGTACGACCTGAAGAAGCCCATTCGATGGCGGAACTCTTGGTGGTCGTAATAGCGATAGCGTTCAGTTGCGTCATGTCCGTCAAGCTTGATTGTATAATCATGCGTACCGATCCGCCCGAGAGCGACAGAGGACATTTTTTGATGTCATCCCATGTGATTGTATCGTGTTCCCGATCGGTCCAGAATACATCGCGTCGGAATATAGCATATAAATGTTCCTCCTGCGTGAGAAGAATATCGAATTTGTCAGTATCAACCATTTGAATATTGGCTATGCCCAGTTCGGCACTGCCGTTGATGAGTTGGCTCACGACATTTGTCATGAGACCTTCGTAGATTTCAAAGTGTACCGATGGATATTTTATGGAAAAAGCCGGCAAATACTGTTGTACAATCGGCGTAGACCGGGAGGCGGACGTTGCGATACGCAGTGTGCCCTCAATGCGTGAGTTTAACTGCTGCACCGCATTGTACGTGGACTCTTCAATCGAGCATAGTTGCTGTGCTTTTTCATAGAAAATCTTGCCTGCATCGGTGAGTTGTAAATTGGTCCCTCGTTGTCCCCGTTTGATATTGATGAGCTGCGCTCCGAATTCAGCCTCTAAATACTTTAACTGTTTACTTAAAGCGGGCTGTGTAATATGCAGAATTTCTGCAGCCTGTGTCATATTGCCAGTTTGAACGAGGGTAATAAAGTTGTGGTAATAAGATGTATCCATGTGATCTCCCTATTATACATAAAACAGATAATAAAAATTTATAACTGACAAAACAATCGTTATTTCACATTTTACAGAAAGCTATATATACTATACAACAGAAACGAGATACAAAACAAAATCAATATAAAAAGTTTTGTCTATCTCATCAAAATTTTTAATGTGTTTCTGTGAGCAAGAAAGTGGGTACTATTATGGGCGTAGTAAAAAGAACTTTAAAACAGGCAATGCGTAATTGGGAAGCACGTAAGTTAATGACTGCACACAATTCCGTTAATCGTAAAAAACAATTGGAACGGGTATGGCCTCATCCGTTGACTTCCGAAAAACGTCGTCAGCTAGGTCAGGGTGTTTTAAGTTTAGGTCGCCATAGCGGCTAATCATTACATTTGATTTTTTGTATCAGCTGTAATCGTTTAGTTTAACGGCAGTACCACTTCAATAGAATCTAAAATTTCGCAAGTTGCAGCTCCATGACTGAGGTCTTGGAGCTCTTTTTGCGCCCGCTCCATATCATCAGGGGGCACTAAAATCGTCAATGTTACGTGTTCGTTGAATAAGGCATCATAATGGAACTGTTGATCTTGTAAATAGCGTTCTATTGCACCATATAAAGGGTAATCAATCGTCACCTGCAGTTGTGCTCGTGTCGTATGCAGTTCTTTCGGTGCAAGGCGCAATGTTTCCGCAACGGAATGTGAATATGCCCGAATCAAACCGCCTGCGCCCAATTTTATGCCGCCGAAATAGCGTGTGACCACGACGACCACATTTGTAATACCCGTTTTCTTGAGTACTTCCAACATCGGTTTACCTGCCGTGCCGGACGGTTCTCCGTTGTCTGAGGAACGTTGCTGTTCCTGTTTCGGACCGATGGCAAAAGCCGTGCAGTTGTGGCGGGCATCCCAGAATTCCTTGTTAATACGGGCGATAAATTCTTGCGCTTCAGTCTCCGTCGTACAAGGAGAAACAGTCGTAATAAAACGTGACTTTTCGACTATATACTCGTGACGGAATTCTTTGGCGACAGAGGTAAACTCCATGGTAGGGATCGTTGATTCTGACATATATTCACCTCCTTAAGAATCAATCTATGTATTTATTCATCATCACTTTATTATAATCTATTTATGAAGGCTATGTATAGGCTGAAAGAATAACCCTGTATGTTTAGTAGGATATTGACTAAGTGAGAATCTGTGTTATTATAAAATTATAATTAATTATATGTAAACATATATTCATTTAATGTGAATACCGTTATAGATAGAAGAAAGAAGTGTATATATGAGCGGCAGAAAACAAGAGTTTGATATTACGGGAATGCACTGTGCGGCCTGTGTCAAGCGGGTTGAAAATGTGGTGTCAAAGGTTGACGGGGTAGCCTCCGTGAAAGTCAATCTGTTGACGCGTAAGGGCAGTGTGGAATATGCGGACGGCGCAAATGTAGAACCGCAACAGATTATCGATGCCATTACAAATATCGGATTTGGGGCGACTGAAGCGGATGAAACAAAACAGGAAATCGAAAAGGTGAATTTAAAACCTCATATCATCCGACTTGTCGTAGCCGCATGTATGGCGATACCGATGATGATCAACATGACATTACATCGCTTCGGATTTGAGGCTTTACCGGTATGGGTGGAGTTTGTCCTTGCTACTATTGCTCAGTTCGGACCGGGACTCATGTTCTATAAGAGCGCGTGGAGCGCTGTCAAAAACGGGGCGCTTACAATGGATGTTCTCGTGGTGATGGGCACATCGGTGGCGTATCTTTTCAGTATCTATAATTGGCAGTTTCATCCGGAATTGGACGCTCACGGCATCTACTTTGAAACCTCCGCATGGCTTATCACATTTATCCTCCTCGGTAAACTATTAGAGGAAATCGCAAAAGGTCGTACATCTGAGGCTCTTCAGAAATTGATCGCCTTGCAACCGGCGACGGCTCACGTATTGCGGGACGGCGAATTCGTGGATATCCCTACATCAAAGGTCGTGGCCGGAGATGTGGTTCAGGTGCGGGCCGGTGAAAAAATTCCTGTAGACGGCATTGTGACGGATGGTTATTCTACCGTGGATGAGGCGATGCTCACCGGTGAAAGCTTGCCTGTAGAAAAACAGGTCGGTTCCGAGGTCATCGGGGCTACGATTAACTTGAGCGGTGCTTTCACAATGGAAGCGAAACGCATCGGTTCCGATACGATGCTGTCTCAGATCATCAAGGTCGTAGAGGAAGCACAAACATCGAAGGCGTCGATACAACGTATTGCCGATGTGGTAGCGCAATATTTCGTACCGACCGTTATCGGTCTTGCCGTATTGACCGGTCTGGTGTGGTATTTTATCATAGGCGACAGTCTCAATGTGGCACTTATCAATGCGACGGCGGTTCTTGTCATCGCCTGCCCATGTGCTTTGGGTCTTGCGACACCGACATCGATCATGGTCGGATCCGGACTTGGGGCGGAGCATGGCGTTCTCATTAAAAGTGCGGAATATCTTGAAAAAGCGGGGAAACTGAATGCTGTCGTTATGGATAAGACCGGCACACTCACACAAGGTGTTCTCGATGTGACGGCTTTCAAAAATTATAGTGGCGATGAAGCGCGCAATATGAATCTCATGATGGCCCTTGAACAGGGAACATCGCATCCGATTGCGAAGGCTATGGTGTATTACGGTGAGGATCGTGGCTATAAGTCCGTTGTAGAACTGGAATCCTTTGCAGACGTGCCGGGAAAAGGTTTGCAAGGTTCGTATCAAGGTGTGTCCGTTCAGCTGGGGCATAGCCGCTGGATGAAGGAATTAGGCTATGATTTGAGTGCTGTCGAAGATGATATACTCACCTATGAATCGCAAGGGGCCTCCGTTTCGTTATTGGCCGTAGACGGTGTGATTACCGCAATTTGGGCCGTAGAGGATGAATTGCGTCCTGAAACCGCTTCCGTAGTGAAAGAATTGCAATCGCAAGGTATCGAGGTATGGATGCTTACAGGTGATAATCGACGTACTGCGGAATACATTGCGAAACAGGCGGGGATTTCTCATGTCATCGCCGAAGTATTGCCACAGGACAAGGCAAGCAAGGTCAAAGAATTACAAGATAAAGGCCTCGTGGTCGGTATGGTCGGGGACGGCATCAATGATGCGCCGGCCCTCGTGACGGCGGATATCGGATTTGCTATCGGCAGCGGTACGGATATCGCTGTAGAGGCGGCGGATATCGTTCTTGTACGCAATGATTTACATACATTGGTGCAGGCCGTACGCCTCAGCCGTAAGACCATGACGAATATTAAGCAAAATTTGTTCTGGGCGTTGATTTTTAACTGTATCGGTATTCCGTTGGCCGCTGTGGGGGCTTTAAATCCTATGATTGCCGGTACGGCGATGGCGTTCAGCTCTGTAACGGTCGTAAGTAATTCGCTTCGTTTAAAACGGGCTAAGATATAGGCCGGGGAACAATATGGGGATAGGATATACTCCATTTGCCGATGAGATTACGTTAATAAAGAACACCTGTGCGATTGTCGGTCTTAATGATCGAATGGAATCGCATAGGTGTTTTTTATTCCTATGAACTCGGTATTTTTAGAGCGTGTATGATTTGGTATACTGAATATAGTTAGTAATAGGATAGTTATATAAAAAGAGGCGTTTACATATGAAATTAAATACTCGTGATATTGTATATATCGGTTTTATCGCAGCTCTATGTGCCGTAGCTACGACGATACGCGTTGAAATTCCCGGCGGTGCCATGGTGCATCTCGGATCGGCGGCGCTTTTTACGACGTCTATTTTATTCGGCGGTTTATATGGCGGATTGGGCGCGGCTATCGGGTCGGCTTTATTTGATTTATTCGGCGGACATACGCAATATATCGTATTTTCGTTTTTTATCAAGGGGATAGCCGGATTTATTGTAGGCGGGATAACAGCCGGTTATTTGCCTCCGTCTATCAATAAACCGACGGCGTCCTTCGGTCGCATTTTCGCGGCGCTTATCATCGGTGCTCTTTGGACTGCGTTTGGCTACTTCCTTGCTTGGTGGTTTGTTCTTGAAAGCGCCGTTGTGGCGGCAAGCAAGATTCAATATTCCTTGATTACCAGTGCAGCGGGGATTGTTGTCGCTATTGTGTTGACCCCTAAACTACAGGCTGTAGTGCGGAGATTGTTTACGAAGAACTGAATAAATGAGCCGCCATCTCTAACTGTTTTTAGAGATGGCGGCTCATTTATTGTGTTCTATTTTTACATATTGTACAGATGATTTATATACTTAGAAATTACAGAGGTCATTTAAGTTCTCAGCCATAGTAGGGTGTGTAAATATCTGGTTTTTGAAATAGGTATATGGAATAGCGTTATCCATCGCCATTTTTATGAGATTGATGAGTTCTTCGGAGCTTTGAGAATACATCGTAGCGCCGAGTATTAAATCATTTTCTGCATTTACTACGATTTTAAAAACGCCCTTTAGATTATCGTTTACATGGGCTCTAGGCATTGTAGCAACGAGGAGTTCTTTCGTTTTAATCGTATAGCCTTTATCAATGGCTTCCGCCTCTGTAAAACCGACACGGGAGAGTGGTGGTGTTAAGAAGGTTGTGTGTGGCACATTTTTTCGATCCTTTAATGTATATTGTCCCGTACCTGTTAGTGCACTGAAGACGATTCGGAAATCATCGAGGGATACATAGGTGAACTGAGGGCCGCCGTTTACATCGCCTACGGCGTAGACGCCAGGAACGGAGCTTTCACAAGTATCATTGACAATAACGGCACCACGTTCGTTGGTGATAATATCCGTATGTTCCAGCCCGATATTCTCTGTATTTGCCTTGCGACCTGTGGCGTAAAGGACAGCATCAAAGGTATAGTTTTTATTATCCGCTGTAATGACCGGTTTATCAGCATCATTTGATACGGAATCTAATTTGACAGCATTGAGAATGGTGACTCCCTGTTCCTTTAAATACTCATTTGCTAATTGCTGAACTATCGGTTCTTCTCGTTTTAAAATAGAGAAATCGATATTAAAAACAGTTACTTTGGTACCTAACTTGGCGTATAAGCTTGCAAATTCAAGACCTATAGGACCGGCGCCGATAATGCCTAATGTGCCTGGCCGAGGTGATAGCTGTTGAATTTCCGTACTGTTATAGAAGCCCTTAGCGGTGTCAATTCCTTGAATGTCCGGTTTGATTGCTATAGCACCTGTATTAATAACGATGGTATCAGCGGTTAATTTAATGTTCTCATCACCGGCCGTTATCGAAATCTCTTTATTGCCCGAGAATTCACCATGCCCTGTATAGACATCGACATGAGGATTTGTATTAAGCATATCAAAATTTTTATTTCGTAATCGCGATGTAACAACCTCACGTTGGGTCAGTACCTGATCGTAGGATAAGCCTTTTGAGGCAGCCATAATCATCGTTTTTGTCGGAATACAAGCGATATTAATACATGTACCGCCGTACATGAGAGGATTTTCTTCGATCATGGCTACCGATTTTCCCATAGAGCCCAGTTTTGCAGCTAAGGTTTTCCCGGCCTTACCGAAGCCGAGAATTATGATATCGTATTGTTTAGTGTTCATGGACTATCTCCTTTATATTGAAAATATTAGATGTATATATTATAGCATATTATTATAGATATAAAAGCAGTAAATAGAAAATAATATCATTTACTAAAAGACGGAAAGGGGCGTAAATTTTTTTGAGACTATTGTCACTTTCGGACGCATTATTAAGTCTGTCCCGTTTATTTATAACGATTCGCCTCTATGAAACCTGTGTGTTAAGTAAATCTACTTGACACATCTTTTTTTATCCTGTATCATATGTAAAGCAATATAACTTGACAGTGATGGAGGTGGCCAAATGGAGGAACGAGTACTCATAAGTTTGCTCTTGGATTTCTACGGGCCCTTGTTGACGGACAAGCAGCGATTGTCCTTGCAGCTTCATCATGAAGATGACATGTCTCTCGGCGAGATCGCCGAGGAACTGGGTGTATCTCGTCAGGCCGTACATGATAATTTACAGCGGGCTCGACACATCTTGAATGAATATGAAAGTAAATTGCACCTGGTGGCGCAATACGAAGCGCGTGAGCAGGTGCTGAAAGAATTAAAAAGTACGTTGCCCACGGATGTGCTTTCACAACCGCGGGTACAACAGTTATTGACGCAAATGGAGGGATAATATGGCATTTGATAGTTTATCGGAAAAGCTGCAAGACGCCTTTAAATCCTTAAAGGGGAAGGGCAAAATTACGGAAGACGATGTCAATCTTGCGTTGCGTCAGGTGCGAACGGCTCTTTTAGAGGCGGACGTTAATTTCATGGTGGCAAAGGATTTTGTTAAATCCATTAAAGAAAAAGCCCTCGGTGAAGAGGTGTTCGGTTCCCTGAATCCGGCTCAAACGGTTATTAAAATCGTAAATGATGAGTTGACGGAACTGCTGGGCGGTACGCAAAGCCGTATCATGATTTCCAGCAAGCCGCCGACGATTATCATGTTGGTCGGCCTGCAAGGTGCCGGTAAGACGACGACGGCCGGGAAATTAGCCGTATACCTTCGCAAACAAGGTAAGCATCCGATGCTCGTAGCGGCCGACGTATATCGCCCGGCGGCGATTACTCAGTTACAGGTGGTCGGTAAGCAGATCGATATTCCTGTCTTTGCGGATGAAACACCCGGTGCTGACCCGGTAGATATTGCACGCCGCGCCGTCGAGCAAAGCACGCATATGTTAAAGGATGTTGTTATCATCGATACCGCAGGTCGCCTGGCGATTGACGAGCCTTTGATGCAGGAACTGTCCAACATCAAAGCGGCTGTTCGACCTCATGAAATCCTGCTGGTTGTGGATTCCATGATCGGTCAGGATGCGGTGTCGACGGCTCAGACATTCAATGAAAAATTGGGCGTTGACGGTGTTATCCTTACAAAACTCGATGGCGATGCCCGCGGTGGTGCGGCATTATCCATCAAGGCCGTAACGGGCTTGCCGATTAAGTTTACCGGTGTCAGCGAGAAGATGGATGGATTTGATGTATTCTATCCGGATCGTATGGCTTCCCGTATCCTCGACTTGGGCGATTTTAAAACACTGATTGAAAATGTGCAAGGTGCCATCGATGAGGAAGAAGCCCGTGAAATGGCCAAGAAAATGGCTAAAAATAATTTCACCTTGGATGACTTCCTGAAACAGATGAATCAGGTGAGAAAGTTAGGTCCGTTGCAGAATATCATCGGCATGTTGCCGGGCATGGGACAGGTTAAGGATCAATTAAAGGATCTGGACCTGAACAGCAAAGAGGTGCGCCGCATAGAGGCCATCATAACATCCATGACCGCAGCGGAGCGGGAGAATCCGAATATACTGAACGGATCCCGTCGCAAGCGTATCGCACAAGGTTCGGGTACACAGGTACAAGATGTAAATCGTTTGTTGAAACAATTTGAAGAAGCGCGGAAGATGATGAAGCGCATGAAAGGGTTACGAGGCGGTAAGGGCGCTTTACCTAAGATGCCTAAATTACCGTTTATGTAATACATGGACAGGGGCGCTGAACCTGTCCAGTCATATCAGTATAAGGAGGTGAATTTCACATGTTAAAAATTCGTTTGACTCGTTTAGGTGCTAAAAAGGCTCCTTTCTACCGTATCGTAGTTGCTGATTCCCGTGCTCCACGTGAAGGCCGTCCTGTTGACACAATCGGTCAATATGATGCTACAAAGAATCCGGCTATCGTTAATGTAGACGAAGAAAAAGCTTTGGCTTGGTTAGCTAAAGGTGCTCAGCCTACTGACACTGTTCGCTCCTTGTTCAAAAAAGAAGGCGTTATGCAAAAATTTGCTGACGCTAAAAAGTAATTAATAGAAAGGCATACTGCGATGGTAGAATTAATTTCATTAATTGCAAAATCATTGGTGAAGCAGCCTGATGCCGTTTCTGTTACTATGGTTCAAAAGGGCAATATAGAGGTTTATGAACTTCACGTTGCCCCGGAGGATATGGGCAAAGTTATCGGAAAACAAGGACGCATAGCAAAGGCCATACGTTCCGTTGTTAAAGCGGCGGCTATTAAAGAGAACAAAAAAATATCTGTTGATATTGTGTAAAAGGGAGTAATTAGAATGGAAGAAATAACATTACGTGTCCCTGTAGCAGTAAAAGCAAAAGTAACAGAAGACTTGAAAGCGAAGATTACAGCGGATCTTGAAACTCGCCTCGATATGGTGAATAAAGATCTGGAACAAATCGAGTTTCAGGCGCAACGTATTTTAGCTGATGCAGCTAAAGTTGACGCTACAAGTCTTACTGCGATTCGTCAACAAATCGACGAAGAGAAAAATAAACGCTTGGCTTTCAAAGAAGAAGTAACAGCTAAATTGAAAGAGGCTCAAGAATTAAGCTTGGGAACTGAAATTACTCAAGGCACATTGGAGCAAACGGTTACCGTTAAACTCGGGGATGATTTGGATGCCTTGATGGGCGCTGAAATCCTATTAGAAGACGGTAAAATCGTTGCGTTTCGTCAATAATGAAGCATAACGATTTCATCACAATAGGTGTTATCATCGCCCCGCACGGCGTGCGGGGTGATCTTCGTATTATGCCTCAAACCGACTTTCCTGAGCGGTTTATGCATATGGATGCCTGTTACATCGATGGTAAAGAATATCACGTTGCATCCGCCCGCTTTCATAAACAATATGTATTAGCATCCTTTAAGGAAATTCCGGACCGTAATGCGGCTGAATTATTCGGTAAGAAAGAAATTCAAGTGCGCCGCGAGGATCTGGTGGAATTGCCTGAGGGTCGTTATTACATTTTTGATATTATCGGTCTTGAGGTACAAGATACAGAGGGAAATGTGCTCGGCACGGTGACTGATGTGTTGCAGCCCGGTGCCAATGATGTATATGTGGTTTCCAAAGAAGGGGAACCGGATCAATTGTTTGCGGCTATAGAGGATGTTATTAAGGACATCGACATGGACCGACAGTTGATGATCGTAGATCCGCCTGAATGGATATAATCCTTTGGGCGGCTTTGCTTTATCCATATATAGGTGTTTTATGCTGAAAGCCGACCGTATGAGGCTGTACAATCATCGGCTATATGGTCAATACATTATAAAATAGCTATATGTAGGTAGAGTATAATATTATAATAGAGTATGTAGATAGATGGTTTAAAAGGTGCGTACGAGTATATGTATAACCGAAGGTATAAGCTGATTAAAGAAAATCTTGTTTGATTTTGGAGCACATTAATCTTATGTGTATTGTGATAAAGGGGGCGCTATGAGAATCGATATTGTATCATTATTTCCCGAATTTTTTGATGCCTTTTTTAATCATTCCATCATCAAACGGGCTATCGAGGCGGAACGGTTATCTATGGGTGTGACGAATCCTCGCGATTTCAGTCATAATAAACATGGTCAGGTGGATGATACGCCATACGGTGGCGGGGCGGGCATGCTTATGATGGCGCCTCCTATTTTTGAGGCTGTTGAATCTGTTATCAGCACCTATGAAAGTAAATTTAACGCCCTTAATCTCATTGATCGTGCTGAAGTTTGTGATGAAATGAGTTTGATCGGAACTCCGAATAAAGATATACGTCGTCGCGTCGTATTCATGGGGCCTACCGGTACTCCGTTTACACAGGAGAAGGCACGCGAACTGGCAACATATGACCAACTTGTACTTGTATGCGGACACTATGAGGGTGTCGATTATCGCGTGGAAGAGCATTTAGTGGATGAAACGATTTCTATAGGTGATTATGTACTGACGGGGGGCGAGCTGCCGGCGATGGTCGTTGCCGATGCGGTGGCGCGTATGATCCCGGGTGTTCTCGGTGCGGCCGGCGGCGCTCAAGAGGATTCGTTTTATGAGCCTTTACTAGAAGCACCTCAGTACACAAAACCACCGGAGTTTAGAGGTTGGTCGGTTCCGGATGTGTTGCGAAGCGGTCATCATAAAAATATCGCCGCATGGCGTCAAAAGGAATCGTTAAAGCGGACTCGTCTGTTGCGTCCCGATTTGTTAGAACGGCCTTTAACAAAAGAAGAACTTAAGATTTTAAAAGAAATTGTGGCGGAAGAATCGGAACACCTGTTTGATTAAGCGATTAGCTGTAGTGAACAATTTAAATGAATTTGTTAGGGCTATTCTTGCGAGGTTGTTTATGGAGTTTAATTGTTACGATGTCCTGGAGGTTCAGGGCAGTCGATATGTAATTACAGAAAAAATAAAATATATTGAGATTATTCCGAAAGCGGATCAGGAGCAGTCTTACAAAGCCAAGCCGTCTATGCAAAAGTCACCCGGTGATTATTGGCATGAATATGGACTCGAGGCTATAGAGGGAGCGGATAAAATATGGGTAACCATTGAATATAATGATAATGAGTGGTGCACCGTTTCCAGAACGAGCTATCATAAACGACCGGGAAAGGGCTTTACGTTACATCAAATCGGCTTAGAAAAGGTTGTCGAGGTTGATGGCGAAAGTGGTGCCTCTGTAGGTGACCGAGCCGGATATAAGGAATATCAACTGCCCCGTGAGGGTGGCGCCAGCGTGTTCTTTGAGGAAAATTGGTTCAAAGGGGAAAAAATGTTTGCCGAAGGGGCTCGTGTGCCTCTGATGAATATTCGCCTCTGTAATGATGCGGCAGCTGTTGCTATACGTGAAAAGAGGCGTAATAAGCGTCTAAAGAAACGGATAGGTGCATTGGCTGCAGGACTCGGGTATGTTGTACTATTTACGCTCTTCCTTGTCGGTTCAGACGATGACTTTTCATGGCATGGTATACGTAGTACATTTGGATTTCCCTATACCGTAAAGGAACATATGCATGATACCTCCACATATTATACGAAGACGGATTCGGATAGTGGAGACGTGTATACTTCGAATTTAGACCCTGTCAGTACCGCATTAGATTTGATTGACTCCGTGCAGGGGGATATCAGAAATGAAGGTGATGACTTACAAGAAGGGCATGAAGTCATTGTATTTTATTCAGGAGACTCTGCGTATATCATCACCAATACGGATGGACAGACGCGCGTTAAGGTGTGTGATCAGTCGAAATTGACACAAGAGGATCAAAGTATCATTAATCGTACTGTATCAAAGGGGCATACACTTGACTCTTATGCGCTCATGATTCGCCAACGGGACAGTCGAGGCCGTGACAGCTTATATAATACGGGCACAGCCAACACATCGAGTAACACATTGAATTCGAATGTGAAGTTACGATATTAGGAGGATTACCATGATCTATATATCTGATGTATTATTGACGATTTTTTATGCTTGTTTTGGTATATTATTGATGTTAACCGCCAATACGGTTATCGATTTTTTTGTACCCGGTAAATTCAGTGAAGAAATAAAGCGCGGTAATTGTGCTGTAGCATGGCTTTCAGCGGGTTCATTTATCGGTATCGGTGAAATATTGCGCTCCGTTATTATGTCGCCTGCAGTGACCGCTGCGGATACCTCCTTGTTGCATGGTGTGGTAGCAAGTATCGTGTATGCCGTGCTTGGTATCGTGCTATTTGTAACAGGTTATATGTTTATTAACTTGTGGCATCGTAAATATAATTTATCTGAAGAGATTATGGGTGGTAATACGGCTGCGGGTATCCTCGTATTCGGCATTTTTGTAGGCCTTGCCCTCGTTGTTAGCGGTGCTGTGCACTAAGGAAGTGTCCTATGTATAAGCCTAGTAAGAAAACAATATACATAACGAGTGCCTTTGCCGCTGTTGCGGGTATCGTCGGCGTGTATTCATACTGGAACGATATCTCCTATGCTGTTTGTGATAAAGTCTACCCGGAAGCGAATGAAGGGGAGGTTCGATTAAAGGATAATCAGGGAAATCGTTATTCTTTATTGAATCATGGAGATGGTAAAGAAACAGCTTTATATGATGACGATCGTTCCGTCACCTTTCATCGTGATAATAGCGGGAATCTGGTATGGGATGCGGGCCTGGCCGGGCTCTTACCTGGTATTGCTGCAGGGTATTATGCATTTCATGGCTTTAATGCCCCTCAAGCCCGAATGGATGCAAAAACCATGACCTATCGCGTGGCGGCACCGTTAAAACCGTATGAGGAACCCTATGTATATACCGCATCCGGGTCGAATGTGCACAGTTCTGTTGGGCGAAGAACCTATAAAGACTATGAGAATCGTAGAAGTAAGAAAGCAGCCTCTATAGGTCAGAAATCCGGTTTCGGCAGCGCCGGTGTTCGTTCCTCCGGCAGTTCATAATGGAGGGCGATAGTATGAAGTCGTATATTGATGAGCTTGATACCGCTATATTGCCATTTGTAGATTATGAAGGCTATGATGACCGTTATCCGGCTCTTTCGGCACAATTCTTTTCAGCTGAGTTCTATGATGAAATACGTCATGCATCGCGCATGTTATTCCAGATATTCTGTAAGGCTGCCAAGGTGTTTCAGCAGGCTCCTGATGAGTTTGCCCTCAATATGGATATGCCGGAAAATCTGATTCCTTATCTTCATCGATGGAATCCATTGGGATTACCTACGTGGTTATCTCGATTTGATTTCGTACTTGATACACAGGGGCGATTACGTATGGTGGAAATCAATGCGGATACGCCTTGCTTTCTGATTGAAAGTTATTATGCAAACGGGGTGGCGGCTCGCTTTTTTGACAAACCGGATCCTAATATAGATGCCCGTTATGAATTAGAATGTTTCTTGCGCCGTGTGTATCAAGCGACGTCTCGTGAAAATCAGAATACGACAGCTCTCGTCAAAGAGAATCCTTTTGTATTTGCTTGCTTTCATGATTATCCAGAAGACTACGGGACTACCAAGTTCCTCATGAATGCTATGAAAACCGCCTGTCCTGAGGCGGACGTACGATTTTTATCATTCTATGATATGGTCATTGATGATGTCGGTATTCTGTTATCTGATGGCAGTCATGCAACGAATCTTTATCGATTGCATCCGATGGAACTTTTGATTGATGAAACTACAGCGGATGGGGAACCGTTAGGTGAAATGTTCCTGGATTTGTACAATGAAGGCAAGTTTAACCTGTTCAACCCGCCGGAGGCGATTATATTGCAGAATAAGTCGTTTATGTCCCTGGTGTATGCTTTATACTTAACGAACCAATTTTTTACGGGGCCCGAGAGAGAAATTATAGAATGTTATCTGACCCCGTCTTATTTTGAAAGTGATTTCTCTGGCCTAGACGACGGACTTTATATTCAAAAGGAAATCTGGGGGCGTGAAGGACGACATGTACAAGTCGTCCGAAAGTATGGGGCTCAAACTGAGCTTTATATGGAAAAGGTCGTAGATAATTACGATGATATAGTCTGTCGTGACAGTAAAAAGGTCATGTATCAGGATTTCGTAAATCAGAAGCATTTTACTCACGCCGTGGACAGTGGCGTTAAAGCGGGATTTTTAACGCTGTCCTGCTTTATGTTGGGGGATAGAGCATCGGCCGTAGGTTGCCGTTTTTCACCTGAGGAAATTGCCGGTACAGAAGCGTATTTTGTACCGCTCTTGGTAGAATAATTTTTTATTATCTAAATATAATAGATTATAAATGTTATTTGGTACTTATACGATTTTGTTGAACCGGTATACCCTTCTTTTGTTTTATTGATTTTTAGGAGATATAAGGCTTTGGCTAATTTATATATCGGGCTTGTTCATTATCCCATTATGAATAAGCATAAAGATGTGATTACGACGGCGATTACGAATTATGATATTCATGATATTGCACGAGCGGCTATTACCTATGATGTATCCAAATACTTTGTAATCCACAATATACCGGCGCAACGAGAACTGGCTGCAACCATTATGGAGCATTGGAAAACCGGCTTCGGCAGTACTTATAATCCGGATCGGAAGGATGCTTTCACAGGTGTGGAACTCGTCAATTCTATTGCTGTTGCGGTGCATAACATCGAGGAAATTGAAGGTGTGAAGCCGATTGTGGCCACGACCGACGCGCGTACGTATGATAATACAATTACCTATGCGCGTATGAGGGAACACCTTGAAAATGAGGCGCGCCCTGTGTTAGTATTATTTGGTACCGGTTATGGTATGACAAAAGAAACGATGGAAAGCTTTGACTATATTTTGGAACCCATATATGGCCATGGTGAATACAATCATTTATCCGTGCGCAGTGCCGTATCGATCATTCTTGATCGGTTGCGGGGCGAAGCATGGTGGAATAAATAGGAGGCATCTATGTCAGGACATTCTAAATGGGCAAATATTAAACATAAAAAAGGTAAAACAGATGCGTTAAAGGCTAAAATGGCCACAAAAATCGGCCGTGAGATCACCGTTGCGGCACGCATGGGCGGCGCGGATCCGACGGGTAATATGCGTTTGAAATTAGCACTTCAGAAAGCTCGTGAAAACAACATTCCTAAGGATAATATTCAACGTGCTATCGATAAGGGCGTAGGCGCTACGGATATGAACGCATACGAGGAAATCGTATATGAAGGTTATGGTCCTGCCGGTGTTGCCGTTACCGTCGAGGTGATGACGGATAACCGCAACCGTGCCGCTGCAGATGTGCGCCATGCGTTCTCTAAACAGGGCGGTAATCTTGGTGAAAGCGGCTGTGTAGGTTGGATGTTTAAATCTAAAGGCGTATTCGTTATCGATAAGGAAGGTCATGACGAAGACGAACTGACGTTACTCGCTCTTGATGCGGGTGCGGAAGACCTTAAGGCGGAAGATGACGTATTCGAGATTTATACAACACCGGAAGATTTTGATGCGGTAGAAGCGGCTCTTGCGGATGCGGGCATCGAAACAGAAGTGGCGAAGATTACGATGATTCCGGATACGACTATTGAGTTGTCCGGCGATGATGCGGTAAAAATGCAGAAGATGCTCGATGTGCTCGATGATCTTGATGATGTGCAGAACGTATATCATAATGGTATTTTACCGGATGATGAAGAAGAATAATATACAGTCAGTACTATAGTCTTTATATAGATAGCGGATGGCTATAAACAGCCCCCTAATGGTAGATTCAAATCGGTCTTTCGTTAGGGGGCTGTTTACTAACCGTGGTTAATTGTTTATCATTTTAAGTGCTTAGTTGTATAAGAATTGATTCTCTTTTAATTTATGGTGCGGAGCATACGTTAAATTTAATGGAGAAAATTTGATTTTTCTACGGTAATTCATGAATTTCGATGTTCTTATATGCTATAATAAAATAGATTATGTGATGGAGGTAAGCGGAGGCTTATCTCATTTTTAAACTAAGGGGGTTAGGGTGCGCATTATTGGTATCGATCCGGGCACGGCTATATGCGGATATGGCATTATAGACGTGAAAGGCAGCAAACTGACTCCGGTGGCTTACGGGGCGATTACAACTCCCAAGGATTTGACCGATTCACAACGCTTAGAGATATTATTTAACGATTTAAGTGATATTTTAGAGGAATATAAACCGGATAAATTCGGTGTAGAGGAATTATTCTTTAACCGAAATGTGACGACCGCTATCAAGGTCGGCCAGGCGCGCGGTGTTATTCTGCTCGCTGCTGAGCAACAGCGCATACCGCTTTACGAATATACGCCGCTACAGATTAAGCAGGCCGTTACAGGCTACGGTAAAGCGGATAAGAATCAGGTGATTTACATGACCATGAATATTTTGGGGATTCGTGAGAAGATCAAGCCTGATGATACGGCCGATGCCTTGGCGGTGGCAATCTGTACGGCTCATAGTTCTCACGGTGATAGATTAATGAGGTTGGTATAAATGATTGGATATGTAAGAGGCATCGTAACGCATCTTTTTAAAGAGTCCTGTTACGTTGATGTACACGGCGTAGGCTATCGCGTATATGTGCCGACTACTACACGACAACAATTGATAGAGGGGCAAGAGGTGACGCTCTTTACATATCTCAATGTACGTGAAGACGCGATGCAGCTCTACGGCTTTTGGACGGAGGACGAATATGAGCTTTTTATTTTACTCATTTCCGTATCCGGTATCGGTCCTAAGGTGGGGCTCGGTATATTGTCGGGCATGACGCCGGAGGCTTTCAAACTGGCTGTTATAAACGGTCAGGTACAACAGTTGACCAAGCTGCCCGGCATCGGAAAGAAGTCTGCGGAACGGCTGGTTTTGGAGCTGAAAGACAAGTTAGCGAAGATGACTCGGATTAATACGGATGTACCGACTGCGGTTCAGCCGATAGGCATGAGCGCGAATGATGCGGTCAATGAGGCTGTTGAGGCGCTTGTTTCGTTGGGCTATGCGGAGCGCGACGTGGCGCCTGTCGTCGAGTCTCTTGATGACGGTAAACGCGATGTATCGGCGTTGATTAAATCCGCCTTAGTTGAGCTTGGAAAGGGACGGTAAGCATGAACGAAGAAGTGCGCCTTGTCGGCAATGACGAACATGAAGAAGACATATGGCAATACAGCTTGCGACCGAAGTTTTTCAAGGAATATATAGGACAAGAGGAAGCCAAGAGCAATTTGAGTGTTTACATTCAAGCGGCTAAGCAACGTCAGGAGTCCCTGGATCACGTTCTTCTCTATGGACCTCCAGGCCTTGGAAAGACGACATTGGCAGGTATTATCGCCAATGAATTGGGTGTTAATTTCCGTATAACTTCAGGCCCTGCGATTGAAAAGGCCGGTGACTTGGCGGCTATATTGACGAATTTGGAACCTCACGATGTGTTGTTTATAGATGAAATCCATCGTTTATCTCGCAGTGTGGAGGAGGTATTATACTCCGCCATGGAGGATTATGCATTGGATATCATTATCGGGAAAGGCCCGAGCGCCCGGTCGGTTCGTATCGATTTACCGAAGTTTACTTTGGTAGGGGCGACGACTCGTGCCGGTGCCCTGGCGGCACCGCTACGGGATCGTTTCGGCATTATCAACCGGCTTGAATATTATAAACAATCAGAACTGGAGTTTATTGTGACCCGGGCGGCGGAGATACTGAATATCGGAATTGAGCCGACAGGGGCCGGTGAAATTGCGCGTCGTTCAAGAGGAACGCCTCGTATTGCCAATCGTTTGCTCAAGCGGGTGCGTGATTTTGCACAAGTTGTAGGTGATGGGGTTATCACCAGAGATATTGCGGATGATGCGTTGCAACGCTTGCATGTTGATAAAATGGGGTTGGATCGAATCGATCGGCGTGTGTTACAGTGTATTATTGAAAAATATGACGGCGGTCCGGTAGGTATAGATACGATTGCGGCGGCTGTCAGCGAAGAGAGAGATACCATCGAAGATGTGTATGAACCATATTTGATGCAATTAGGCTTTTTAGGGCGCACACCGCGTGGGAGGGTGGCCACTAAATCGGCCTATGAACATCTTGGTATTTCACAAACAGGGAAAGAGCAATGAAAACGAAACGATTACAATTGATGATTATGGCCACATTGTTTTTAGGTGTCAATGTGGGCGGTGCTGTTACAGCGGAAGCTGCGACAGTACAAAATAAGAACGCTGCTGTAGCGAAAAAAACGACACCTTCTAAGGTTGTTATACCTAAATCCGGTATGCAGAAGAAATCTATATTTCGACCATTAGTGACTAAACCGGCACCGAAACCGGCGGTTACACAAAAGGCAACAAGTAAAGCGAATTCTGCTGCCGTAAAGAAGGCTACTGCTGTAAAACCTTCGACTAAATCCGTGAACACAAATACAAAGTCGTCAGCGGCGAAGGTACAGAAGTCATCAGATACAAACAGTATTGTAGCAAATACGGACACCATTACGAGAAATAAAGTCGGCACTGTGGTGACGTCTTCCGCAGAGCATAAGGGGCAGGTACCGAATGTACGCGTTTTATTGGGCAGTCGTACGCAGGATGCAACGGTAAAACCTACATCTGACCTGGTTGTCTTAAATAGTGCCAACGGTCAGGTCACTCAGGTGGGAGCTAATCGTGGAACTACCATAGGCTTACGAGGTGGTAAAATCGCTGTTAACGGAAAGCCTGTTGACAGTGTGGTTACATTAAAACCTTCTAACAGCGAGGCTCCGTTTCTTTTTGAAGGAAAGAGCTATCGCGGGGGGCTGACCTTGCGCGCTAATAACGGTACGATGATGATTATCAATCTGGTGCCTTTAGAAGAATATTTATATGGTGTGGTTGCGCAAGAGGCCGTACCGTCCTGGCCGGCAGCGGCATTGGAGGCGCAGGCCGTAGCAGCCCGTACATATGCATTGCATACGATGGAGCAAAATAAGGGTAAATTATATGATGTGAGCCCGACTACGGATCACCAGGTATATGCCGGTGTTGCCGGTGAATCGGCCGCCACTACTGACGCGGTCAGAAAAACTAAAGGTGTTGTTATGCTTTATAATCAGCGCCCTATCAATGCGTTATTCCACTCCGACGGCGGTGGCTATACAGAGGATAGTGCCAATGTGTGGGGGAATGATATTCCGTATTTGAAAGGTGTAAAGGATTACAGTACCGGAACGTCTACATCAAACTGGACGGTTACTACGTCGCGTCAGGCTTTGGAAAGCAAGCTGAATGCGGCAAGTAAGGGGGTCGGAAAATTGAAAAGTATTCAATTGACTCCGTTAGGTAAACCGGGTAAAGAAACATCTGACCGCGGTGTATCGGGGCGCATTAAGAGTGCTACTTTCATAGGCACATCCGGTAAAACCACCGTTGATGGTGATTCGTTGCGTAATATTTTGGGCTTGAAATCGACCTTGTTTGATTTTTATGTTAACCATAATCCGGAAAAGGGGAGCGGGAAAGCCTATCATAATTTTACAGGTAAAAACGATACCGTTTATATTAAAGGTCACGGTTGGGGTCATGGTCTCGGTATGTCTCAATGGGGCGCTGCGGAGATGGCAAAACAGGCGAAACCGGGGGATGCCAATTATTACCAAACAATTTTACGTCACTATTATAGCGGCATCACATTAAAGAAAATGTACTGATAAGGATTACGATGAAAGTTACAGATTTTGATTATGAACTGCCGGAAGAACTTATTGCTCAACATCCCGTGGAGCCACGTGATACAGCGCGTCTCTTAGTCTTGGATAAGGTTACAGGTGCTGTTGAGCATAAAGCTCATTTTTATGATTTGTTAGATGAACTGTATGAAGGCGATGTGCTCGTATTTAATAATACGAAGGTTATTCCGGCACGACTCTATGGTCATCGTCGAGAATCCGGCGGTAAAGTAGAGGTTTTATTGCTTACGCCATGTGGTGAAAATCGCTGGGAATGCCTCGTTAAACCGGGGAAAAAATGCCCTGTAGGACAAGTTGTTGAATTTGATGATCGACTTAGGGGCACCGTATTAGATAAAACTGAATTTGGTGGACGTATTATTGAGTTTACCTGTGATGGTGTATTTGATGATATTATTCAGGAAATCGGTGAAATGCCGTTGCCTCCGTATATTCATGAAAAACTGGAGGATAAAGATCGTTATCAGACGGTGTATGCAAAGGAAAAAGGATCTGCTGCGGCACCGACGGCGGGACTCCATTTCACGTCGCAGCTGTTGGATGCTATCAAGGCAAAGGGGGTATCCTTGGAATTTGTTACCCTCCATGTCGGTCTCGGAACTTTCAGACCGGTATCGGCCGAAATCATTGAGGATCATGAAATGCATAGTGAATTCTTTGTTGTTCCTAAAGATACAGCGGACCGCATAAACGCGGCAAAGCGCAACGGTTCCCGCATTATTGCGGTAGGAACCACATCGGTGCGTACGTTGGAGTCCGCTACCGATGATGATGGTATATTGCAGGGAATGAGTGGATGGACGCAGATTTTTATTTATCCCGGGTATCAATTTAAGATGATTGATGCTCTCGTGACGAATTTCCATCTGCCTCAATCTACATTATTGATGTTGATCAGTGCTTTAGCAGGCCGTGAACATTGTTTGGCGGCTTATGAAGAAGCTGTTCGAGAGAGATATCGCTTTTTCAGTTTTGGCGATGCAATGTTTATACGATAGGAGAGGACATGGCAAGTATTACCTATGAATTACAAAAGACCTGTCCTCATACAGGGGCGCGTGCAGGTCTATTACATACACCTCATGGTACGTTTCAGACGCCTATGTTTATGCCTGTAGGCACACAAGCCACGGTAAAAACGATGACGCCGGAGGAATTGAAAGACATGGGCTCTCAAGTCATCTTGAGTAATACGTATCATTTATTTTTACGTCCTGGCTCTGAATTGATTGAAGAAGCCGGCGGCCTTCATACGTTTATGAATTGGGATCAGGCAATTCTTACAGATAGCGGAGGATTCCAGGTGTTCAGCTTGGGAGACATGCGAAAAATCACGGAGGAAGGCGTTACTTTCAGATCACATATTGACGGATCGAAACAATTTCTGTCACCTGAGGTCGCAACAAAGGTACAGGAACAGTTGGGATCCGATATTGCGATGGCCTTTGATGAATGCATTCCGTATCCGGCAGATCATGATTATGCGAAACGCTCTACGGCACGTACCACTCGGTGGGCTCATCGATGTCAGGAGGCGCGTCATGCACATGACCGTCAAGGCATGTTCGGTATCGTCCAGGGCGGCATGTACAAGGATTTGCGTAAACAAAGCGCCGCGGAATTGGTTGCGATGGATTTTGAAGGATATAGTATCGGCGGTTTATCGGTAGGTGAACCGCATGATTTGATGAATGAAATTCTTGAATATACTACACCGTTATTACCGACCGATAAAGCCCGTTATCTGATGGGGGTCGGCACGGCGGACTGTCTGGTGGAAGGCGTGGCACGCGGTGTCGATATGTTTGACTGTGTATATCCGACTCGGGTTGCTCGCAACGGGATGGCTATGACCTGGAAGGGGCGTCTCAATATTCGAAATGCCGCTTATAGCAGAGACTGGGGCCCGTTGGAGGAAGGTTGCCAATGCTATACCTGCCAAAATTATTCTCGCGCTTATATTCGTCACTTGTATAAGGCGGAGGAAATTCTAGCGTTGAGACTCGTAACATATCACAATCTTTACTTTTTACTTGAGTTTATGCGTCAAATGCGTCAAGCTATCCTAGAGGACCGATTCCCTCAATTCAGAATGCAGTTTTGGGATAGTTTTAAAAAATAGTAATTTAGTCTAGTCAAATTTATCTTAGATGGCTATACTAGAAAAGAAATACAAATTTATTATCTAGGAGGAAAAAATGGGAGATATCCAACAAATATTACAAACCAGCTGGCCGATTTTGTTAATGGTGGTGATTTTTTATTTCTTATTGTGGCGTCCGCAAAAGAAACAACAAAAAGAACGTGCCAACCTTTTGGGCAGTTTGAAAAAAGGTCAAAAAATCGTCACTATCGGTGGCATTTATGGAGAAATCATTGAGCTTGACGATGAAAAGGTGAAGGTACAGGTTTCTGAAAAGGTTGAATTGACCTTTGCGCGCACCGCTATTGCAAACGTGCTTTCCAAGAAAAATAAGGACGAAAAATAATGAATACGAAGGAAGCAGTGCGCCGGTCGTGTAAATCCGTGCGCGCTGCTTTATCGATTGAAGATTGTGAACGATGGACAACGTCGTTAACAGAACAAATTACTTTGAATCCTCAGTATCAGTCGGCAAAGACCGTCATGGCTTATTTAGCGATGCCGAAAGAGGCCAACTTAGACGGTGTAATCAGACATGCTTTAACATGCGGTAAATCTGTATATGTTCCCGTATGTGTCGATAAGACGACGATGATTGCGGTTCGTCTGCAGTCTTTGGAGACTGTTACTCGTGGTGTTTTAGGTATACGTATTCCTCCTGAACCATATGATATCATCCGGCCGGATGATCTGGATTTGATTCTTGTGCCCGGTGCGGGATTTGACCGTTATGGCGGGCGCATGGGAATGGGAAACGGTTATTATGATCGATTTCTCGAGGGGCTTTCACCATCATCCTATATAGGCGTGTGCTGGAGTGCTCAATTGAGCGATACACCGATTCCTATGGATGAGCACGATTGTCGGGTGGAACAGATTATTACAGAGCAAAGCATAGTGCATTGCGTGCAGTAGAAGGGAGCAACTATTTTGAAAGGCAAAGCTATAGTAAAGTTTTTAGTTGCCGTTGCTGTCATCATTGGGTTATTTGCGTACTTTATTCAACCTTTAGCGGGATCCTTGAAACAAGGTCTTGATTTACAAGGTGGTACGCATATCGTATTGGAAGCGGAAGATTCCGCGACCGGTGTGGCTGATAATGATGCGGTTGAACGGGCAAAACAGATCTTGGAGCGTCGTATTAATGAAATGGGGCTGTCCGAACCGTTGGTACAACGTGAAGGGGCTCGTCGTATTATCATCGAACTGCCGGGGGTAAAAGATCCTGACGAAGCGATTAAACGTATCGGTAAGACAGCGGTATTGGAATTTAAAAATGATCAGGGCCAAACGGTAATGACCGGTGATGATTTAAAAGATGCAAAGGAAGAACTGGGACAGAATAAACAACCTCTTGTTGCTATTGAATTGAGCGATGAAGGGGCTAAGAAGTTTGCCGATTTGACATCTAAAAATATCGGTCGTCGCATCGCAATTACATTGGATGGTAAAGAGTTGACAAATCCTGTAGTACAACAAGCTATTACAGGCGGTAAAGCAACTATTTCCGGCAGCCAAACGTTGGAAGAAGCAAAAGATTTAGCGATTCTTTTGCGTTCCGGTGCATTGCCTGTGAAAATCAATGTATTGGAAGTACGTACAGTAGGTCCATCCCTGGGGCAGGACTCGAAGGATAAATCCGTTGTAGCATTCAGTGCAGGGATTGCTATGATTATGATCTTCCTGATTGTTTTGTATCGCTTGTCCGGTGTTGTAGCTAATCTTGCATTACTTGTGTACGTTCTGCTTCTACTACTCGTGTTGGGCAAGGGCTTTGCTGCAACTATGACATTGCCGGGCATTGCCGGTATTATCCTGTCTATGGGTGTTGCGGTAGATGCGAATATCCTCATTTTTGAACGATTTAAAGAAGAGTTATTTTCCGGTAAATCCATGCGTGTCGCTATGGAAGCCGGCTTTAGCCGTGCATTGGCGACCATTACCGATGCAAACGTATCCGTTATTATTACAGCGGCTATTTTGACGATTCTCGGATCGGGGCCTGTTCGAGGCTTTGCTATCAGCTTGGGTGTCGGTGTTGTGGTAAGTATGTTCACAGCGATTACTGTGAGCCATTTCTTATTGCGCTTATTAATCGATTGTAATTTCACGAACCATCCATTCTGGTTTGGTGCGAATATTTCCCCTGCCACGAGCGCAGATGCTTTTGCACCAAAAACTTTGAAAGGAGGTAAGCGCAAATGACATTAGATGTAATCAGACACCATCGCTGGTGGTTTGCCATTTCCTCTATTCTGGTTATTATCAGCCTTGTGTCGATTTTTACAAAGGGTTTTAACTTTGGTATCGACTATACGGGCGGTACCATCGTTGAGGTGGTATTTGACAAGCCCGTAGAGGTTAGCCAGGTTCGTGACGTTTTGAAAGTATATAATCTTGAAAGCGCACAAATTCAGCTTTCCGGAGATACGACAGGTGATACGTCCGGTGAGGATGTAATGATTCGTACTCGTAACTTGGAGCCTAGTGAAAGTGCAGCCGTTGTAGAATCCTTAACAAAATCTCTTGGAAATAATACGGTTAAGCGTATTGAAACAGTAGGTGCCGTTATCGGTTCCGAGGTGACGGAACATGCGATTTTAAATCTTGTCATCGCTTTTGCTGCACTTGCACTGTATATTTCATATCGCTTTGAATATAAAATTGCTGTTTCCGCATTAGCGGCCATTCTTCATGATTTGATTATGGTTTTAGGCGTATTCTCGTATTTTCAGTTGGAAATCGATGCGTCCTTCTTGGCGGCGATTTTGACAGTTGTAGGTTATTCGATGAACGAATCGGTTGTCATTTTTGACCGTATTCGTGAAAATACTCATACCCATAAGCGTACCGATACATTTGCGGACTTGGCAAATGCATCTATTACGCAAAGTATTCATCGCAGTTTTTATACTTTGGCAACGGTTATGTTCGCATGTGTATCCCTCTTTGTATTCGGTGGAGATACGACGAAAAACTTTGCATTATGTATGATTATCGGCTTTGCCAGCGGTGCATATTCTTCTATCTGCGTAGCTACTTCTTTGTGGGTTTTATGGAAAAGCCGTAATAAGAACGATATGCGCAATCAACAATAGTATAAGTATAGCTTTTGTGATATTTATTGTGAAAGCATGTAAAACCCCTTCGGGAATTTTCGTAATTCCTTAGAAGGGGTTTTGTATTTTCTACTATAGTTGCAAATATGAAAGAATTTTATAAGGGGGAAGGGTAGAATTTTAAATATACAATTAATATACTGTTTAAAAGAATAAATTACGTTGTAAAATGAATAAACGATGAAAATGAAGGGAGGGTGGAAATATTTATTGACGTTTATTTTAGATATGCTATACTTATAAAAGTCATTACGTTACAGCTAAATATATATTGAATTTTTAATCTATAAAAGTTTAAAAAGTGCTTGACGAAATGAGTCAAACTTGATATCATAATCAAGTCGTCAGTTAACACGATGTTATCTTTGAGAAATGCTTGAATATT
>NZ_AZYX01000017.1:0-43637 GCF_000517785.1 Veillonella sp. AS16 | reverse complement strand
CGGAAACGAATGTAATATTCGGAGGCCGCTTAGGGGAATATAAATATTACGATATGGATAAGGTCATTGCGAGTGCGTTGTCACTGGTTGAAAGAGAATTGGCTTAATGGTGTATTATTATGTGCTATAAGTACGATTTCATATGTTGCAGGTTCAGCAAAAGGGGTCAGGGAAAACGTACATAGCTTATGTAAGGAGTGCAATAGTGAATATAAAAATTTTAGTAGCCACACATAAGCAATATTGGATGCCTGAGGATCACGTATATATGCCAATTCATGTTGGGCGTGAAGGAAAAGCTGATTTAGGATATGTAGGTGACAATACAGGGGATAATATTTCGCTGAAAAATTCTAATTATTGTGAATTGACAGCATTATATTGGGCCTGGAAGAACCTTGATGCGGATTATGTCGGTCTTGTTCACTACAGACGGTATTTTACTCGTAAAGAAGTGCGGTCTGTAGAGGATAGAAAGAACCAGATCCTCACGGGTGAGGAATGGAAAGCGTTGCTTTCACAATACCCTGTAATAGTAGCGGATAAGCGTAAATATTATATTGAAACGAACAGGTCTCATTACAACAATGCTCATCATAGTGAAGGCCTTGATGTGGCGGAGCAGATTATCGCGGAGCGGTACCCTGAATACAGCGCCGCTTTCACGACGGTCTGTAATCGTACATGGGCGCATATGTTCAATATGTTTGTGATGCGTCGGGATTTGTATAATCAGTATTGTGAATGGATGTTTTCCATATTGGAGGAGCTGGAAAAGCGCGTGGATATTTCCGGCTATGATGCGTATGAGTCGCGTATTTACGGATTTGTCAGCGAAATTCTGCTCGATGTATGGCTCGAAGCGAATCACATTGAGTATAAGGAACAAAATGTGTCCTTTATGGAGCCGCAGAATTGGTTGAAAAAGGGCAGTGCCTTTATATTACGTAAACTTGGTTGCAAGAATAAGGTCAGGTAATCATAGTGAATCCAATAGTGTCTATCATTGTTGCCGCTTATAATGCGGAGAAAACGATTGAGAAACTTCTACAAAGTGTATATTCGCAGGGTGTTGACCGGTCACAGTATGAATTGATTATCATTGATGACGGTTCCACTGATCGTACCGGGGCGGTATTGGATGCGTTGGTGGGTACGTACCCTGATATGCGGCTCGTTATCCGTCATATCACTAATGGCGGGGTGTGCCATGCTCGTAATTTCGGCTTATCATTGGCGCGCGGTGAATTTGTGACCTTCATAGATTCCGATGATTACTATGGTGATAATATTTTACAATCATTTTTTGATTATCGTCATCGCTATCCTCATATCGATTTGTGGAAATACGGGGCTGTTGAACATTATATTGAGCATAATCGCAGTATTAGAGACAAGATAAATAGTGTAGTGCCTTTCATATCTGAAAGTAGCACCGATATCCTGCGAATGGCACTTGAAATGGAATATATCCCCTTATTCGGCTATGTTTGGAATGGATTTTACAGACTTTCGATTATCAATGTTCGGAATATACGTTTCTCTGATCAATATATTATGGAAGATTTTATATTTTCTTTTGAGTATCTTACTTATGCCGGGGCCATGGGGACTATTCCTGAAGTGTATTATCACTATATATTGGATTTTGATAAGTCCAGTTTATCTAAACAGTGGGAACCGAAGTATTATGAGATGTATCGCTTAAAGGTAGAAACAATCTATAAATATATGCAGGTTGCTGGTATTGATGATATAGATTGTTTCCAATTATTGAGCCGGTTATATGTCAAATATATGTATTCCTCGTTGGAGCGAATGGGGTTGGTGATTTCCGTTTACGATAAATATAAGTGGTTGCGGTTGTTATGGAAAGATTCCTTATATAAAGCGATGCGGCAGTATATGTGTTGCGGGTTCTCTTTAATCGGCATATTATCCGGTCTTTTAAAGTATAAATGTACGATAGCTGTGATTTTATGTACTGAGGGTATTTCGTTTGTACGTCATCGTTGTAAAGGTTTGTTTGCTAAGATTAAATCTAGTTAGAAAGAGCATTATTATGATATATGGGGAACATCAGGCATTGCGTGTACTACAGGTGGGGATGACACGTAATCTAGGCGGGATTGAAACCTATCTGATTGAGCAGTTTCGACACCTGGATACCAATCGTATCACCTATGATTTTGTTAATATTACCGGTGAATATGCTATATGCTATGAAGATGAAATATTGGGGGCGGGTAGTAAGATTTTTAAGGTCGTTTCAAGACATAAGAATCCGATTTTACATTATTGGCAATGGTTTACCATAGCGGTTAAAAATAGAGGCATTTATGATGCCGTTGTTTTGAATACGAATAGCTTGGAATACGTATTTCCTCTCGTATTAGGAATGTTATTTCATATTCCCGTTCGCGTCATCCACAGTCATAATTCGGGATTCGAAAATAAACAGGGCCTAGCACGAAGGTTGCTGGTAGGAATGAATAAGAAATTATTGTCCTGGAGTGCGAATTTACGATTTGCCTGCAGTCGGTTTGCGGGTCGATGGATGTTTGGGAATGAGCCGTATCACGTCATTTATAATGCCATTGATATTCATAAGTACGATGCAGATGATTCTGTTCGGGCGGAGAGGCGCCAATCACTCGGCTTAGACGAAGCATTAACCGTATTACATGTGGGGCGTTTTTCTTATCAGAAGAATCACGCATTCTTGTTGGATATATTTAAAGAGGTTCATCGAATTCATCCGGACTCCGTTTTACTGCTGGTAGGGGATACTACGGAGGAAACCGAATATTTATCCGAAGTTAAGCGTAAAATTCGCGAATACGGCTTAGATGATTCGGTTCGGCTATTGGGACGGAGAGACGATGTGAATCGCATTATGCAGGCCGCTGACGTTCTTGTGATGCCATCATTTTTTGAAGGCCTCACCGTTGTCGGCATCGAGGCACAGGCATCGGATCTGCCGTTACTATTATCTGATACAGTGACGCGTGAACTGGGTTTGTTGCCATCGACGCAGTTTATTTCACTGGATGCTGGTGCCGATACATGGGCACAAGCCGTTATAGAGGCTAAACGGAATCATCGCCAAAGCCGATATGACGAACTGAAAACGGCCGGGTATGATATTGAACATGAAACGAAGCGCGTTGAAAATTTATTGATAGGCACATATCATAAGTTTATAAATAAGTAGTGGGGAGAACGTATGGATTTAGCGTTACAACAGGCGATTGATGCACATTCCGTCATTACGTTTGACGTGTACGATACGTTGATCTATCGTGTCTTATATCGAGATAGAGATGTATGGCATTTAGTCGATCGGGAATATCAAAAACGAAATCATGTAGGACCTATTGATTTCTATCGAAAACGGGAGCTTTCAGATCGCAAGGCACGTAAATCATATCCGTATAGAGAAGTGACAATTGACGAAATATATGAAGTGTTTGCCGATTTATACGGTCGGGATCTGGCAGATGCTTGTAAAAGGCTGGAGATAGAGCTGGAAATCAATCTGACATTCCCTAATAACTCCGTTGTAGAGGCTTTTCACTATGCATTGCAACAGGGAAAAGAGGTATACATTATTTCCGATATGTATCTGACGGACACAACGATTGCAAAGGTGTTGGAACATAATGGCATCGTGGGGTATGAAAAATTGTTTGTATCCTGTCTGTACCGTAAAACCAAGCATGAATCGGGCGAATTATTTGTGGCCGTATTGGATGAGATACAGACACAGGCGAAGAATGTATTGCACGTCGGTAACGATGTGAAAGCAGACATAGAACGAGCAATATCTAGAGGCTTGGATGCCTATCTAGTTAAACCGCCGAGCCGTACACAGTATGTAGATGCTGATAAGGCTAAGTTCGACTTAAATTATTCATTATTGTACGGGTTTATCACAAAATATAATCCATCTCATACATTGGCGTATCGATTGGGTTTTGATGTATTCGGTCCCATTGTTACGGGTTTTATGGAATGGATTCAGCAACAGCAAAAAATATATCATCTTGATACCATACTGTTTTTAGCACGGGATGGTTATGTTTTACAAAGGATTTCCGATTCTGCTCGAGATAAGGCGGACGACTCTGTTCGCAGCAAGTTGGATGATTCTATTGATACATTTTATTCGTATTTGTCGAGAAGGTCCGTAGTGATTCCGCTGCTGCAATATCAGGAATCGCTGGAAGATATATGGAACCTTTATAAATCGTGGCAGCCCCATATTACACTGACTACAGTTTTTAACAGATTGGGCATCCCTTATGATAAGGAGGCAGTTCAATCGGTTGGATTATCTGACAGTGATACTTTCACCAGAGCGGAGCTGTCTACGGATAGTCGCATTCAGTCCTTGTATAATCGCGTTAAAGAACGGGCGATGGTGAATTCAGAGGAACAGGGACGATTGTTGTACGATTATCTTCGTCAATACGGTGAACATAAAACAATCGGTATCGTCGATTTAGGTTCAGGTACGATTATTGAGGCCTTAAAGCAATTTAGCAGTATTAATCATATCGATATAGACTGGACTCCGTTGTACCTGCAGAATAGCCGTAAGCCGTCAGAATCGTATATCAATATAAACGAGAACTATGAATTGCAGACGGCACTGCGCATGGGATATATGTTTTTAGAGGTGTTCTTCACCGCCCCTCATGGCACAACACTAGGCTATACACGCACCGATCAAGATACGATTGATGTGGTGCTGGAAGAGTATGAATATGAGTCTATTCCGGATAGTTATAAGGCTCGTTTGCAGGAATTGCACCAGGGGGCCATCGATTTCTATAATGGATATCCTATCGAAATGACTCGATATGGCTCTATTGATACCGATATAGTTATGACGGATTTCAATTACTTTATCCTGCATCCTACGGATGAGGACCTCGTATATTGGGGGCCTTACCCTGTGTATATTGATTCCTTTGAGCCGATGGTACATTGCGGCACACTGCAATCTTACGTGAGTCATCCGAAACAATTATTTTATGATTTTAAAAATAGTGTATGGCCTGCAGGTTTTTTGCATGCCATGTGTCACTCCAATATATTGCTACGTCTGTTGAGTTACGGTAATCAACTGCGGCTGATTTTGCGAGATAAGTGGGTGAAACGATGAAGATTAATTGGTCATTGTTGGAAAACATCGGATCCTTGCTAACTGTAAAGGGGCTTCAATATGTGCTCAGTTTTATCACATTCCCTTACTTGGTTCGCGTGCTGCACGTCGACGGCTTTGGTGAATTGGCATTCGCTACGGGTATCATTCAATACTTTTTGCTGGTATCCAATTTCGGCTTCGATTTAAGCGGTCCTAAAAGCATAGCCCGTCATGATAGAGGGCCGAAGCGAGGCTTTTATTTCACCTCGATTATGGGGGCAAAAATTTTGATTCTGCTGTTGTTGACGGTTATTTTCGGGATAGCCCTCGTTGTTTTGTCGCGGTGGTTTGCGTTTAACGTCTTGCTGTATATTGCAATTTATCTGAATGTCATTGGAACGGCGCTGTTTCCGATATGGTTCTTTCAAGGCATACAGAAAATGCGGTATATAACCTTTGTCAGTATCATGGGCAGAATTATATCGGTGGCTGGTATTTTTCTTTTTGTGAAAGCATCAAACGACATAGTATGGGCCGCATTTTTCCAATCTATTGCGGCCGTAATTGCCGCCCTTTGTTCCTGGATTATTATCTATAAGGAATATCCCGATGTGCTGATCAGGATAAAATGGACTCATATCAAAGAAGCGGTTAAGGATAGCGTTCCGTATTTCGGTTCCATGGTGGCTATTAATTTGTACACCACGTCCACTGTCGTATTTTTAGGCCTGCTCACATCCGACTACATCGTGGGTATCTATAGTGCGGCGAATCGCATTATCGATGCTTTCAGAGGCGGATTGAGTCCGATTGTGGATGCCTTGTATCCGTTTGTCAACAAAGCGGCAAAAGAGTCAAAAGAACGGGCTAAGGAGATTTTGAGCAAGGCTTTTATCATTTTATGCAGCGGTACGTTTGTATTGTGTATCGGCATATTAGCTACCGCAAAATGGCTGGTTTACTACATTCTCGGCTCGAGTTATGAAGCCTCTGTACCGGTATTACAAATCTTGTCGTTTTTACCGCTTATTGTAATCTGCAGCAATATTTACGGATTGTTCGGTATGATTTCCTTCGGTCATCAAAAGGAATTCGTCACAATTCTGGTCCATTCCGCTATTTTGGATTTATGTATTGTGTTTCCGTTGATTTACTATATGAATGCTGAAGGTGCGGCATTGACGATGGTACTGACCGAGATATATGTACTATATAGATGCGTCAGATTTGTTAATGCTAGTGATTTCAGATTTTTATAATAGTAATTTGAGCAAAGTTGAGAAGATATATGAATATGTATATTATGAATGAAATCAAAAGAAAATGGTGGCAAATAGCTCTTATTGGGGTTATCTGCGCTATTGCCATTATATTTTGCAGGACCATTCTTGTAAAACCTAAAATGGTGCATGGTCCTATTAACGCATCCGTCATATTTGCACTGGATGATCAGACCCCGAATCTGGTGGTGAAACCGGAAACTCAGATAAAAGGAATTCTTAATTCTCAAGGTTATATCGTGGGCTTTATCAAGCAAACATCGGATACTATCGATTGGAACAAAATCAATTCAAACTGGGATAAGATGGATTCCATTAACCAATTTAAATGGTATCAGCAACATTTCTTTGTCAATTCCGATGATCCTAAACTATATGAATTGTATATCATGTTTAATCCTAATGATATACAGGATGAGGAATATGTAAAAACTCATCTGGATGCATTGACAAATCAGTATATCGCTTATGCAAATCGTAATGTGCAGGCTATGAGTCCGTATTATTCGATTCGTGTGATTCAGAAAGAAATCGTTTTCGGCGATGATCAACATCATGAAGAGGGTTTTTTGTTCGTTAAATATGGCATCATTGGATTTGTCTTAGGCGCTCTTGTTATGAGTATATTAGTTTCCGTTACGGCTATGAGGAAGTATCGTCATGGTAGATAGCCAACTATGGTTTTTATTATTATCATTACTGTCTGTAGCTTTGTTGGTGATGACACTATACGTGCTGGATTTTGATCTGCTTTCACCTATCATTGCCACTCAATCATCACTAACGATTGCCGGCATACTATGCACCATCATGATGAATCGATGGCAGTTGCCCATGCATGGCGATACGGTATTATTATTAATCACTGTACAGATAGTTATGACCGTAGGTGCGTTATACGTTGCCTATTGTCTAGCTGATAATGATGCCGTTCGTGTGAAAGTTGATGAACAACAGCATACAATCAGTGATGTATATATCCCCGTATACCGTCAAATAATAATGTGGATTCTATTGTTTGTCATCGTCGGACTGGCGGGACATGAGATGTATACGATGGCCGCACGGGTGGGCAACCAAAACGGTATTTGGGGCATTGCCAGCAGCATCAGACCTTATATCATGGCTGAAAGTTCAACCATACAGCTGTCGCGCTGGATGGCGTACTATCAAATTCTCGTTCAGCAACTTACATATATTTCATTGTTTGCGTTTATTCAGCGCTCTATTTCTAAAGATTGGCAATGGAGCAATCTATCGTATTTAATACCGCTGTTATTTTTCTTCCCCTTTGTTTATCTGACAACGGGGCGAATTCTGATTATCACATTGGTGATTTTCATATTTACGGTTATAGGTCATGCGTTGTATCGTAAATATGACGGATATGAATATGCGAAGAACCTTTTTACTACGGCTGGTATTTCATTCATTTCGTTCTTTCTTTTATTTATCATTGTGGGTGCTCTATTCGGAAAGGGTATTAGCGCCAATAAATCGGCCTTCGAGATTTTAGCGCATTATGCGGGCATATCTCTTTCGGCATTCGATGTCATTTTGCACTATCAGTTGCCGGACTCCACCTTAATCGGTCAGACACTGTTCGTAGGGCCCTATGGGAATCTGAACACATTAGGATTTGCACTGCCTAAGCCGAGTATATTCTTATTCTTTACGTATTTTAATAATATAGATACCAATGTATATACGGCATTGATGCGGTACTACAATGACTTTTCGTTCATCGGCATGTATCTATTTGCATTACTGATCATTTTGATTTACAGCATTTTGTACTATACATGCAGACAACGCAACAATATTTTGTTGATACTTGCTTACGCGACCTTTGTATACCCGCTGTACCTGTTCTATGTAGATGATCGAATCTTTATCGACTTCTTCGGAACACAGATTATATATGTTATTATTTTGCAATATATACTGATAAAAACACTATATAAATATAAACTGTAAAAGTATTTAGGGGCTACACCCCTTCGCAATTGACTTTGTGCCGAAGGGGTGGCTTTGGAGGTTTGCGAATGCCTGTTGGCTCTTTCACATTTAGTACGGATAAAATAGCTGGTCTTGTACAATTTATGTTAATGGGGAATATATTAAAATTTGACCCTCAATGTGTAACATACCGACACAGTATAAACTTTCATCATATCGTATACTATAGGTAAGATGTGATAGTATGCCCCGTGTGCAGGTGCCTGACGGTTCGGTATATTTCGCACGCAAGTGATTTGGCGTATTTTGCCGTCGGTGGTTCGGCATATTTCGCCCCCAAAGGTTTTAGTTATAGTTTGTCCCGAGGAGGTCCTCATGTCTCAATATGAATTTATCGATAAACGCGTGCCGATTGCGCTCGACAATCCTTCGATTTATCACGACATCTCGAAATGTAAGAACTGCACCTTGTGCCGTCGCGCCTGTGCGGACGTGATGAGCGTGCTCGATTACTACGATCTCGATGCGAACGGCGACGTGCCCGTATGCATTCACTGCGGTCAGTGTGCGGCGGCGTGTCCGTTCGATTCCATGCATGCTAAATCCGAACTTGATAAGGTGAAAGCAGCCCTTGCAGATCCCGATAAAATCGTTGTCATCCAGACGGCTCCGGCTGTGCGCGTGTCCATCGGTGAAGGCTTCGGCTTCGAGCCGGGCATATTCCTGGAAGGCAAAATGGTCGGCGCTTTGCGCGCCCTCGGTGCCGATTATGTGGTGGATACGAACTTCGGCGCCGATTTGACCATCATGGAGGAAGCGTCCGAGCTCGTTGAACGCCTCAATAAGGGCGGTCAGATTCCTCAATTTACGAGCTGTTGCCCTGCATGGGTACGCTTTGCGGAAATCTATTTCCCTGAACTCATTCCGAACTTGTCATCCACGCGTTCCTGTATCGCTATGGAAGCGGCTATGATCAAGACGTACTTTGCTGAGAAGAAAGGCATCGACCCTCATAATATCGTGTCCATTTCCGTCAACCCTTGTACGGCTAAGAAAGCGGAAACAAAACGGGAAGAAGAAAATGCGGCGTCTCGTTTCTACAACGATGACTCTCTCGGCATGGATACGGACATCTCCATTACGACTCGCGAATTCATCCGTTGGATTCAGGAGGAAAATATCGACTTTAACGCTGTTGAGGAATCTCAATTTGATGAACTGATCGGCATGGAAACCGGTGCGTCCATCATCTTCGGTAATACCGGCGGCGTAATGGAGGCCGCTATGCGTACGGCGTATAAACTCATTACGGACAAAGAACCGCCTCCATATGCGTTGACGCATCTTGAGGATGTACGCGGTATGCAGGGCGTGAAAGAAGCGACCGTTCAGCTCGGCGACGATGTGACCTTGTCCGTGGCTGTTGTGCACGGCGGTAAAAATGCTCGTGACTTCCTCAACGCCTTGAAAGAAGGCGACAAGCATTACGACTTCATCGAAGTCATGGCATGCCCCGGCGGCTGCATCGGCGGCGGCGGTCAACCGCGCACGAAATTGCCGCAAGCCGTAAAAACCAAGGAAGCCCGTATCGGCGGACTTTATGAAGCGGACGAAAACTATAAATGGGTCGCTTCCTATGAAAACCCTGAAATTCAATCATTGTACAAGGACTTCCTGGGCGAACCGTTGGGTCATAAGGCGCATGAACTATTGCATACGCATTATACAGATCGCAGTGCGGTGCTCGGCGATCGCAAGGATGTAGTGCCTGAAACATGCCCTACATCCCCTAAATTCAAAGGATAAATTTAGTATTTTATATTTATCTGCTTTAATATCTGATGAATTCTGGCCATGAGTAATGGTGAAGCTTCGTCATATTAACAATCACATAAACCGCTGTAGAAACCCTATGGGCTATTGTGAGTAGATTCTTTGACGTTAGACAATACAATTAATTAGATAGCGCATCTAATGGCTTATCTGACGTTAGAGATTACATCATGTAGATCCCATGGGGTTTTATCATGATATAAAACATATTCTCATTTCGGTCTGTTAATTATGAGAATTTTGTATAGATATGTTCAATATGCATGAGGAAATGATGAATTATATAGTGTATAATAGTAATACATAATGTCAAAAGGATATGATGGGGTCGTATTCTTTGGGAGAACGTTAGCGTACATTGTGTGGTTAGAGAGGGCTACAGGCCGAATGGACGTTAGTAAACCGAAGGGAACTTTCACAAGGAACGGACAAATTCGTTGTATATCGTGGATTGTGAAAGTACCTAATACCTCTTTGGTTACGTAGGTAATGGGGCACTACGGTGCTAATGAGGAGTTTTGTGTACGCATGAAAAGTATAATTCAGCGAGTCATTTTAGGGATGGGCGTAATTCTGACAGTCATTTTGGCCGCTTCGTGTAAACATCAGAATACGGGGAGCGAAGGAATTCGGCAGTTCTCGTATCGCGGACTGGTGGCTTCGGATAAACCCGTTACTGAAAAGGTCGATACATGGCTGGATGCTATGTCGAGAGAGGATAAAATCGGACAGCTCATGATGATCAGCCTGCATGGCACCGAGCTGGGGCAGTCGCAACGGGACGTCATCCGTAAATATCGGGTGGGCGGCATTTTGTTGACTAATGAGAACCTGATGTACAAGAACCAGGTGAAAGCTTTCATCGAGGAGATTCATCAAACGGCGGTGACATCGAGTTTGGTGACGCCGTACATCGCAATCAATCGGGACAAGGTGGAACGCAGGGGCGATATTTTTTTGCGCCTGCCCGAGGCGTCCAAGATGGGACAATATTCGATTGACCGTATTATCAACCTTACGACCCGGTCCGCTATCGAATTGCGCGATATGGGTTTTAATCTCGTTATCGGACCTAATGCGAATCTGGGGGTGCCGCATATTTCCTATACGGCGGACCCGACCTGGGCGGGTCACATCAATCTGGCTATGGCCGAGCGCTATCAGATCAATCATATGTGGTTCGCTTATAATTATTTCCCTTCATTGGGAACGGGGGACCGTATGTTTTCCTCCGCCGATGAGACGAAGGATTACTTGAGCGATAATGATGTGGCCGTATTCAAGCGCCTCGTGAAACAGACGACGCCGAATACATATATGGTCATGGTCAGCCATGCGCAGTTTCCCGCTATCGACAGCGAACATCTGGCGAGTTCATCAAAGCCGATCATAACGGATTGGCTGCGGTCCGATCTGGGCTATGACGGTATTATCATGACGGATCGCATCGACGTCGGTGCGCTGCAGTCAAATCAGGACATCGGCGATTATGCGGTGGCGTCCGTCTTGGCCGGCAGCGACATCATTCTTCTCGATGCGGATACGACGCATATCGATGAAGTACATCGCGCCTTATCCCGCGCCGTGGAAAACGGAGACATCTCCGAAGAACGGCTGAATGCATCGGTGCGACGGATTCTGTCCATGAAAATGCAGGAACATGGGGACTGAAATCTGTAAGGATACGGTCCATATATGGTCGTAAGTGCAGTATTATAGCAATATAAATTGTAACAGAGATAATAGAAAATATTGAGACAAATATAAAGACACTTGTTAACTCTGATACTATAGGCTTTCTATATAGAGTCTTATAGTATCAGAGTTTTTTTAATATTAGATTGAAGAGAGAATATATTATTGAAGAGGGTATGCACTGTTTTTGGTCGGAGTAATTTGGGGAATATGACTACATCGTATTATATTGTATCTTAATATACTATATTATAATATAGTAATTGATACGCGAATCTGGAATTTTGAGAATATAGTTGGAAAGGAGTTCATCATGATCTTTGTGGGGCGCGCCGAAATAATGAGATTGCGACGAAGGTTAATATGTCGACGGCAACATTGAATAACTATTTAAAAACTCTTATAGATCTGCAGATTATAGAAAAGGTGCAGCCTGTGGGCGACGAGAATACGAAACGCAGCATATATCGGATTAAGGATTCTATGTATGCCTTTTGGTTTGCATATGTGGAACCGTATATCAGTGCCATTGAAAATTTTTCAGGTGCATCTGCGTATGAAACGTATGTCAAACCGATGTTGCCTCAATTTATGGTCCCTGTTTTTGAACGGATGGCCTACGAATACGTAGGGTATCGTATACAAAGGGGCACGATTCCTTTCATACCGGACAGTTACGGGATCTGGTGGGGAGCGGACAATACGACTAAACAGCAGGTTGAAATCGATATCCTTGCCCTTGGTGAAAGTAAACCCTCTCCTAATACATCACCGCAACCGCTGGCATTACTGGGCGAATGTAAATGGCGTAATGAACCCGTCAAACCTGTAATTTTAGAAAAATTGATTGAAAAAGGACGTTGCATTCACGGCGCCGCATATTACTAGTTATTCAGTAAAAGCGGCTATACTTTTACCAATACAAATCCCGATATTGAACTGATAACCCTGGAAAATATGTATAAAATCTAATTAATTCCTGATTTGTCATAATCCTCTTTTCGCGTTAAGGTGTAGTCAAGCGCTATGCCCGGGCAGGAAAGGGGATTATGTTAATTTCTGATGAATTACCAAATATTCAACGGTGTCAGTCGCCGGAGAAACATACGGATCGTCCGATTTTGCAGACCATGGTGTGCTCGCCGGAGGTGTTGGCATCGATTACGGACGAAAATCTGGTGCGTATATGTCAGCGCCGGAACATGCGGGTGCAAACCGTGCTGTACCAGCCGTGGAGCCCCGATGAAATTCATTATGATGCGGCACAGATCGAGCTGTGTCGGCGGTATCGTCCGCTCATTCTGCATTACACGAACTTCACGATGAATCGCGCGTTCAGAGAGGACCTTGAAGGGTATCTGTGGGCGGTTCTCGTGGACTCGATTTACAGCTATGATACGGAGGGGCCCGTGCCGTTTGCGGGTTTTGTGAAAGCCGGTATCCGATACGGTCAGATGAATTACTTCAAGCACCAGCGCCGTCAGTGGCAGCGGGAAATACATCTGCCGGACACGACGACGGACGGTGACGAAAAGCAGCTGGCCATGGATCAGTTCGCTTCCGCGGATTGTGTGGAGGACGAGGTGATGAACCGGGAGCTGGAACAGCAGTTGCGGCAGCGTCTCGTATGGGCCATGTCACGTTTGACGGAAACACAAAGGTCTTTACTGCGTCAGGTATATGGCGACTCTAAAAGCTTCACCGCTATCAGCGAAGAACTGAATTGCAGCCGTCAAGCCGTGCAGCAACGCCATGAACGGGCTATCAGGAAACTGCGAAAATATCTGACAACGGACTTTGAGGAGCTGGCGGATTATGGTTCGTAGCGGTTCATAGCGGTTTATGATGGCTAGACTGATTCATATCGGTTCATAATGTTTTATAGATATGCATATTATATACGTTTTACAAATTCGATGCGTAATTAATGCCACATCAGTTAATCGTTGTGTTTACAAGATTATAACAATATTTAATAATACATAAAATTCTATAGTTTTCCGTATATATTTACAAAATGTGTACGGAGGTATACAATAGTTTTAACGGCGGATCACCGCATGCAGATCTGCTTTCACAGAACACGTGTTCATTATTAATTGCATAGGAATGTTCCTTATTTTATTAAGGAGGATGTTTAGATGACATCACATGACGGAGTTGCAGAATTGATGATCTCTCGTTTATCGCAGGGAGAGGATTTGGATTTGGTATACGCGAATCCCGAGAATCACATTGTTTGTCTTATTCCAACCTATGAAAATGGCGCGGACAGTACGTTGTGCTATTATGTCGATGGTCGGCAGGTCCTCATCGACAAGCCGATACGCCTCGTTACACGCGAGTTGGCTCTGAAAGAAGGCTTACGGCCGGGTTGTATGTTGAGTAGCGACGGCCATCGCAGCGCGTATACGGCACCGCGGATTTTTGGACCGCATATGACGTTGGCCCATATTAAATGCCGTCGTTCTATCGGTAAAGACGTGGTATACGGCCTGTTTAACGTGGCGATTCCTTATGAATATCGGGTGGAGGAGGGCCCGCAATCGGATACGAGCTATATCCGCGTGGGGGACTTTGAACCGATCCTGGTGTACCAGTCGCCGGCCCAGGTGCGCCGCAAACTGGCGGAAGCCATGATGGAACATTGCCATTACGTACGTAAAATGATGGCTCGCATCAAAATGAGCGGCAACCCGCACGTTGTGGCGGAACTCTTCATCGCCTGGCGAGACCTCACAACATAAGACCTCTGACATAGATTGTTCGGATTGTGTTGTTGAGAGGGGGCGGGCGTATAGGTGAAAGCTGTGTAATTTTGATGTTGTATAAGTGTAAAAATAAATATATATAAATGAGGAAAACCATCCCTTGAGAAATTGAGGGATGGTTTTTTAATTAAACTGGGTTAGTTGATTTTAAATTTATAAAATAAGACCCGAGTGAATTGAAATAATTTACTCGGGTCTTATTTTTGTAGAAAAAGGTGTTTAGAACTTGATTATATTAAATTTTAAATCTTTTCATGAAAAAATGATGAATTTTTAAGTTGTTTTATGCTAGAATGAAATTAATTATACAGGTATGGTTTCGGTTTACAAATTATGTTTGGTTAGGTCGAAGGCAATAAAAAATCTCAATCCTTAAGGATTGAGAGTAGATGCCCTACGTCGGGCAGCCCGAAGGTACTGTAAATAAATTTGTATTTGAACTCGTAATGTAATTCTGTAAACCTCCAAAACATTTGGATTACTTATAGTATAGTGAACCAACCGAAGAATGTCAATCGTAAATTTTGGCGAAGGAGAGTAATTATGGAAACACAAGCAACAGCTCAACTCATTTCCGGTCATTTAAAAGGCTATCCTATTTATGATTATTTTGTAGGCCTGGACATTGGTACTAATTCGGTCGGTTGGGCCGTGACTAATCGGATTTATGAATTGTTGAAGTTTCGTTCGCATAAGATGTGGGGTAGTCGGTTATTTGAAGAGGGACAAACAGCTGTTGTGCGTCGGGGATTTCGCTCTATACGCCGGAGATTGGAACGCAGGCGGCTGCGTTTAAAATTATTAGAGGCTTTATTTGCTGATGCTATGGCGCGTGTAGATTCTACATTTTTTATTCGTCTCCGTGAAAGCAAGTATCACTATGAGGATAAAACAACAGGACATAAGTCTAAACATATTTTGTTTATTGATGACAATTATACAGATCAAGACTATTTTGCGGAGTATCCTACAATCTATCATTTACGTGCTGATTTGATGGAGAATGGCACTAGTGATATCCGTAAATTATTCCTTGCAGTGCATCACATTCTTAAATATCGTGGTAATTTTCTATATGAAGGGGCTACATTTGATTCTAATTCCAGCCTTGATACGGTGTTGAAGCGGGCATTAGAGCAAATTGAATTTCATATATTTAATGCTACATCTGAGGATGCATTACATTCTATTTTAGATATTGTAAAACTACAAGATAAAACTAAATCCGACAAGGCTAAGGCTATAGAATCTCTTGTTGATACATATATTACTGATAAGGTGGAATCAAGTTGTACTGATAAAGAGAAGAAAGATTTGCTAAAGGCTGATAAGAAACGGTTGCGGGCCTTTGCTAATCTAATTTTAGGATTAAATGCAAATTTAACGGATTTGTTCGGCACCATAGAGGAGATTGAGGAGGACTTTGTAAAACTTCAGATTACAGGCGATACCTATGAAGAGAAACGTGATGACTATGCCAAAGTATGGGGCGACACTATCCGTATCATCGATGACTGTAAATCCGTATATGATTCGATTATCCTTATGTCTATCAAGGAACCGGGGCTTACTATTTCTCAATCCAAGGTGAAAGCCTTTAACAAACATAAAGAGGATTTAGCAATTTTAAAACGATTGCTGAAGTCTGATAAATATATTTACAAAAATATGTTTAAGGCAGATGAAAAAGGCTTAGCCAATTATGTTCATTATATTAAACAAGGCCGTAAGAACGAAACCGGTTGTTCTTGTGAGGACTTTTACAAATATACAAAAAAGGTAGTGGAGTCTTTACCTGACTCTAGTGATAAGGCATATATTCTTAATGAAATAGAATTACAAAAATTATTGCCATTGCAACGTATTAAGGATAATGGTGTTATTCCGTATCAATTGCATTTAGAGGAATTAAAGGCGATTCTTGAAAAATGTAAGGATACATTTCCATTTTTAAATACCGTATCTGACGGTTTTACCGTAGCGGAAAAATTAATTAAGATGCTCGAATTCCGTATTCCTTATTATGTTGGACCTCTTAATCCGAGTCACTCTATAGATAAGGGCGGTTTCGCATGGGTTGAGAGAAAAGAGCCGGGACAAGTTACTCCATGGAATTTTGAGGATAAAATTGATCGTGAGAAATCGGCGGAGGCTTTCATTAAAAACCTTACCAATAAATGTACGTATCTGATTGGTGAAGATGTATTGCCTAAGTCGTCATTATTATATAGTGAATTTATGCTGCTCAATGAATTGAATAATCTGCGCATTGATGGGAAACCGTTGGAACAGGCGGTTAAGATGCATTTGATAGACGCTGTATTTAAGAAAGAGCATAAGAAGCAGACGAAGAATCGGATTATTGAATTTCTCAAAGATAATAATTATATTCTTGGCAAGCATAAACCTGAGGTTGACGGATTAGATGAAAGCATAAAGGGCGATCTTGCGTCTTATCGTGATATGAAGCGCATTTTAGGCGATGATTTTGATGTTTCTATGGCTGAGTCAATTATCACATCTATCACAATTTTTGGTGAAAGTAAGAACATGTTACGCGAAACGTTGCGTAAGAAATTTGGTTCTATACTCAGTGAAGATCAAATTAGGAGTCTTGCTAAATTACGTTATCGTGATTGGGGCCGCTTGTCTAAAAAGTTCTTAATCGGTATAGATGGATGTGTTAAAGGTGAGGACGGAACGCCTGGTACCATTATTGATATGATGCGGAATACAAGTCATAACTTAATGGAATTATTAGGGGATACATTCTCGTTTATGGATGTTATCATCGAAGAAAACGATAAACTTACTAAAGGACAAGTTGTTGACCCTCATGAGATTATCGAAGAACTGGGCCTTTCACCGGCCGTGAAGAGGGCTGTATGGCAGGCGTTACGGATTGTAGATGAAGTGATACATATTAAAAAAGCATTACCATCACGTATTTTTGTAGAGGTAGCACGGACTAATAAGGATGAAAAGAAGAAAAAAGACTCCCGTAAGAAACGTTTGCAAGAGCTCTATAAGTCGATTCAAAAGGAAAGCCCTGAATGGTTAAGTGTTACGCGAGATGAATCTGATAAGCTTATTTCTAATCTTGATCGTGCAGATGATTCAAGTTTAAGAAGTAAAAAATTATATTTATATTACACACAAATGGGTCGGTGCATGTATAGCGGGCGAGTTATTGATTTAGATCAGTTAAACACGGATAAATACGATATTGATCATATTTATCCTCGTAGTCTTACCAAGGATGATAGTTTTGACAATCTGGTACTTTGTGAGAGACAGGAAAATGCTAAGAAATCTGATAACTATCCAATTGATCCGGACATACAAAATGCACGTAAACCATTCTGGACCTTTTTAAAAGATCAGAATTTGATCAGTTCACGTAAATATGAACGGCTTACACGTGTACTCCCTCTTGAAGCGGATGATTTAACTGGGTTTATCGCACGGCAATTAGTTGAAACGAATCAATCTGTTAAGGCGGTCACTACTTTATTGCGTCGATTATATCCGGGTGTCGATGTAGTCTTTGTAAAAGCTGAGAATGTAACTGATTTCCGACATGATAATGACTTTATTAAGGTGCGTTCCTTAAACCATCACCATCATGCGAAAGATGCGTATCTAAATATCGTAGTCGGTAACGTATATCATGAAAAATTTACTCGTAATTTCCGCAAATTTCTTAAAAAGAACGGTGCCAAACGGACCTATAATCTTGCCCGTATGTTTGATTTTGACGTGATGAGTACAAATGCAAAAGACGGTAAGGCGTGGGATATAAAAACGAGTATGAATATCGTCAAAAAAATGATGGCGAGCAATGACGTGAGGGTGACGAAGCGTTTAATGGAACAAAAAGGGGCTTTGTCTGATGCTACCGTATATAAAGCTTCCGTTGCCGGTAAGGCTAAAGGTGGTGCCTATATTGGTATGAAAACAAAAGATAGCGTATTCTCTGATGTATCTAAATATGGTGGCAGGACAAGTATTAAAAATGCGTACTCTATTGTTGTTGAGTACACAGGGAAAAAGAATGAAATTATTAAAGAAATAGTGCCATTGCCAGTTTATTTGATTAATCGTAATAAAACAGATCAGGAATTAATACATTATATAGTATCCATTATTCCACAAGCTAAGAATGTATCTATAATTTATAAAAAACTATGCATTAATCAGTTGGTAAAAGTTAACGGGTTCTATTATTACTTGGGTGGAAAGACTAATAATTATTTTTGGATTGATAGTGCAATTCAAGTTGTGATTGCAGATGAATGGATACCATATTTAAAAGTGCTTGAAAAGTTTGATGTTATGAGAAAACAGAATAAGGAATTAAAAGTTGGTACGGTTTCGACAAGCATTCAAAATCAAGGTAAGAAAGTGGTAATAAAAATACTTGAAGAACGGAATGTAGAGTTTTTTAGTTATTTGGTTGGAAAACTTCATTCATCTATATATAGCAAGATGAAAGGGAATAAGGCAGGTGAATTGGCAACGAAAAGTTTAGAGATATTTGTGAATATGTCTTTAGAAAATCAATGTATCTATTTAATGGAATTATTGAATTTATTAACCAACAAGAAAGCTCCTGATGTAAAGCCTTTAGGTATAACTGCATCTCGAGGAACTATAGGTAGTAAAGTTAGTAATCAGGATGAATTTAAAATTATCAATGAATCCATAACAGGATTATATTCTAATGAGGTAACTATTGTTTAAGTACAGGTAAGTCAGTATAGGTGATACTATGAGTTGGCGCACGGTAGTAATAGGTAGTCGTTCCAAGTTAGATTTTAAGATGAATTACATGATTATACGTAAAGATTTTGAAACGACTAAGGTTTATATTGATGAAATCTATATGTTAATCATTGAATCGACGGCGGTGAGTCTCACCGCCGTACTCATGAATGAGTTGATTAAGAAGAAGGTGAAAATAGTATTCTGTGATGAGAAACGGAATCCCGCCAGTGAGGTGTTACCGTTATACGGTAGTCATAATAGCAGTAAGCGATGTCGGGAGCAGGCGGATTGGCCTAAGGAAGTACAGGCTTATATATGGACGGAAATTGTACGCAGGAAAATCATGAATCAGGCGGAGTTATTACGCCATCAAGATTTAGAAGAATCGGACTTACTGTATCAATATATCGATGAGCTGACACTAAATGATGAAACACAACGTGAAGGTCATGCGGCTAAGGTGTATTTTAATGCTCTATTTGGTAAATCCTTTTCTCGGGAACAAGATAATCCTATTAATGCAGCCTTAAACTATGGCTATGCAATTATACTTTCAGCAGTTAATCGTGAAATTACATCTCTAGGTTACATTACTCAACTGGGTCTAAATCATTGTAATCAGTTTAATCCGTATAATTTGGGTTCTGATTTGATGGAACCGTTGCGTGGATTTATTGATGCACTGGTGGTGAAAGCACAGGTGAACGAGTTTAATCGAGAGGTGAAGCTTTCACTAGTAGAATTATTATCTGAAGATGTAACGATTAATGATACGGTACAGACATTTAGTGCAGCCATACGTATTTATTGTAAAAGTGTATTTGATGCGCTACGTAATCAGGATGCATCACAAATCAGGTTTATAGAATATGAGCTATAGATTTATGAGAATACTAATTATGTTTGATTTACCGACACTAACCTCGGAAGATCGAAAAGAATACAGAAATTTTAGAAAGTATCTAATTACATCAGGATTTCTTATGCTTCAAGAATCTGTTTATTCTAAGCTGGTTCTTAACACGACAAGTGCCACTATCATTATGGAACATGTGCGAAAACATAAGCCACTGAGTGGCAGTTTATTCATGCTGACTGTTACAGAAAAGCAATTTTCCAAGATGGAAATTGTTGTAGGCGATAAGCAAAGTGAGGTTATAGATTCGACAGAGAGGGTGCTGATGATATGAAATTAATGTATCAAGACTCGACGCTGGATTTTGAAGTGCCGGAGAATAGAGTAACAGTTATATCCTTTGAAAATCGAAAAATATTTCGTCGTATGGTTACTGAATTAGATGTGCAGTGTGATGGTGGTGAAGGCCCTTGGATTTTGAATGATAGCGATAAGGCATACGATTTAGATAAATATGGACATATGGTACTCAATCCTTTATATGTTGATATGAATAATAAGTCCTTACTTACAAAGTTACAAAACCAACTGGGAAAAGAAGCTTTGATGATGACGGAAGAAGTGTCGGATATTATCAGTCGACTTCATGCTTTTTACTATGCTTTAGAATTCGGATACCCTCTTGCGATTCAACATAAACTTGAAATAGGGACAGCTGAACTTATTAAGTTAGGATCATTTAATTTTGAAGATAACCGAAATGGTGATGTTATGGATCTTATGTCTTATGTAGAAGTCGTTGATACATTGCTTCATCCGAAACTGTATATCATGATTAATATTGATCTTATCCTAAATGATGATGAGTTAATATCTTTTTTTCAAACTATGTTAAGTCGTCAGTTGAGGCTTGTATGTTTAACAACCGGATCTTTGGATAAAGAAATGCTTGATAAAAGCTTGATTAATGGTTATATTTTAGATAATGATTTCTGTGTGATTTGATGAGAATACAGAATTACACCTGGTGGTAGCTCGAGTTACTCTTGAGCCGTAAATTTTAATTTGGGGTTTGAGAGTAGTGTAATTCTGTAAACCTCTAAAACATTTACTTCATCTTGCGACATATATTCTCCGTTTGAGAGTAGTGTAATTCTGTAAACCTCTAAAACATTGCTATACTCACTTTCTTTATAAATTCTGTTTGAGAGTAGTGTAATTCTGTAAACCTCTAAAACCGATTCTGTTAATGTTCTCCAAGCCTCGCCGTTTGAGAGTAGTGTAATTCTGTAAACCTCTAAAACCAACGTCATTTGATTAGGCGTAAACTTCGTGTTTGAGAGTAGTGTAATTCTGTAAACCTCTAAAACATACGGACGGTTGGAATGAGGATATTTCTTGTTTGAGAGTAGTGTAATTCTGTAAACCTCTAAAACTGTCGTTCTCAGCCTCTTCGCATTGCACAGTTTGAGAGTAGTGTAATTCTGTAAACCTCTAAAACTCAACATCAACAAATTTCACATCTAGTTTCGTTTGAGAGTAGTGTAATTCTGTAAACCTCTAAAACATATAACAATTGATACTAAGGAAGTTCATTGTTTGAGAGTAGTGTAATTCTGTAAACCTCTAAAACCAACGTGTCTATGATGACTTTAAGGAACAGGTTTGAGAGTAGTGTAATTCTGTAAACCTCTAAAACCGTAAATACGTTGAGGCGACAAATTACGGTGTTTGAGAGTAGTGTAATTCTGTAAACCTCTAAAACAGCTCCTGTTACTGTAGGCGCTAAAAACAGAGTTTGAGAGTAGTGTAATTCTGTAAACCTCTAAAACTCGAACAAGACAATCGAACAATCAAGAGACGTTTGAGAGTAGTGTAATTCTGTAAACCTCTAAAACTTAACGAATGCACGTTACCGAATGAGTACAGTTTGAGAGTAGTGTAATTCTGTAAACCTCTAAAACAGAAATCAGGAGTGTGTATTGAACACATCTGTTTGAGAGTAGTGTAATTCTGTAAACCTCTAAAACCTCCGTTAATGTCTACAGCTTCATATTTAAGTTTGAGAGTAGTGTAATTCTGTAAACCTCTAAAACTCAGCTTCTAGTATGTTCCACGTACCGGTCGTTTGAGAGTAGTGTAATTCTGTAAACCTCTAAAACTGAGCATATTGATACCATGCTCAAAGTTTAGTTTGAGAGTAGTGTAATTCTGTAAACCTCTAAAACAAGTTCTCTAAGAACGTCGGAGCGGCCAAGGTTTGAGAGTAGTGTAATTCTGTGTCTTTGTATAGTGTTATTACTTGAGGTTTTATGTTCAATCTTAAACAAATAATTGGTAAGCTCGGTTTAACACTGATCTGGTTGTTAAATTTATATGCAATTATCGAGCTATGAACATGTGAAGGTTGCTTTTATAAAGGGTACTTTGAACTTTATGAAATTATATTATGGTATATACTTTTAGGAAATTTTATTATCGTACCATATTTGATTTTGTATTGGCGGACATTAAATCCTAATAAGAGACAACCTAAATATATCGATAAAATCAAGAAATTCTTAATTTTCTCTAATGAGGAAAAGACTGCGATATATGTGTTAAAAGTAGTGCTGAATTTTATTCTTCGTTTCTTAGGGTTAGTATGGTTAACAGGTACTATCATAGCTTTAGTCAGCTTTTTGATAGGATTATTGGGTTTTGCTTTTTTGGTGGTAATACCATTTTTATAGAGTTTTAACGTAATAGTTTACTTGTACATTTATATTACTTTTCATAGTGTTAACCCGCCCTAGTATCATCAACTCCATTACATTTATTACCTGTTAAATCTACCTCTTGATTTTCATTAACTTAGCAATTCATAGACAAATTTATTAAGCCAAATTAATAGGCACGTTCTTGTACGTATAGTATACTTATACCAACAAGACCGTGCTTATTATCATTTGAGAGGCATGTATAAAATTAAAAGGTATTGTGTCAGGTTTGGCGATGTCGATAGCTTTCACCATGGTCGGGTAGGCGATTTCGATGCAGGAACTGCAGTCGTCGCCGCAGTATAAGGTGATTCATGAAAGCAGGCCTGATATGCCGGGTGCTGATGAGCAGACTATGTGGTATTTTGATACGGGTACGCTGGGGGGTTCTGGAATATGCGCCGCCGGTGTACAAGATAAAGAGTCGATGCAGGCGACGAACGGCCAGAACGGGACCAAGCAGATAGCCGTGACTTAGTACGTGCTGATGCCTGCCGGCGATATGATTGAAGAAAAACTCCTATTGGTATGTTACCGATAGGAGTTTTTGTTTTATATCTTTAAGCTTTCATTTTATAGAGTTCATTCAATACATCTGTTTCAAAGAATTTCTTAATGTATGAGGAATACCTTAATGTATAAGGAATCCCTTGATGTATCATGATTGATACCAGGATTATTTTATGTTTAAATCCTCCGGAATCGCCGGTGGTGCCGCCGGTTTACCCATGGCTCTTTCAATACACACCACAGCCACAAAAACGATGAGGCTCACGACGGATCCGAATATGATGGACATGATGCCATATGGGTTGCCCACGAATTCCCAGTATACACCTGCGACGGAGCCGAGCACGATGGACCAGATGCCGGCGCCTGCCGTCGCGTTTTTCCATGTGAGTCCCAATAGGAACGCCGCGAACGGGCCTGCGGATCTCATGGTGAAAGCAAATACCAGCATCGGAATAATCGCTTTACTTACGAGGGAAATGATGATGGCGATGATGCCGAGCAGCAGTACGCACAGACGGCTGTACCTGGTGAGCTGAGCATCGGTGAGGCTTTTACCAAAGTGATGTTCCACGATATCCTTGGTGAATACCGTTGCCGCCCCCAACAGGTCGCCTGCCCCTGATGAGAGCGTCGCCGACACGACTGCAGCCATAACAAAGCCCGCCATGATCGGAGGCATCAGGTTCAGAGCCACCGTTGCCACCGCATTGTTGGCTTCGATATTCGGGAATTCCGCAAGCGCCACGAGGCCCAGGACGGCCGGCACAAAGGCGAACAGAGACATGATGATACCGCAGATGATCGAGCCGAGCACGGCGGTTCTTTCATCTTTGGCCGAGAAGTAGCGCTGCACCGATTCCTGACCCGTGGAGAATGTCATGAAGTACATGATGATGAGGCCGATGATGGTTTTCCATCCCACCTTGGTGAAACCCAGCTGTTCCGCCGGCAATTTGGCAACGACCGCATCCCAGCCGCCCACGTTATGCAGCACGAACGGCACCGCGATGGTGAACCCGCCCACGAGGACGAAGAAATGAATCACGTCCGTCATCGTTACGCTCCACATGCCGCCGGACATGGTGTAGATAACGAGCACCGCGCCGCAGATGAGGATGGCGAGTTCTGTTGAAAGCCCCGTGAGGACGCTGATGATTGTTGCGGTTGCCGTAATCTGTACGCCTGCAAGGGTAATCGTGGCCAGCATGGACAGAATGGACGTAATGAGATGGCTGGACGCACCGAATCGACGACCGATGATTTCCGGCACTGTCGTCGCCATGGCGCGCCGCAGGAGTGGTGCTATGAAAGCGACCAGAATAACGCCGATACCGGCGGAGACTACGTACCAGCCGGCGGATAAACCCCATGAACCGTAGGCCTTTGCCGCTACGCCGACGGTGCTCCCGCCACCGATCTCCGTTGCCGCTAACGTCCCTGCCGTCATAAGAACCCCGATACGACGACCGGCGAGCAGATAATCAGTGCTGTCTTTCACACGGATATGACAATACACACCGACCAACAAGTTCAGCAATAAATATAAACATACAATAATCCAAATAATCGTTAAAGATTCCATATGTCACCTCCAAAAACTAAACAGCCTTCAGAAATACATACTAAGTCGCCCTTACTACTTGCGGTGCATTGATCAAGTATAATTTAATTATCCGTGATAATGAAGGAAAATACAAAGAGGAGTTTTGAAGATGCGTGGAGAATACATACTGATAGAGGAAAAAATAGCCGGTACCTGCATAACAGATATCGGCTATTGGTTTATTCATATATTTCTATAATGCGCTGCTTATTGTATCGAGCATTAGTTCGTTTTATAATGAACTTAGGATAGTTGGACGGGGTTGGGCCTCTCTTCGTTTCTGAAGGGAGGGATAAGTCTATGAGCGATTATGAACTAATCATGCTCCTGCTTCAAGTGATGGCTGTGCTCATTGCTTTCGGAGCGCTAGTAGCACTTATTTGTCTTACTAAAGACAAATAGCCCTTCATTTCCACTAACCCGGAGATTAGTATAAAACGAAAAGGCCATTTCTCAAAATTTTATGTTTTCCGAGATGAGCCCGACGTAGCTACTCGTCCGACTATCTACTTATATTATAGAGATAAAGATTTATATCGTCAAATTGAGATGAACGACATTATAATAAATCTGTGTATAGTAAAACATTCTATTAGTTTATTCATATATTTCTATAATACGCTGCTTATTGTATCGAGCATTAGTTCGTTTTATAATGAACTTAAGATAGTTGGACGGGGTTGGGTCTCTCTTCGTTTCATGCTCCTGCTTCAAGTGATGGCTGTGCTCATTGCTTTCGGAGCGCTAGTAGCACTTATTTGTCTTACTAAAGACAAATAGCCCTTCATTACCTTGTGTAATTAGATAAATGAAAGGCCATTCTTCATGTTTAGATTTTTGAGATGTGCCTGACGTAGCTACTCGTCCGACTATCTACCTATATTATAGAGATAAAGATTTATATCGTCAAATTGAGATGAAAGAGAATATAGTTTATTTATAATCATGGGCAAGCATTTAGGTGCTGCCTTTTTATTTTGTTATTTATTATTGTTTTTGATGATGAAACCGTTTTTCTTATATTTACAATAATAGCCCTTATAAATTATAATTAAAAAGATTTAATGGTAATTTATAGTATGAATGAGAGAGGGTTCTTATGAAACGTGTGTGTAAAGCGAACTTATCATTAGCGATCGCCCTGACGATTGCTAGCTCTGTAATGCCTAATGTAATGGCAGAAGATACTCTTATTAGTGCCGTTAAGGGTGAGACCTTAAATTTGGGAAAGGTACAAGGGACACTGTATGGTATTGATGCAGATAATAAGAGTACTATTAATGCGGATTACGTTTCTGGTAGATTAACTGATGGACGAAAGACTGTCATTACTAGTCAAAATGGAAGTACCGTGAACATTAAAAATGGTGATCTTCAAGTTGGCAGTAGCAGTAATCCACTTGTCATTGCTAAAGGCGGTACAGTAAATCTCGGTGTAGATGGTAATAAGGGTAATTTTACTGGTCATGATATGTCCATTGAAGGTGATGTACGTATCGATGGTAGTGATACACATCCATCTGAAATTAATATCGGTGTAGATAGTGATGAAGTACTATGGACTGGTTTTGCTCTCAATTTAGCAGATAAAAATGCAAAGCAACCAAATCATATTAATGTATTCCTTGGTGACCGTGGTTATTGGGACCATATGTATCAAGGCGGTTTGAATGGTACTAGTTATAGCACAATGACAACTCCAAGCCGTGTACATCGTTTGGTCGGTTCAAAAAATCGTAATTTTGAATCCATAGTAACTCAAAGTGAGCATAATGAAATTCACATTGATAAATTAGAAGGTCATGTAAACTTTATTTATGATCCAAATGGTGAGTATGATGACAAAGAAGATCCAGATTACAAAGAGCGTAAAAATCTTGTAAATGGATTGACGCCAGAGTCCTTCTGGGGTGGCGATGTTCATATTACAAGTGCGGCACCTAATTCCGGTGCTCATATGTACACGAGTCGTAAGGGCTTAGACTTGTCTACTGAGGACAATGTAAATAAAGTTTTGGATAATTTGGCGCATAAGGTGTACTACCATAATTATGTAAATGGTGAAAGAAATCTTCAAGGCACGGTTGCTATTGCTTCTGAAGGTGCTGAATCCGCGCGTTTTAAAGTATTAACCGAAGGTCATGCTAAGGAAGGTGCTGTTACGTGGCAGGCGGATAAAAATGGTCAGGGTAAATATGAGTATGGTGAGGTGAAACCGACACCGCAACCGACTCCGAAGCCTGAGGTAAAACCGGCTCCGGTTCCAACGCCTAAGCCTGAGGTGAAACCAGCACCGCAACCGACTCCGAAGCCTGAGGTAAAACCGGCTCCGGCTCCAACGCCTAAACCGGAGGAGAAACCAGCACCGCAACCGGCTCCGAAGCCTGAGGTAAAACCGGCTCCGACTCCAACACCTAAGCCGGAGGAGAAACCGACACCGCAAGCAACTCCAAAAGCTGAGGAAAAACAAGCACCAGCTCTTGAGCGGAATCCTCAGATGCATGTCAATATGGGGGCATTTGATACGCCACATATGCGTGGCACTCGTTCCGCCATCATGAGTAATATTAATGGTTGGAGAACGTTGACAGATAATATGTATCGTTCACGCGTATTACAACAAGGCGAACCGACAGGTATTTGGGCTCGCGTTGGTGGCGGTAAATACAGCTTTAATGGAAATGGTGTCGACACAGATACAACTTATACACGTATTCAAGGTGGTTACGATGCGAAAACTGGCAGCGGATGGACCGTAGGTGGTCAAGTTTCCTATCTTCGTGGGAACGATGACTACGTATTTAACGGTTCTGGTAAGGAAAAAGCCTTCGCTGTTGGTGCGTATGGCTTGAAAGATCTTGGTAATAATCAATATATTCACATTGAGTCCCAAGTAGGTCGTGCATCTAACGATTTCACTGTTCGCAATGAAATCGGTGAAAAACTCTCTGGTGAGACTGAAGCCAATGCATACACAATCGGTGTACGCTATGGTAAAACCGTGAAACTTTCAAATGGTACATATATCGAACCACAAGCACAATTGAGCTATACTCACTTCGGTGGTGATAGCTTCAATGCTGGCAGTATGCATGTAGACCAAGCTGGTGTGAGCAGTACAGTAGGCGGTCTTGGCCTTGAAATCGGTAAACACTTCGGTGCAGGTAACCTATATACTCGTTTTGGTGTTAACCATGCATTCTCCGGTACAGTGAAAACTACGTATACAAGTGGTGCCACTACTAAATCTACTTCCGAGGACATTAAAGGTACTTGGACGGATTTAGCCTTTGGCGGTCGCTACGGTTTTAATGCAAATAACAGCATCTTTGCTGATATTAGTACAGGGCTATCTGGAGATTATAAGGCAGGTTGGTCTGTGAATGCAGGATTTACACATAAGTTCTAAGATAATTATTAATAGAGAATATTTCAAGATTGAACGTAGCTAAGATATTAAACCAATAATAGGATTAATAGCACGCCCGTTCATCTATGAAACAGTACAAAGCCGAGTTACTTGATTGTTAAACTGCCCTCCAAGAATTGGATACAATTTTTGGAGGGCAGTTCATATCTCGAGTATCCCGACTTTTCTGCCCCATTATGCGTACTTTCACATTATTTGGTATAATAGGGTCGTATCTCTAAAGTAAAGGAGGGATTCCCATGATACACAAATGTTTGTACGCCTTGGCGGCGCTGTTTGTAATTATCGGTGTTAATGCGACCTCTGTAGAGGCGCGTCACGATGTATATGCTACGACATATAACGGTAACAGCTGGTATGTGGATCAGGACTCCGTGAAGAAAATTGGTGACGTGGTGAATTTCACTGTATATACTACGGCAGGTCTCAGCTATCAGGTGAGCAGCGGCACCGAATATTACAATGCGGACGTATTCTATTACAATAATAAACTCGTATCCGATAATGGGCAGTCGTTGTGGAAATCGCCGGCTATGATGGCGGCTATGCGCGTTGCTCGTCGTTAATCGGTTTTCTGTGAAAGCTGATGTATATCGGTCTATAGAGTTATCCGAAACGGGTCTCTAACATTCAAACGGTACGACATGTAACATTAAATAGCTATAATTCTGCATAAATAGCTATAAAACTGCATATGAATAATCATAAAAAAGCTGTACATGCATAGATTGGACTGAACGCCTTTGATGGCAATATCGACATCAAAGGGGAGTTTAATCATCAACTATGTGTGTACAGCTTTTTTGTACTTATATACGGATTTTTAGTTATCTTTCTTGACAAATTTCAGGATAATTCCGCCCACGGTCGACGCAATGCCGAGGCCGAGACAGAACATGCCGATGGTGTGAATCAGAATAGATGTCTGGTTATTTTTGGAAATGGCTTGTGCCGCTTGTTGTGCACTGGTCGCATGTTTGGCGATTTCCAGGTTGTTCGCTGACGGATCAGGAATGACCAGCAAGATGACTACGGCTATGATTAAGGCTATGATGCCCATTGGCAATAATTTGTTCTTCATTGTAATTCTCCTCTCAGAATATACTTTTAACTGTTTATGGTTCAGTTTGTGTTACATCGGACGTATCCGTATGAATTCTCCGTGTAATATGTTTGTCATGTAGAAAATTTATTGTGACCGGATTTACTGTAACCGGATTATTTATCCAGTTTCGGAATGTCCAAATTGTTCATATCGCTGATGAAATCATTGTATTCAGAAATCATATTTTCGTAGTTTTTATCATCCCGGTTGCTCATGAAAGTACGGATTGCACCGATGGTTTGGTGTAATGACCGTTTTGTGGAATCGTATTCCGATTTGTTTACCGTATTGGCCAAGTCACTGATAGCTTGCAATTCCTGATTGATTGCATTGGCATCGATCGGTTTGTTGCTTTCAAGACCATCAATTATATCGGTAAGACGTAAATGAACCTCCTGAACGGCGGCGCCATTTTTCTGCCCCGCATCTTTCATTTCTTTCAGATGTTCCGTATTGTGTTTATGGATGACATCGTCCAATGCAGGGTATACGGCGTAGAATTGTTCATATAATTGAACATATTTAGCCCCTAACTGCTGTTCCTTGGCGTAATTGTCCGTCGTGTACGTTTTGGCATCGAAATAGGAGTCCAGTTCATCCGCTACCGGTACGATATCGTGCAATACGGCGAGCACCTTGTCGAGCGGTTCGTTCATGTCGTCATAAGGAACGCCGGCACTCTTCGCTTCCTGCAACGCTTCTTCCAATCGCTTGAAGTCCGGCGAACTGAAAGACGTTAAATGTTTACCGTTTTTCAAATCCTCCACAACCGGCGCATTCGCATAGGAGAATGTGAGACTGCGGCTGTTGAAATCACCGATAGCCTTAATGTACTGGTTAAACAACTCCACATCGTTCTGTTGCGCTTTTTGGGAACCTTGAGAAATCTGTTTCGTTACGTTGGACAGACCGCACCCTCCTAAGAACAACGGCGCCGCACAAGCGGACATACACAACACAGCAACTGTAATTCTTTTACCTAATGGATTCAAATAGACCCTCTCCTTTCAAGAATTCATTAAACGCTGTTTATATATCTTAATTATACACTTGTTACGGACTTTTAAGAAGAACTTATATATAAATAAAATGAAATCCATCTCTCTATATATGATCAGTATGATCCTTGCCTTAGCATTACCATTATAAAATACTATATGCTCGGTCCCGATTGCATGAGCAGCTGTATGGGCGTAACACACTGTATTGTATTGAAATGATACATCGTATTTGCATTGACAATCTTCTATATATTTGTATAAAATAAAAATAATTTCACGTATTTTTCATGATGAAAGCATGAATTGTCGGAGTGTATAATTCAGAGTGTGTAATTAAGTATTAAGTACATAATTAAGAACATGATTATTAAATAAGTGATTAAGTACGTAATGAGAAGTGTGTTTGTACGTAAGAGTGTGTAATGAAATATATAATTGTGTTGGTAGTGGCTTTTTGCATGTCCGTTATGTCCGTATCGGGGGAACAGTCGGACAGGACGGCGCAGTCTATGCAGGCGACCACGGTAAAACAAGTTCATAGTGAAAGCGGGGACGTATCGTCTGATGCTTCAGATACATCGGTAACTGCAAATGGGGCGATGAAGAGTCGTTCGAATTCCGAAATCAAATCCGAATCAACAGATGACCGAAAGGTTATCAAATCGGATGATACATTTCGCGTTAACTCTTCCCATACGCCGGATCATGTCATCGGTCAGGGCGGATTGGAGATGCCGGACTCAACGGATAAAAAGACGACCCGCTATTCCGATACGGATGCGGTCAACTCCGCGTTGCAGGCGGTGGTCATGACCGGTGTTCATTCCGCGATGCACGGATCGAAGGCGAAACCGTGGATGCAGAGAACTGTCCTGTCGTTGCACTTTCAGAAAAACTGGAAGCCCTTGTACGGTGTTGAAACCTTGCAGCCGCTAGGTCATTATGATGAGGCCGCCCGCCATGTGTGGTTCACGCAGGAGCGTTTGGCGAATGCGGCGGATACGGGGACGACGGCGAATGTAGGCGTCGGGTATCGTCGAATCTCGACGAATGATGACCATTATTACGGCGGTAATCTGTTTTATGACCATCGGTTCAGAGGTAATCACGGCCGTATGAGCGTCGGGTTGGAGTATGTGTCGGGTATCGGTGCGTTTCGCATGAACTGGTATCGCGGGGTGTCCGGCGAGCGTTCCCTTGACGGTGCGATGCGCTTGGAGGGCGTGTCTAACGGATATACTGCGGAATACGGGACCAGCTTTAAGAATGCCCGCTGGGCGCGCGTGTACATGGAGGCCTATCGTTGGCAGTTGCGGCGCGGTGCGGATAAGCACGGTTTGCGCATCGGTACGGAGATGCAGCTCACGCCGCGGGTTTCCGTAGATATGGGATACAACAAGCCGGAGCATAAGCACGGCAGTCCGTACGGCAAGATCATGTTCCGTCTGGCCGGCGTCGATACGGCGTGGTTCGGCGGCAACCATCGGTCGGATACGAATACATCGGTTCGCGTGAATATGCTGGAAAATGTGCGCCGCCAACATACGGTGCATGTTGATTAACCTGCAAGAGATAATAATATAAATATATCTATATAGAAATGATATGGTGAAAGCCGAGGTCTTAGGGCCTCGGCTTTCAGCTTTACTATATATATGCGATAGTTATTGTAAATGTAAATGTAAATGTAAATGTAAATGTAAATGTAAATGTAAATGTAAATGTATAGGTATAGGTATAGGTATATGTATTGTATATGTATATGCGTATGTGTATATGTATATGGTCTAACATGAAGTCTCATATGTAGTCTCATATATAGTCTAATATATGTATAGCATACATTTGTTATGTCCGGCCGTTTGAAGAAATTGTATGAAAATTAATAATTCATGAATATGAGACAATTTTTGTATATGTTCGTGTGGGACAATTTTGATCGAGTGGGACGTTCATCACTAAATCTAATGAGAATTTTATCGTATAAATGCCCGTAAAATGAAGATTCTTTATCCTAACTATTAAATTTATTAATTAAAAAATAAAAATGAAGAAAACATGAAAAAGTTGTTTACAAGATAGAATTTTTTTGATATTGTATAGTCTAGGGTGAGAGTAAGATGAATAATCGTTGAAAATACAATATTCGGATCGTAAATCTGAATATTATCGTTGTGTTGGAAGTGTAGATGATCACCCGTCTCTATCACTTCTTTTTTGTTATTTCAAATTATGTTTGCTGTGTGAGGAAATGCAGACGGATGATGTTTTTACCGAGAGATCGGTAGGAAAGGATTATTATGAATCGAATTTATAATGTTATTTGGAGTAAGGCAAAAAAGTGCTACGTTGTAGTATCTGAACTAGTAAAAACCGGTGGCGGCAAGGCTAAGTCCGTACATACCGGTAACGTTTGGGCACGCATGAGTGCGATTATGGCGGTATCCGCATTATTGATGGGTTGTAATATTTCTACTGTTAATGCGGCTAGTCATACTGCTATGATTATTGATGGTGTTAATGCTGGGTATGCTACTGCTAAAGCACAATCTAGTGAGGGCAGTTATTTATACAATTATCAAAATCCGGGGAATAACAGACCGTTTGATAATAGTAATGATAGCAGCAATTATACAACAAATATGTTTTCCGGTATTTCTATCGGTAGTATGACAAATATACGGGAAGGTAATACAAATTATTATTCCGGTTTGGCTATCGGTAACTATGCTCAGGCCACAGGGGGTATTTCCTTTGCATTAGGTCATTATGCGCAGGCGACAGCTCCTTCCGCCATGGCTCTCGGTACGGCGACAAAGGCGAGCGGATTCAACTCGTTGGCTATGATGCGTCAATCGGCGGCAGAGGGTGAGTTCTCCGCAGCCTTAGGTACGGTTGCCTGGGCGAAGGGGAACGGCAGCTTTGCAATGGGTTACTCCGCTACTGCGAAAGCGGATCAATCTATTGCAATCGGTGCGGCAGAAACAATAAAGTTACCTGGGCAGCAGGGTACACCAAGTGCACAATATAACGCCAATGGTAATACTGTAACAGAAGGTGTTCGTTCTCTTGCGTTCGGTACGAAGGCGAGAACATCCACCGCTGCATCTGACTCCATGGCATTCGGTTCTTCATCCAGTACCGGTGGTGCCAATGCGGTAGCTATGGGCTATAGCGCTAATGCTAGTGCAGAGAATGCGTTTGCCATCGGTAATACGGCACAATCATCCGCACAGAATGCGGTAGCGATGGGTAAGAGCGCTAATGCAAGCGGTGCAAACAGCTTTGCTATGGGTAATCAGGCTAAAACAACAGGTTCCGATGCTATCGCTATGGGCAGTACTGCTGAAGCGACTAAATCCAATTCCATCGCATTAGGCGGTAATGCGAAATCTTTAGGCGCTGATGCACTTGCTCTCGGCGGTGCAGCTAATGCCTCTAAAGATGGTGCTATTGCAATCGGTAAAGATGCAAAAGCAAACAATACTAATACGACAGCTATCGGCCTTGGTGCTACTGTTACAGGTACTAACTCCATGGCTATCGGTACAAATGCTAAGGCTGAGTCCAATAACTCTTTGGCATTGGGTGCCGGAACGGAAGTAAAAGGCACATTAGTCAATGGTTTTTCTGCTTTTACTAACGAACAAAATAACAATGTTGCAAATGGTGTAGTTGCGGTAGGTAACGTAGGTGCGGAACGCCGTATCATCAACGTAGCGGGCGGTGAAAACGATACCGATGCTGCAAACGTAAAACAATTGCGTTTTGTAAACAGCAACCTGGCACAATCCCTTGCAGGTCCTACGTATACGGGCTATGAAGCGAACGGTTCCACATATAAAGCGCCTGATTTTAATATCAAGAACAGCACATACCATACGGTAAAAGAAGCTGTTGAAGCGGCGCAGACGAATTTCTTCAGCGCTAAAGGCACATCCGCCGATGCGAACTATGATAATACAGGCGCTACAGGCAATAATGCGACAGCGGCCGGTGTACGCGCTTCCGCAGCAGGTGACTTCGCTACAGCTGTCGGTGCTGATGCGACTGCAGCTAATGCGAACAGTACTGCTATCGGTTATAAAGCTAAATCCGGCGTAGATGACGGCGTTGCATTGGGTGCGAATTCCGTTGCTTCCGTTGCGGCAGGTAAAGCAGGTTATAATGTTAAAACTGCAGACAGCCGGACAAACGGCTATAGCGGATTGACAGGCGCTGCGTTGACATCCACTATGGGTGCGGTGTCCGTAGGTGACGGCGGTACGAAAACTCGTCAAATCACGAACGTGGCTGCAGGTACAGCTGATTCCGATGCTGTTAACGTGGCACAATTGCGCAATGTTAATTTGAAAGTAGCCGGCAATACCGGTAAAAACGACGTTTTATTGGACAACCAGACATTGACTGTAAAAGGCGACGGTTCGTATGTTACGACATCTGTTAACAACCAGACAATCGATGTGACGTTGACTGATGCTACTAAGAACAAGATTGACAATGCGGCAAATAAAGACTTGTCCAACATTACGGACGGCGGTAAATCCGTTATTCGTGATGAAGCGCAAAAAGCGGTAAAGGTTGTTGCCGGTAAAAACACGACTGTTACAGAAGGTACGGACGGCACATATAAAACATATAAGGTTGACGTAGACGCTCCTGACTATCAATTAGTTGAAAACAGCGATGCGGCTGATAAAGCTTACACTGTATCCGGTAACAAGGTTGACTTGACTGTACAGGATTCTAAAAATCCTGCGAATAAAAAAACGGTAACGATTAAAGACATCGCTTCAAAAACAGAGCTTGATAAGGCAAAAGATCGCTCCGTAAAATACGACGGTGATACCGACAAAGATACAGTAACTTTGGAAGGCGCTAACGGTACAAAGATTACCAACTTGAAAGACGGTAATGTAGCAGCGGGCTCCAAAGATGCTGTCAACGGCGGTCAATTACATGACGCTAAAAATGAAATTATTAATAAAGGCTTGAAATTCGATGCTGATAACGGCGGCGAAAAAACAAATAAATTAGGTTCCAAGGTAACAGTAGCCGGTGACGGTACTAACATCAACACTACGATTACACAGGCCGGTGACGATACAACGATTAAGGTTGCATTGGGTCAGGATATCAGCGTTAATACGGTAACCGCTGCTAAGACCGTGAAAGCAGGTACTGCTACAATGGGTAACCAATCTGTAACAGATAACAAAAGTGCTGTTCAGAACGGTAACTTTGTATCCGGTTTGGACAATAAAAATTGGACGTTAACTGATCCTGCCTATGTATCCGGTCGTGCGGCAACGGAAGATCAACTTAAGATTGTGAGCGATGCTGTGAAAGCGGCTAACGCAAGTGCTTCTGATTATCGTTTAATCGCTAATCCGAACAATGCGGCAGACGGCTCTTATAAAGTTGATAACAATAAAGTTGATTTACAAGTGAAGGACGATAAATCCGGTACAGTTAATACTGTGACAATTAAGGATATTGCGTCCAAAACTGAACTTGATAAGGTAAAAGATCGTTCCGTAAAATACGACGGTGATACCGACAAAGATACGGTAACTTTAGAAGGTCCTAACGGTACAAAGATTACCAACTTGAAAGACGGTAATGTAGCACCGGGCTCTAAAGATGCTGTCAACGGCGGTCAATTACATCAAGTTAAACAGGATCTTGGCGACCAAATCACAAATACCAAGAATGATTTAAATAATAAGATTGATACAACTAAACAAGATCTTATCGACAAAGGTTTGAAATTCGATGCTAACAACGGTGGCGAAAAAACAAATAAATTGGGCTCCAAAGTAGCAGTTAAAGGGGATAACTCCAATATCATTACGGAAATCTCTCAAGACGCTAACGGCGACAGCACAATTGATGTGAAACTCGGAAAAGACCTCAATGTAGAAACGATTACGGCTACCGGTGCAAACGGTAAAGACGGTAAAATCGGCATCAACGGTAAAGACGGTGTAACAACTAACATTTCCGTTACTCGTGACGGTCAACCCGGTGTAGACGGTGCTCCTGGCACGACTACAACACGTATTACGTACCAGAAACCTGATGGCTCCAACGAAGAAGTGGCAACCTTGAACGACGGCCTTAAATTCAAAGGCGACATGGGTGCTACATCTAATGTTAAGCTCAACAAACAAGTGGACATCAACGGTGGCGTAACAAGCGCTTCCGATCTTGCGACAGGTAATAATATCGGTGTTACATCTGCGGCTGTCGGCGCTGATGGCAATGCAAAATTACAATTGCAGTTGGCGAAAAACTTGACCGGTTTGCAATCCGTAACGGCATCCGACACTGTGAAAGCAGGCACTGCTACTGTAGGTAATCATACGGCAGCGGATAACAAAGGTGCTAACCAAACCGGTAACTATGTAACAGGATTAGATAACACATCCTGGAATATTGCGGATCCTGTATATGTACCAAACCGTGCGGCTACTGAAGAACAGTTGAAAACGGTTAGCGATGCTTTGAAAGCGTCTAATGCAAGTGCTACAGATTACCGCTTAATTGCTAATCCGGACAATGCACAAGACGGTTCCTATAAGGTTGACAACAATCAAGTTGACTTGAAGGTAAAAGACGAAAAATCCAGTGATGTTAAAACTGTAACAATTAAGGATATTGCGTCCAAAACTGAACTGGATAAGGTAAAAGACCGCTCCGTAAAATATGACGGTAACACAGGCCATGATACAGTAACATTGGAAGGCCCGGACGGTACAAAAATTACCAACTTGAAAGACGGTAATGTAGCGGCCGGCTCCAAAGATGCTGTCAACGGCGGTCAATTACATCAAGTTAAACAAGACCTTGGTGATCAAATTACGAATACTAAGAATGACTTGATCAATACGGGCCTCAAATTCGATGCCAATGTAGGCGGCGTACAAACTAACAAATTAGGCTCTACCGTGACTATTCAAGGTGAAGGTAAAGCTGACGATGCTGAATACAGCGGTGAAAACCTCAAAACTTTCATCAAACAGGATGCGGCGACAGGCAATACGACTATTGACGTGAAGATGAATAAAAATCTTATCGCTGATACTATTAAGGTTAATAAAAACGGTAAAGACGGTAAGGACGGCGTAACGATTACAGGTCCTACAGGCGCAGCCGGTCAAGATGGCAATAATGGTAAAGTAGGCATCACAGGTGCTGACGGTAAGGATGCTGTATCCATGTCCGGTAAAGACGGCGTAGGCCACATCGGTTTGACAGGCCCTGCCGGAACGAACGGCGTTGACGGTTCTAACGGTATCGACTTGTCCGTGAAACCTGGTTACGACGATCCTGCGACAGGCGTTAAGGGTGAAAAAGGCGTTGACGGTACAAACGGTCTTACACGTATCGTTTACAAAGACGGTAACGGTGAACACCAGGTAGCGACTATGGAGGACGGTTTACAATTCACAGGTAACAACACAGGTACTGTGAATAAACAAAAATTGAACTCCTTGGTGAAAGTACAGGGTGAAGGCGTAACTGAAGCTGAATCTGCTGCGTTCAAGAGCGCATCCGGCAACATCAACGTAAAAGCTAACGGTACTGATACATTAGAGCTTCAATTGGCGAAAGACCTTAAAAATCTTGATTCCGTAACGGCGGCTAAGACTGTGAAAGCAGGCGACGCTACTATGGGTAATCAAACTGTCAATAACGCAGCCGGCGACAGCGAAACAGGCAACTATGTAACAGGTCTTGATAACAAAGATTGGGATGCAGATAAGATCGTATCCGGTCGTGCGGCGACGGAAGATCAGTTGAAAAAAGCGTTGGATGCACAAAGTGCTAACTCCACTGATTATCGCTTGATCAAAAATCAGGCGGCAGGCTCCAATGGAGACTACACTGTGGATGATAACGGCGATGTGGCGTTGACTGTACAGGATAAGAATCATCCGGATCAAACGGAAAACGTAACGATTAAAGACGTTGCTTCTAAATCCAAACTTGATAAATTGGATGACCGCGCTGTTAAATATGATTTGGATCCTAACGGAACACCTGATAAATCCAAGGTAACTTACGAAGGTCCTGCATATAACAATAAACAAGGCGGCACTCACGTAACGAATGTGGCGTATGCTACAGGCAACGACGGCAGCGAAGCGGTTAATGTGGACTATTTGAATGATAAAATCAAGGATAATGCGGATGCATTGACTAATAAAGGTTTGAAATTCGATGCTAACCAAGGCGGCGAAAAAACCAACAAACTTGGCTCCAAAGTGACTATTAAAGGTGAAGGCACTGCAGCTGACGATGATTACAGCGGTGAAAACCTTAAAACTTTCATCACACAAGACCCAGCATCTGGTGATACAACTATCAATGTGAAGATGAATAAAAACCTTAAAGCTGAATCCGTGAAGGTCGGCAAAGACGGTAAGGACGGTGTGTCCATTACAGGTCCTGATGCAGATAACGGTACAGACGGCAAGGTAGCTGTTACCGGTAAGGACGGCAAAGATGCTGTATCCATGTCCGGTAAAGACGGCGTAGGCCACATCGGTCTCAACGGTAAAGACGGCCGCAGCGCTGACATTTCCGTTGAAAAAGGTGATCCGGACCTTAACGGTAACGAAATCACCCGTATCAAATACACTGATGAAAACGGTAAGACACATCAAGTGGCAACCAAAGATGACGGTATGGCATACGGCGGTGACTCCGGCGACGTTATCAAGAAGAAACTTAACACACAAGTAAATGTTAAGGGCGGCGTAACGGATAAATCCAAACTTTCCAACGACGACAACATCGGTGTTGTATCCGACGGCACAGACACATTGATGCTTCGTTTGGCAAAAGACCTTAAAGGTCTAAATTCCATTACTTTCAACAACGGTGCAAACGGTGCAAACGGTAAAACTGTTGTGAACGGCGAAGGCATGACCATCAACGATAAAGACGGTAATCCGTTGACATCCGTTACGAAAGACGGAGTTAAGATCACCGACGGTCCATCCATGACGAAGGACGGCATCGATGCAGCTGGCAAGAAGGTTACGAACGTAGCTGACGGTAATGTTGCTAAAGACAGCAAGGACGCTGTCAACGGCGGTCAATTGCATGATGCTGTTGAAAGTCTTAAAACTAAAGGCTTCGGTCTTGAAGCGGAAGACGGTCAGTCCGTGAAGAAACCGCTTGGTGAAACTGTTAAAGTTAAAGGTGATGAGAAGAATATCAAAACATCCGTAGACGGCGGCGCTGTCAAGGTGGAATTGAAAAAAGACATCACTGTAGACACTGTAACGGCTAATACTGTAACAACAGGCGACACTAAGATGGATACAAACGGCGTTACTGTTAAGGACGGCGCTAATGAAGCGACTAAGTTGACGAAAGACGGCTTGCAGATCAATGATGGCGGCAATAAAGCTGTTACTGTCAACAAAGACGGTTTAACTATCGAAAACGGTCCTAAGGTAACGAAAGACGGTATCGATGCAGCTGATAAGAAGATCACTAATGTGGCTGACGGCACTATTGGCGCTGGTAGCAAGGACGCTGTCAACGGCGGTCAATTGCATACAGCTATTGAAGACATCAAAACTACAGGCTTCGGTCTTAAAGCGGAAGACGGTAACTTCGTGAAGAAACCTCTTGGCGAGACAATCGACCTGAAAGGTGACGGCAATATCAAAACTTCCGTGGACAACGGCGCTATCAAGATGGCATTAAATGACAAGATCACTCTTGGTCAGGATCCGGCAAAACAAGTTAACATCGACGGTTCTGCAGGTACGATTACAGCCGGCAATGGCGGTAATCAAGTTAAGATTGACGGCAATGACGGTTCCGTAACGGCAAACACCGTGAAAGCCGGCGACGTAGTCGTAGGTAAACAGACTTCCGGCGGTAAAGACGGCAACTTCGTAACCGGTTTGGATAATAAAACTTGGGATCCTGAAAACCCTGTAGCAGTTCCTGGTCGTGCGGCGACAGAAGACCAATTGAAAGCTGTCAATGACGATTTCAATAACAAGGCTAGAACAGGCCGCGTATTCCAAGGTGACCAACCTGGTGATGACGGTAAGGTAGTTCGCGGTTTAGGCGACACTATGAACCTCAAAGGCGGTGCCGATGTGAACCGCTTGGCGGATAACAATATCGGTGTTGTGAAAAACTCCGCCGGCGACGGCTACAACATCAAGTTGGCTAAAGACTTGAAAGGTCTTGAATCCGTAACGACTACGGACGCTGACGGTAACACGACTGTTATGAACGGTGGCGGCATGACGATTACACCTGCTCAAGGTAATGCTGTAAGCCTTACTAAAGACGGCCTTGATAACGGCGGTAACAGAATTACTAATGTTGGTCCTGGCGTGGACGGTACTGATGCGGTTAACGTAAATCAATTGAGCAGCGCTATGCGTAGCGTGGATGGTAAGATTGCCGATGTAGGTGCTGCAAGTGCGGCAATCTCCGGCCTCAAACCGTTACAATACGATCCGTTGGAACCGACTCAGGTATTGGCTGCTGTAGGTCACTACAAAGGCAGCACCGCTGCGGCTGTAGGCGTGGCACACTATACTAACGAGTCCACAATGTTCCATATGGGCGTATCTCTCGGCGGTCATGACAACATGGTTAATGCGGGCGTATCCTATAAATTCGGTACTTCCGATGCTAAGAAAGCCGTTCCTGCACGTTATAAAGCCGGCCCTATCAGCTCCGCATATGTATTGCAGGATGAAGTGACTGCGTTGAAAGCCGAAAATGAACGTATGAAACAACATGACTTGGAGTTAACTGCTAAATACGATCAGGTACAACGCGATAATGAAGAAATGAAGGCTCAAATTGCATTGTTGATGCAACAAGCAGGTCTTACAAAATAATCGAATTTGAATATTTGAGTTCTTAACCACTCATGTAAGGATTGTGAAAGCCGCCCTTCGGGGGCGGCTCATCATAAGGAGGATGTATGAAGTTCAAAAAATTTATGCCTGTATTGGCGCTTGCTTGTGTATGTGCGGTAGGTCAGGCGGATGCGGCTCAAGATCGATTGATGATGCCGGAACAACCGGCTGAACAGTTAAACGTGATTGAAGCGGAAGTCGCAGTTCCTGTACCTAGCGAAGAAGTTCGCAATGTTGTGAATGCTTTCACACAATTTCAATTGGACCAGAAGGGCAAACGCATCATGGATGATACGCGCGTTATGAAGGGGCAGGAACGGTACCGTAATAATGTATTATATTATATGAACGTTCGCCGCAGCTGGTACATCGTGAGTCATCGTTACAAAAACGACAGCTATGCGCGCTTGGCGTTAGACCGTCTGTATAATGATTACAAGCAGTTCTTTACGGACCATGCGACGGTATCTGAAGACGGCAAGTTGGATTACGCACAACAAATCATCGATATCTTAGATCGTAACACGGCTAATATCCATGATAATGAATTGCGTTTCTACATGAATGAAATGGTGATTTTCAGCTTGAATGAAGCCATGAAAGATGGCAATAATCGCGTGAAACCTGTGGATGAACAGGCGGCTCCTGAATTGGAAGACGCTCATGTAGTTGACTTTCGTGCTGCGATTAATGCACCGACAATTCAATAGAATAATTTAATAGAATATATAAGAATATCGAGGACTGTCTGAGTAACGGTACTTCGATATTTTTTATATATCGAAAAAATTGATAATCTAAACGCGTGTTTTTGTGAAAATAAAATGAAAAAAATTTTACTTTTCCAGTAAAATGTGATATTTTAGTTATGTGATTTTAAGAAAATCGATGTAGTCTCAGTGATTATTGATTTGTTACTATAATTTTTATGTAAGTGGATATAGTTAGTTTGATTTAAAGGAGTAAGATTAATGAATCGAGTATTTAAAGTGATTTGGAATCGCACAAAGGGCTGCTATGTTGTTGTGGCGGAAACAGCAAAGAACATGACGAAACGATCCTCGTTGTCGGTTGTATTCTCTAAAATGGTAGGTGTTACAGCAGTTGCCGTTATGTTGACGGGCGTTATGATGCCTACGGATGCTTTGGGGGCACCTATTACAAGAGGTAACGGTGCGACAGCTGAAAATGATGGAGGTATTGCGATCGGTGATAGTACAAATGCCCGTGGTGATTATAGTGTGGCTATGGGTACAGACGCTACTGTTGGTAAAAATGATCCGTCCGAATCTGAAAGCCAGAACGGTATCGCTATCGGTCATGGTGCCACAGTAAGTGTTAACCCTGCTACGGCAACACCGGGCATCACGGATAAGAGCGGTGGTATCGCCATCGGTCATAGTGCGGAAACAAGAGATATTAACACAATTGCTATCGGTACGGGGACATTAGGACAAGGTGCACAAGCTGTGGCTATCGGTCGTAATGCGAATACTATTGCTAATAATGGTGTAGCTATTGGTAATGAAGCAAAAGTACAATCTACGAATGGATTTGCATTAGGGAATAATGCACGTGCAGGTTATGATGAAAATAATCAACTGATAGGCCTTGATAATGACCAGGCTTTCGGTTCCAATGCACGTGCTTATGGTGGATCCTCTATGGCGTTCGGTAATAATGCGAAGGCATCCAAAGGTGGCGCTATTGCCATGGGTAATGGTTCTCAATCTCGTGGTGAGTGGGGCGTAGCCATCGGTAATGGTGCAAACGCATTGGCACAAGGTTCTCGTGCTATTGGTGCAAACTCTATAGCTAAAGGTGTTAATGCCGCTGCTATGGGGTGGGACAGTGAAGCCAGCGGAGCGTCTTCCATTGCTATCGGTGAAACGGCAATGTCGACAGATGAAAATGCTATTTCTATAGGGACAAAAGCTAAGGCCACTAAGCAAGATGCTATCGCTATCGGTAATGGATCGGAATCGAACGGTACAAGTTCCGCT
>NZ_AZYX01000016.1:0-6571 GCF_000517785.1 Veillonella sp. AS16 | reverse complement strand
GGGGCCCATATCATGGGTAACAATTCCACTGTATCCGCAAAGGGTAGCATGGCGTTAGGTAACTGGGCATATGCGACGGCTATGGATTCTTTTGTCATGGGGAACAATGCCCGTGTGGATCAGGCTAATTCCGTAGCGCTAGGTACTAACTCAACGACTGAAACTGTAGTAAGTACGCCGAATGCAACTGTTAACGGTGTCAATAAGACCTTTGCCGGCGGTACAGCTCAAGGTACCGTAAGTATCGGTGCCAATAATGTAGCCGGTGTGGCAGGCATTAAAAAATACTATCGTACGCTTACTAATTTGGCTGCCGGTCGTATCGATGCTAATAGTACAGATGCTATTAATGGCAGTCAGTTACATGCTGTAAAAGAAGAAGTTGAAAGAGGGCTTAACTTCGATGCTAATACAGGCGGTGCGAAAAATAATAAATTAGGCTCTAAAGTTACCATCAAAGGCGACGGCAGCAATATCAATGCCGCAATTACACAAGCTAATGGTGATACAACTATTAACATGACTTTGGGTAACACCGTTACAATAGGTGCAGCGAACCCTGTAACGATTAATGGTACTACAGGGCATGTAACAGGCCTTCAAAATAAAGACTGGAATGTAGATAGTCCTGTGGCTGTATCTGGTCGCGGTGCTACGGAAGATCAGTTGAAAAAAGTTAACGATAAAGTTAATACTAATAAAACTGCTATCGATAAAAATGCCGGGGACATCAATACTAACAAGCAAAATATCACAAAAAATGCCGGTGATATTGCTAATAATAAAAATGATATTGCTAAAAACAAGCAAGATATTTCAACAATTAATACGACAATTAATAAGGGCTTAAACTTTGCAGGTGATACCGGTGCTGTAAGCAACAGACAATTAGGCGACACTGTAACTGTTAAAGGCGGTGCTACAGGCACATTATCTGACGGTAATATCGGTGTTGAATCCGACGGCAATGGCACATTGAATGTGAAATTAGCTAAAACATTGACTGGTTTGGACAGCGTTACAGCTGGTAATACTAAGATTGATAACGGCGGCTTGACTGTAGGCGGTAAAACATATGTATCTCCATCAGGGCTCAATGCGAATAATCAAAAGATTACCAACGTGGCGGACGGTAGCAATCTTAATGATGCCGTTAATTACGGTCAGTTACAAAAAGCTATCAACGGTACTGCGAAGGCATCCAGTGTGAAAGCAAAGGATGCGAATGTAACCGTAACGGAAGGTACGAATGCGAATGGCGGTAAGGAATATACTGTCGGTCTCGGTAATAAAATTACCGTAGGTACAGCGAACCCTGTAACTGTAGACGGTGATACAGGTCATGTAACAGGTCTCACGAATACGGATTGGAATGTGGATAATCCAGTGGCTGTATCCGGTCGTGCTGCGACGGAAGATCAGTTGAAGAAGGTTAACGACAAAGTTAATACGAATAGATCCGACATTGACAAAAATAAACAGGATATTGCGGATAACAAACAGAATATTGCGGATAACAAACAAAATATCACTAAAAATGCCGGAGATATCGCCAACAATACGCAGAATATCAATAAGAATAAACAGGATATCTCCGATATCAATAAAACTCTTGAAAAAGGCTTAAATTTTGCCGGTGATACCGGTGCCGTAAGCAACAGAAAATTAGGTGATACCGTAACTATCAAAGGCGGTGCTGATGCAGCTAAATTATCCGACAATAATATCGGTGTTGTATCCGACGGCAACGGTACATTGAATGTAAAATTGGCGAAAGAATTACAGGGATTAACGTCTACAACTTTTACAAACGGTGGTAATAACACCGTTATCAACGGTGACGGCATGACAATCAATCCTGCCGGCGGTAATAAGGTGAGCCTCACAAAAGACGGCTTAAACAACGGCGGCAACAAGATTACCAATGTAGCCAACGGGACGGATCCTACGGATGCGGTTAATAAATCCCAATTGGATAACGCTACAGCGAAAGCCTCCACGACGGTCTCTCAAGGCAGCAATATCACTGTTACACCTAGCGATAACGCTAATGGTTCCAAGAATTATGAAGTAAGCCTTAAAGATCAGGTGACATTGGGCAAAGATGCGGGGAAACAAGTTTCCTTTGATGGTACAAACGGAACTATCAAAGCCGGCGATAAGGTAACTATCGACGGTAAAGACGGCAAGATTGCGGCAGGCAAAGTCGCTGTTGACGGTAAAGACGGTTATGTGACAGGTCTGGAAAACAAAGATTGGGATCCTGACAACATCACAAGCGGTCGTGCTGCTACAGAAGACCAATTGCAAAAATCCCACAAATCCTTGGATAATAAGATTACTAATCTAGGCGATGAAATCACGAAAAAAGGTATGAATTTCGCCGGCAATACAGGTGAATTCCATCGTGATCTAGGCCAAAAGGTTACGATCAAAGGTGAAGGTACGGAATCCGACGATAAATATTCCGGTGAGAATATTAAGACCGTAGCCGAAAACGGTAATGTTACTATCAAGATGGCGAAAGATCTTAAGACTGACAGCGTAACTACTGATAAGGTAAAAGTCGGTAAAAACGGTCAAGACGGTGTATCCATTACAGGTCCTAACGGTGCTGACGGTACAGACGGCAAAGTAGGTATCACAGGCAAAGACGGTAAAGATGCTGTATCCATGTCCGGTAAAGACGGCGTCGGTCATATCGGTTTAACCGGTAAAGATGGCCGCAATGCGGATATTACCGTTGATAAAGGTGATCCAGACTTAGATGGTAACAACATCACTCGTATTAAGTACCAAGACGAAAATGGTAAGACACACCAAGTGGCAACTAAAGACGACGGTATGAAATACGGTGGCGATAGCGGTTCCGTAATCAAGAAAAAGCTTAACGAACAAGTTAATGTAGTGGGTGGCATTACTGATGCTAGCAAGTTGACTACAGAAGACAATTTAGGTGTTGTATCCGACGGTACTGGTAACCTTAAGGTTCGTATGGCGAAAGACTTGAAAGGTCTTGAAACGGTAACAACTAAGGATGCTGACGGTAATACGACCGTTATGAACGGTGGCGGCGTGACAATCACTCCGGCCGGCGGCAACCAGGTGAGCCTCACAAAAGACGGCCTTGATAACGGCGGCAATACGATCAGTAATGTCGGCCCTGGCGTAAACGGAACCGATGCGGTTAACGTAAATCAATTGAAAGATGCTACTGACGGCTTGTCAAATGCCATTAATGCGGTAGCGGGCGAAACGCAACGTGTAGGCGCTCATGCGGCGGCACTTTCAGCGTTGAAACCTATTCAGTATGATCCGTTGGAACCGACTCAAGTGATGGCCGGCATCGGCAACTATCGTGGTGAAACGGCGGCGGCTTTAGGCGTTGCTCATTACACGGCGGAAGATACGATGTTCCATGTAGGAATGTCCGTAGGTGGCCACCATAACATGGTGAATGCCGGTGTAACTCGTAAATTCGGTACTTCCGATGCTAAGAAAGCAGTTCCTGAACGATACAAGGGCGGCCCTATCAGCTCTATTTATGTGTTGCAAGATGAAGTGACAGCGTTGAAAGCTGAAAATGCACGCATGCAAGAAAGCCTCAATGAGCTGTCTTCTGTTAAGGATGATAATGCACGTATGCAACAACGTATTGATGAATTATCCTCTGTGAAGGAAGATAATGAACAAATGAAGGCTCAAATTGCATTGTTGATGCAACAAGCAGGGCTTACAAAGTAAATTTGACTTGATTAAATGGGTTATTTAGTATACTCTATTCATGTAAGAATCATGTAAGGAATATGAAAGCCGCCCTTCGGGGGGCGGCTCGTCATTAGGAGGATTTATGAAATTCAAAAAATTTATGCCTGTATTGGCGCTTGCTTGTGTATGTGTAGCCGGTCAGGCGGATGCGGCTCAGGATCGATTGATGATGCCGGAACAACCTGCTGAACCGTTAAACGTGATTGAAGCGGAAGTCGCAGTTCCTGTACCTAGCGAAGAAGTTCGCGATGTTGTGAATGCTTTCACACAATTCCAATTGGATCAGAAGGGCAAACGCATCATGGATGATACGCGCGTTATGAAGGGGCAAGAGCGCTATCGTAATAATGTATTATATTACATGAACGTTCGCCGCAGCTGGTACATCGTGAGCCATCGTTACAAGAACGACAGCTATGCGCGCTTGGCGTTAGACCGTTTGTACAACGATTACAAACAGTTCTTTACGGACCATGTGACGGTGTCGGAAGACGGTAAATTGGATTACGCGCAGCAAATCATCGATATTTTAGATCGTAATACGGCCAATATTCATGATGATGAATTGCGTTTCTACATGAATGAAATGGTGATCTTCAGCTTGAACGAAGCCATGAAAGACGGCAATAATCGCGTGAAACCTGTGGGGGAACAGGCGGCTCCGGAACCGGAAGACGCTCATGTAGTTGACCTTCGCGCTGCGATTAATGCACCAACAATTCAATAATTTTAGATTATTCAATTATAAGAATTAAGTGTTGTTGTGTTGTATTGTATTTCTTATAATTGTATGACCGATAAAAAATATCGGGGTGTTGTTTGTATTAACAATACCCCGATATTTTTATGCATATAATTTTGCAATCAATGTGATTCGCTGACCTTGAATCACCTTATATGTAATTTTTTTTACGATGGCCGTAAAGTTGTGGCGCAAAAATTTCAACTGATCGTTAGGCTGAACGTCCGTGTCGTATGTGAACACGCCTTCTTCTCCGTTAAAACGTCCTTTGATTGTGAAAGTTTGATTATCTCTCGTGACTACGATATCTTCTTCGCTAACCGGATTCGGTTTGTCTATATTTTGTTCTAAGATATTGAGTTCTGACATAGATGAGTTCCTCCTTTCTGCTTTCAGTATAACAGGAAAAGTTAAAAAACACATGGAGTGACTGTATAAATAGTTTTCATATACGTATGATCTATTTCTATGAAATCCACAAAGCTCATCGGACCGCGTTCGTAGCGCAAAAATAAAAGAAAAGGAATGCCGGTACTATGGCTTTCACCGATCATTCCTTTTCTCACATAATAGAATGTACCCTCATAGACATGTGCAATGTGCTATAGTTAATTGGCTTAAGTAGGTATGTAGTAATTGTGTACGTACATTGAGTCGAGATGGCAGAACGCCGTGTACGATATCCGTTTATGACGAGATACCATTCTATTATACGGTCATCATAAAACAGGATGATGAAGAGAAAATAAATTATCAGGTATTGGGTCATACTGTTACATATATAGTGAGGATTATTATTGTTCGTGAAACCGGGTGAATGATAGCGGCGATTGCGACTAATATATAAAATATCTATTTGTAACGAAAGTGTTAAAAATTTAAACTTAATATTTAATGAATATAAAATGAAAAAATAATTCACTTTGCAGTAATTATATGGTATTTTAAAGGTATACTTCGCATAGAATCGATATAATATTAAAATAAATCGATTCATTTATTTTTTTGATTTTTAAAGGAGTAAGATTGATGAATCGAGTGTTTAAAGTAATTTGGAATCGTACAAAGGGTTGTTACGTAGTCGTAGCGGAAACGGCTAAGAATATGACGAAACGATCCTCGTTGTCGGTAGTTTTTTCAAAAATGCTGGGGATTACGGCATGTACAGTTATGTTGACAGGAGTTATGATGCCTACGGATGCGTTGGGGGCACCTATTACAAGAGGTACCGGTGCGACAGCTGAAAATGACGGCGGCATTGCTGTAGGTGAAAGAACAAATGCTCGCGGCGACTATAGTGTTGCTATGGGTACAGATGCTACTGTTGGTGTTGGTGATCCTAGTGAATCTGAAAGTCAGAACGGTATCGCTATCGGTCATAATGCAAAGGTAACTGTTAACCCTGCGACGGCGACACCAGGTATTACAGATAAGAGCGGTGGTATTGCGATTGGTCATAGTGCGGAAACTAGAGATATTAATACAATCGCTATTGGTACGGGGACATTAGGGCAAGGTGCACAAGCTGTGGCTATTGGTCGTAATGCGAATACCATTGCTAATAATGGTGTAGCTATTGGTAATGAAGCAAAAGTACAATCCACGAACGGCTTTGCTTTGGGTAATAACTCAAGAGCGGGGTTCAATAAAGTTAATCAGTTAATTGGTAAAGATAATGATTTAGCTTTTGGCCCTAATGCACGCGCTTGGGGAGGTACCTCCATGGCTTTTGGTAATAATGCTGAGTCAGGTGGGGGAAGTGCTGTAGCTATTGGTAATAAAGCATACTCCATGGGTGATCATGGTGTTGCTTTAGGTACTAATGCACAATCTCGTGGTGAAGAAGCTCCAGCATTAGGTACGAATTCCACTGCAAATGGCAAATATTCGGTGGCTGTTGGACGTAAAAGTTTAGCTAGTAATGAACAAGATATCGCTATAGGTTCTGGTGCACAAGCTTCTGGAACGAATTCTTTAGCAGTAGGTAGTGAGGCAAAAGCGACAAAAAATAGTAGTATAGCTATCGGTAATGGATCGGAATCGAACGGTACAAGTTCCGCC
>NZ_AZYX01000015.1:0-2923 GCF_000517785.1 Veillonella sp. AS16 | reverse complement strand
AAGGGCGTACGGTGGATGCCTTGGCGATATCAGCCGAAGAAGGACGCGGTAAGCTGCGAAAAGCTACGGAGAGGTGCAAGCAACCTTTGACCCGTAGGTATCCGAATGGGGGAACCCGGCAGTGGTTATGCACTGTCACCCATAGCTTAGACTATGAGGAGGGCACCCGGGGAACTGAAACATCTAATTACCCGGAGGAAGAGTAATCAAACGAGATTTTCTTAGTAGCGGCGAGCGAACGGGAAAGAGGCCAAACCGGAGCGGGCAACCGCACCGGGGTTGAGGACAGTCATCAAGTGTACATGAGGTAGAAGAATGGAGCTGGAACGCTCAGCCGTAGAAGGTGAAAGCCCTGTAATCGAAACCTTGCATGCACGGGACTGTATCCGGAGTACCACGAGACACGTGAAACCTTGTGGGAAGCAGGGGGGACCACCCTCCAAGCCAAAATACTGATATCGACCGATAGCGCATAGTACCGTGAGGGAAAGGTGAAAAGAACCCCTGGCGGGGAGTGAAAGAGAACCTGAAACCGTATGTCTACAAACAGTCGAAGTCTGTATATATATCAGGACGACGGCGTGCCTATTGAAGAATGAACCGACGAGTTACTGTTGCTAGCGAGGTTAAGTGGAAAACATGGAGCCGCAGCGAAAGCGAGTCTGAACAGGGCGTTCAGTTAGTAATAGTAGACCCGAAACCGTAGTGATCTATCCATGGCCAGGTTGAAGCACAGGTAAAATTGTGTGGAGGACCGAACTCGTGAGCGTTGAAAAGCTTTGGGATGAGTTGTGGATAGGGGTGAAATGCCAATCGAACACGGAGATAGCTGGTTCTCCCCGAAATAGCTTTAGGGCTAGCCTCGAGGTAGAGAGTATAGGCGGTAGAGCACTGATCGGGCTAGGGGCCATACCGGTTACCGAACCTAGTCAAACTACGAATGGCTATACTTATACTCGGGAGTCAGACAGTGAATGATAAGGTCCATTGTCAAGAGGGAAACAGCCCAGAACACCGACTAAGGTCCCCAATGTTACACTAAGTGGCGAAGGATGTGGAGTTTCCAAAACAACCAGGATGTTGGCTTAGAAGCAGCCACCATTTAAAGAGTGCGTAATAGCTCACTGGTCGAGAGACTCTGCGCCGAAAATGTCCGGGGCTAAAGTGTAAAACCGAAGTCGTGTCATATGCAGCAATGTATATGGGTAGGGGAGCGTTCTCATCGGATAGAAGCAGTACCGAAAGGAGCTGTGGACCGGTGAGAAGTGAGAATGTCGGTATGAGTAGCGAAAAGAATGGTGAGAATCCATTCCACCGAAAGCCTAAGGGTTCCTGAGCAACGATCGTCGACTCAGGGTAAGTCGGGACCTAAGCCGAGGCGGAAAAGCATAGGCGATGGACAACAGGTTGACATTCCTGTACCGGTGTGAATTGTTTGATCGATGGAGTGACACAGTAAGGTAGGTCAGCACGCGATTGGAAGAGCGTGTTTAAGCAGGTAGGTTGAGTGATAGGCAAATCCGTCACTCTGAAAGCTGAGATGTGATGACGAGTGACTAGCAATAGTCGCGAAGTGATTGATCCTAGACTGTCGAGAAAAGCTTCTAGGTAGAGACACACTGCCCGTACCAAAACCGACACAGGTAGGCGGGGAGAGAATCCTAAGGTGCGCGGGAAAACCCTCGTTAAGGAACTCGGCAAAATGCCTCCGTAACTTCGGGAAAAGGAGGACTCATGTAGTGTGAAGAGCAGAAGCGCTCGGAGCATGAATGAGTGGCACAAGAGAGGCGCAAGCGACTGTTTACCACAAACACAGGTGCCTGCTAAAGCGAAAGCTGACGTATAGGTGCTGACACCTGCCCGGTGCTGGAAGGTTAAGAGGAGGGGTTAGACTTCGGGTCGAAGCTCTGAATTGAAGCCCCAGTAAACGGCGGCCGTAACTATAACGGTCCTAAGGTAGCGAAATTCCTTGTCGGGTAAGTTCCGACCCGCACGAAAGGTGTAACGACTTGCGCACTGTCTCAACGAGGGACCCGGTGAAATTGAAGTACCTGTGAAGATGCAGGTTACCCGCGACTGGACAGAAAGACCCCATGGAGCTTTACTGCAACCTAAGATTGAACTTAGTTAATGAATGTACAGGATAGGTGGGAGACGGAGAATCTAGGGCGCCAGTCTTAGAGGAGTCGGTGTTGGGATACCACCCTTTGATTAATTGATTTCTAACGGGCCGAGTAACGACCGGCCGGACAGTCTTAGGCGGGCAGTTTGACTGGGGCGGTCGCCTCCAAAAGAGTAACGGAGGCGCCCAAAGGTTCCCTCAGAGCGGACGGAAATCGCTCGAAGAGTGTAAAGGCAGAAGGGAGCTTGACTGCGAGACGGACAGGTCGAGCAGGGACGAAAGTCGGGCTTAGTGATCCGGTGGTGCCGAGTGGAAGGGCCATCGCTCAACGGATAAAAGCTACCCTGGGGATAACAGGCTAATCTCTCCCAAGAGTCCATATCGACGGGGAGGTTTGGCACCTCGATGTCGGCTCATCACATCCTGGGGCTGAAGTAGGTCCCAAGGGTTCGGCTGTTCGCCGATTAAAGTGGTACGTGAGCTGGGTTCAGAACGTCGTGAGACAGTTCGGTCCCTATCCATCGCGGGCGGAAGAAACTTGAAGGGGGCTGCTCCTAGTACGAGAGGACCGGAGTGGACGAACCGCTGGTGTACCAATTATCCTGCCAAGGGTACAGTTGGGTAGCTACGTTCGGGACGGATAAACGCTGAAAGCATCTAAGCGTGAAACCAGCCTTGAGATGAGGTTTCTCATAGCATAAGCTAGTAAGATCCCATGTAGACGACATGGTAGATAGGCCAGGTGTGGAAGAGCCGTGAGGTTTGGAGCTGACTGGTACTAATCGATCGAGGGCTTTACTT
>NZ_AZYX01000014.1:0-1372 GCF_000517785.1 Veillonella sp. AS16 | reverse complement strand
GGTGGTCAACGGTGCTAAGGGTACTGTAAATAACTTGACGAACATCACTTGGGATCCTGCAAACATCACAAGCGGTCAATCTGCAACTGAAGACCAATTGAAATCTGTTGATAACAAAATCGACAAGACTGAACAAAACTTGACTAAGAAAGGTTTAGACTTCCAAGGTGATGCAGGTACTGCAATTCATAAAGATCTTGGCCAAACATTGAATATCACTGGCGGTCAAGCTGATGCATCCAAACTTTCAGAAAATAACATCGGCGTAGTTAACAACAACGGCGTTATGAATGTTAAGCTTGCGAAAGACCTTAAAGGTTTGGACAGCGTAACAACCGGTCAAACGGTTATCAACAACAACGGTTTGACAGTGGGCGGTAACACATTTGTTACAAACAACGGTTTCAATGCTAACGATACGCGAATCAAAAACGTGAAAGCCGGTACAGATGACAGCGATGCAGTTAACCTTAAACAGTTGAAGGAAGTATCCAACAACGCGGCTGCAGCTAAAACTGTTGTAAAAGCGGGCAAAAACATCAATGTAACTGATTCCGAAGATCCTCAAACTAAAGCTAAGACGTATACAGTTGGTTTACAGGATACAGTAACATTGGGTTCCGGCAATACAGCTGTTAATATCGACGGCACAAAAGGTATTGTGAAAGCCGGCGAAGGCAACAATGCTGTAACTATCAACGGTACAGACAGCACAATTAAAGCTGGTAACGTAGCGATTGACGGCGTAAAAGGTAACATCACTTCCGGTAAAGTTCTAGTTAACGGTGCTAAAGGTACTGTAAACAACTTGACGAACATCACTTGGGATCCTGCAAATATCACAAGCGGTCAAGCTGCAACAGAAGATCAATTGAAATCCGTTGATAAGAAAATCACTGACAACGGCAGTAATTTGACTAAGAAGGGCTTGAACTTTAAAGGTGATGACGCTACAAGCATTCATAAAGATCTTGGCGAAACATTAGACGTTGTAGGCGGTACTGCTGATAAAGCTAAATTGACAGACAACAATATCGGTGTTGTATCTGACAACGGTAAGTTGAATGTTAAACTTGCTAAAGAGTTGACTGGCTTAACAAGCGTAACAACCGGTGATACAACTATCAACAACAACGGTTTGACAATCGGTGGCAAGACATTCGTTACTAAAGACGGCTTCAATGCTAACGATACACAAATCAAAAACGTAAAAGCCGGCACTGACGGCAATGATGCAGTTAACTTGAACCAATTGAACGAAGTTAAAAATGCATCTAATACGACAGTAGAAGGCAGCAAAAACATCAATGTTGATCAAACTGTAGACCCTGCTACAAAAGCTAAGACTTACAAAGTTGCGTTGAAAGATACA
>NZ_AZYX01000013.1:0-106803 GCF_000517785.1 Veillonella sp. AS16 | reverse complement strand
GCAGAAACGAATGTAATATTCGGAGGCCGCTTAGGGGAATATAAATATTACGATATGGATAAGGTCATTGTGAGCGCGTTGTCACTGGTTGAAAGAGAATTGGGTTAATTATCTTCTTACAGGTTACAAATATATTTGATGTATTACCTTGATTTGTAAATTGTGAGTTGTAGTTATCTTGATATGCTGTAACCGTATGAACGTGTGTAAAAAAATATATAGTGTGTGTAAGGAGCACAACAGTGAATATAAAAATTTTAGTAGCCACTCATAAGCAATATTGGATGCCGGCAGATTCTATCTACATGCCCATCCATGTGGGGAGAGCGGGCAAATCTGACATTGGTTATATCGGGGATCATACGGGGGACAATATCTCCGAGAAAAATGCAAATTACTGCGAGTTGACCGGTTTATATTGGGCATGGAAGAATCTTGATGCTGACTATATCGGTCTTGTTCACTACAGACGGTATTTTACGCGTAAAGAAGTGCGCTCTGTAGAGGATAAAAAGAACCAGATCCTCACGGGTGAGGAATGGAAAGCGTTGCTTTCACAATACTCTGTAATAGTAGCGGATAAGCGTAAATATTATATTGAAACGAACAGGTCTCATTATAATAATGCTCATCATAGTGAAGGGCTTGATGTGGCGGAGCAGATTATCGCGGAGCGGTACCCTGAATACAGCGCTGCTTTCACGACGGTCTGCAATCGCACATGGGCGCACATGTTCAATATGTTTGTGATGCGTCGGGATTTGTATAATCAGTATTGTGAATGGATGTTTTCCATATTGGAGGAGCTAGAAAAGCGCGTGGATATTTCTGGTTATGATGTGTATGAGTCGCGTATTTACGGATTTGTCAGCGAAATTTTGCTCGATGTATGGCTCGAAGCGAATCACATTGAGTATAAGGAACAAAATGTGTCCTTTATGGAGCCGCAAAATTGGGTGAAAAAAGGAGGAAGCTTTTTAAAGAGAAAGCTGTTAGGGAGATAATAGAAGAATATGATTAAGGTTGTTGAACTTCCTATAGATAAAGACATGGGTGGATTAACATCATATGTACTTCAACTATATAGCTATATTGATAAAAAAGAATTTGATTTAATGTTATTAACTTATGATGATATTGCTTGTTTTGATGATTTAAATAATGTAATGAAAGTTGATAGGCCGTATCGAATTTGGAGCTTTTATAAGTCCATGAAGCGTTTAGTAAAATTGAATTATGATATTATACATTTTCATCAGTCATATGTTAATATTGTGCCTATATTATTAGCAAAATTGGCGGGATTTAATAATATAATTTTACATGCGCATAGTTCTAGTATTGATGATAATAGATTTTTAATTCGATATTTAAAAACCATATTACATAAGATTGGAAAATTATTTATACCTTTTATCGTTGACGCTTATATAGGGTGCTCTCAAAAGGCAAGTAGATGGATGTTTTCTGATAAATGCATTAATAGTGATTCTTATTATTTATTTAATAATTCAATAGATTTAGATGAGTATAATAAAGATCATAATAAATATATTGAAATGAGACAGAAATTGAATCTTCCTAAAGATGCTTTAGTTGTAGGGCATATAGGGAGGTTTACACCTGTAAAAAATCATAGTTTTATTATTAGTATGTTTAGAAAGCTGTTGGAAATGAACCCAAATAGTTATCTTTTACTGCTTGGAGATGGTATAGAAAGAAAAAAAATAGAGTTATTGGTTAATGCGCAAGGAATAGAATCAAATGTTATTTTTATGGGATATGTAAGTAATCCTGTAGAAATAATGCAGACTATGGATGTGATAGTATTACCGTCTTTATTTGAAGGTATGCCGTTGGTAGCTATAGAATCGCAGGCACTAGGGATTCCTATATTGTTATCAGATACGATTACAAATGAAGTTGCTATAACTGAGCTATGTAATTTTTTATCAATAGATGATGAACTCATATGGGTTAATAAGATTTTAGAAAAAAGTCATATAAATAATACATGTGATTATAAAAATCAAATTAAAGCAGCTGGCTATGATTTAAAGGAAGCAATTAAATCTGTGGAGCAGTTATATAGGAGATATTATGGATTTTAAAAATTATATAAAGGCAAAGATGCCTTGGACTCGATCTATTTATAGAAAACGAAAAGCGCCGTTTAATTTGATTCATAATATAATAGATAAACCTGTTGTAATTTTGTTATATCACAGAATAAATAATACAAATTATGATTTGTTCAATATTAATGTGACTCCAGATAATTTTGATAAACATATAAAACATCTTAAAGAACAGTATAATGTTATTTCTTTTGAAGATTTAAAGTATAAGTCGATTAAAGAACCATCTGTGATTATCACATTTGATGATGGATATTTTGATAATTATAAAAATGCTTTTCCTATTTTGAAAAAATATAATATACCAGCGACTATTTTTGTTACTACCTCTGGAATTGACTCAATAAAAGAATTTTGGTGGGATCGACTGGAAACAATATTTTTTAAAAATCAAAAATTATTTGATTCAATATCGTTTGATATTTTTAATCAAACGTATTTATTTGATGTTTCAAGTAAATTAGTCCGGCAAAAATCTTTTTATGCAGCACATAAATTATTATTTAATTTGAAACCTGATTATCGTGATCAGATTTTAAATAATTTTTATGATAAATACAGTTTAGAACCTAATATTGAAAATAGGACAATGTCGTCTTCTGAGTTATTGGAGATATATAATAGTAAATTAATTACTATAGGTGCACATACGATTAATCATCCTGCTTTAAAGTTATTGAGTTATAATGAGCAATATAATGAGATTCAATCTTCTAAATTATTTTTGGAAAAATTATTAGGTACTAATATTGACTTGTTTGCATATCCGTTCGGACATAAACATAGTTTTGATAAGGTGACTGAAGAAATTGTTGAAGCGTTAGGTTTTTCTTTTTCTGTTAGTACTAATAGGGCTCAAGTGCATACTAATACTAATTGTTTTTCTTTACCTAGATTTGGTGTAGAGAATTGGTCTGAGATGGAATTTCATAAGCAAATGAAATTAGTTTGGTTTGAGAATTAGGAGATACTGAGATGCTAACTATAGAAGAAATTCAGAGCCATCTATATATTATGCTCAAAGAGTTTGATTCATTCTGTAAGGAGAATGATATTAAGTACTCTCTTTCAGGCGGATCATTATTGGGGGCTATAAGACATCATGATTTTATTCCTTGGGATGATGATATAGATGTGTGTATGAGTAGAAATGATTATGATAGGTTAGTTTCTATATTCCCGACAGTGCTAAATGAGTTGTATGTTCTTAAATCTGTTGAGCGTAAAAATTCTATTTACCCTTTTGCTAGACTCGAAAAGCTAGATATTAATATAGAAGATGCATATAGTAATTCAAATAAATATTTATTTATGGATATAATGCCTGTTGATGGTTTGCCGGATGATTTAAATCAGGTTTCAAGTATTTATAAAAAGAGAAAAGTTTATAGTAAAATGCTTGAATTGTGTGATGCGAAATTAGGAAAAGGTAAGACCTTATGGCGAGCAGTTGTTAAGTCTTGTTTAATATTTATTGCTAAGTTGTTTGGACCTAGTTATTGGTCTCGTAATTTAGATGTTTTAGCTAAGAAATATGATTATAAAAAATCAAAGTATGTTGGGGCTATTACAGGTGGCGTGTATGGCGTTAAGGAACGGATGCTTAAATCTGATTTTGAAAAACGTGTATTAGTTTCCTTTAAAGATTTGAGATTGGAAGTTTTTTCTTGTTATGATTCATATTTGACTAATTTATATGGTGCTGATTATATGCAGATTCCGCCTGTTGAGAAACGAAAGATATCTACTATAAAAGCCTTTAAGAGTTAGAGTATTGGATGTATGAATAATGAAGGTTATAAATGTATTTTTGCAGTATCGGAAAATATATGAGTTTTGATGTGTAGATTATTATATTAATTGGCGTTGATAAAATAGATAGTAGAAACGGTTTAAAAGAAAGGAATTTTAATGAGAATTTGCGTTACTGGTGGTGCAGGATTTATCGGATCACATTTAGTAGATAGATTAATTAAAGATGGACATATTGTGCAAGTTATAGATAATTTACAAAGTGGTAATAAGGCCTTTGTTCATCCAAAAGCGGAATTTATAGAAATGGATATACGAGACTCTAAATTGAATTCGGTTATAGAGATGTTTAAACCGGATTATATTTTTCATGAGGCGGCTCAAACTGAAGTATCTGTTTCTATGAATAATCCTAGTTTAGATTGTGATATAAATTTGATGGGGCTGATTAATGTTCTAAATGCAGCAGTTGCTTGTGGAGTAAAAAAATTTTTGATGCCTTCATCAGCTGCTATTTATGGTAATCTTGACATTTTGCCTTTAAACGAATCTATGGTAGGAGTGCCATCATCATTTTATGGATTAACAAAGTTAACTTCAGAACATTATCTTCGTATTTATAATGAGTCATTTGGTTTAAATTATATATGTTATCGCTATTCTAATGTATATGGACCAAGGCAAGGCAATGGTGGAGAAGGTGGTGTAATTAGCATATTTGCTAAGGCTATAACACAGAATTTGCCGATTACTATTTATGGTGATGGTAAGCAAACTAGAGATTTTATATATGTAGAGGATGTAGTTGATGCTAATATTCTTGGCATGAATAGTAGTTTTGTTGGGACATATAATATAAGTACTAATATAGAGAGTTCGATAAATATGTTAGTAGAAGAATTTAAAAATATTAGTGGTAAACATATTGAGGTATTATATGAAAAACCAAAATTAGGCGATATTAAGCATTCTAGACTCAATGCACAAAAAGCAGAAAAAGAATTATTATTTAAGGTGAACTATAGTTTACATAATGGATTATGTAAAACATATGAGTATTTTAGTAATATATGAGTATTTTTTATGAAAAGAGTATGAGTTGTTATAATGTTAATATTTATTGGAGTAATAAATAATGGAAATAGTTAAAAATCCACTTGTTAGTATTATTATTCCAGTTTATAATACTAAACCTTATTTAGAACGCTGTATTCAATCTATAGTGCATCAAACTTATAAGAATCTTGAAATACTTTTAATTGATGATGGTAGCACTGACGGTTCGTCCGGACTGTGTGATCGTTTTGAAGAACAGTATGCTAATATTCATGTAGTGCATTTGAAAAATAGCGGTGTCAGCGCTGCTCGCAATAGAGGCTTGGACATTGCGCAAGGGGAGTTTATATTATTTATAGATAGTGATGATTCTGTATCTTTGAATTATGTTGAATCGTTTGTAAGATTGATTTATGATGCAGATCTTATAATTGGAGTTATAGAAGATATATATATCGATGAAAATAGTTTTGTATATAAACAAAAAATACGAAACTATTTTTCAAAACAATCTGGTTTTTTACAGCAAGAATATTATAATCTTTTAGAATTATTACGTGGTCCAGTTATTAAATTATATAAGAAGAAGATTATAGATAAATATCATTTACGATTTGATGAAAATCTATCTGTTGCGGAGGATCAAGTCTTTAATTTTTCTTATTATTGTTGTATTAAATCATATGTAATTGAGTCTAAATGTATATATAGATATTATCATCGTAAGAATAGTAATTCATTGACTTTATCTGTGAATAAAAAAACGTTAGAAGATGAAATCTTTAAATTAAATATGGAGTATAAATTTCTTAAAACATATAATATTAATAATTATAATGCTATATATATATATCAGTTAATAGGAATATTAAATAAATATATAAAGCTTCAAGATGCGAGTACTATAAAGTCAAGTTATGAATTAGTAAAAAAATTAGCGAATTTAAATCCTTTAGTAGTCGATAAGAGATTGAGTTTTAAGAGAAAAATAATATTATATTTATTACAATATAAAATGTATTGGCTCATAATGATATACTATCGATTTAAAAGTATATGTGAAGATATATGGTAATTAAATTAATTATTAGAAAGGATTAGTATGGAACCACAAGTTATCTCATATCAACTTATAAAAGCAATTATTCAAGAGTACAAAAAACTTTTATTATGCTTGATGGGGGGGATATTAATTATATTTCTTTTGCTAGCACTTCTACTTCCCAAAAAATATACCTCCAGTGTAATGATTCAAGTTAAGCCACAAAATGGTTCATTAAGTACATTGGCTAATAACTCCGCACTATTATCTTTGGCAGGCATTTCTGCGGGGGATTCTGTATTAGATTATATGTCCTTATTAAAGAGTAGTAGAGTTATTGATCCTGTTATAAAAAAGTTGGATAATGCAGATGCAGAGGATGAAAAATTTGATGCAGATGATTTTGTAAAGAAATATATGCAAATAGATAATCCGAGAGGAACTTCTATTTTATCTTTTACAATTACAGCCGATTCACCGGAAAATGCACAACGAATAGCGCAAGATGTAGTGGATTCATTACAAGATACTATAGCTGGAGTCGGCTCTGCTCAAGATTCTACGTTAATTAAAATTTTGGGAAAAAAGAATGAAGATGCTAAACATAAAATGGATGCAGATGTAGCTGCACTTGAAAAATATAAACAAGAAAATGGCGTATTCATACCTAATGAACAAGAAAAAATGCTATTGGAACAAGCTGCTGGTTATGAAAAAGCGAAATCTGATGAGACTGTTAAATTAAATACTAATACAGCTATTTTAAGTTCTATTGAAGCTCAGATTGATACACAAAATAAAAATCTTATTGATTCTCAGATGGCGGATAATCCTGAGATTCAATCTATACGTAAAGAATTATTTAATGCTAATGAACAATTGGCTAAATTACAATTCAAGTTTACCGATGATTATCCGGAAGTTGTTAAGGTAAAAGAAAATATCAGCTATTTAGAAAAACAATTGGCTAAAACGGTAGCGCAGTCTATTTCTTCTGAAAATGTTACACTTAGTCCTGTACAAATGGATTTGTTACAAAAAAGAGTTGTTGCTAAAAATAATGTTGAATCAGCTAATGCAGCGCTTACAAAGCTTGAGGAGTTAAGTAAACAAAACCTTGAAAAATCGAATCAGTTTTCACAAAAATCCGTTAAATTTTTAGAGTTACAACGTAATGCAAAGGTATCTACCGATACATATAATCTTTTAACTAAAAGTCTTGAAGAATTGAAGATTAAAGAAAATCTTGATGCTATGGATATTCGTGTTCTTAATAGCCCAACTTATCCTGTTAAACATTCTTGGCCGCGTAAACTATATGTTATGATTGTAGGCGGATTATTATATTTAATAATTGCAGGTGGATTTATTTACTTCCAATATACTAGACGTATGAGTGTAATGAAAGAATAGGTGATCCTATGGTATTTTGGATTGGCCTTGCAATTTTTGTGTTTTCATCTGTCATTGCGGAACGCTTGGTACCGATTCAATATAAGAAATTTATTCCTATAATTGTTATTGGGGTACTTACATTTTTAGGGATGTTTAGATATGAAATCGGTACAGATTATGACTGGTATGTTGTATTGTTTAATCAAGTAACACTTAATGATGCATATCCTGAGCCGTTATTTTTAATTATTGTTGAAGTCCTCCGTTATTTTCATATGTCTTATCAAGCAATGTTTATTGTTTATGAATTATTGATTATGATATTTTTATGGAAAGGAATTCAACGATATACTAAAGATAGCGAAATTCAAATATTAATTTTGACTTTGTTTTTATGTGCAGAATATTTTTTCTCTCTTAATGGTATACGACAAGCGTTAAGTTTAGTTTTAATATTTTGGGGATATCAATACTGTTTACAACGAAAGTTTTGGAGATATTTATTAGTTGTTGCCGCCGCTGTTGTATTTCATTATAGTGCTATAGTGGCAATTGTATTGTATTGGGTTCCTAGAAAAGTATATTCTTGGTACATCTATGCTATTGTATTTGTACTTGCATTTTGTATATTTAAGTTGAATATAGTATTATCTTTATTGTCTGTTATATTAGGTATGCTGCATATAGATGGGCGATATCTGGGGTATGTTTCGGATATAGATTCTGTTAATATGACTGGGTTATATATGGTATATCAATTTATATTATTTTCTGTATCTCGGTTGGCTATTTTGAAATTAAAACCGGAATATAAAGGTTTGATTAATATATGGTTTATTAGTATACTGGGACATTTTTTATTTTCATTTTCCTTACCTATTACAAGATTGACTAAATATTTTGAGTATTTCATTATTTTGATAATGCCATATACAATACAATATTTAAATACTGTCTTTCAGCTTCAAATTAAGAATAGAATATATAATTTTAAATGGGGTTATATAGTATTAGTATTTTTTCTTTTTGTGTTTTTACGTGGCATTGAAGGAATTCCACATGATTACTTCACTAGTTGGCGGAATCCGTATCCATCCAGTATGAATATAGAGTATGATTTTAATTTTAAAATTTTCGAATAGTTGTAAATAGGGGATTGGTTACATGTCTCAGAATTCTTCTACACAACGAAAAGTAGGTACTTTACTATCTTACGCATTACTATTGGGGAATACAGTTATTAATTTAGCCTATGTACCTATTCTTTTATCCTTTATCGGTGTGGCTGAATTTGGCCTTTATAGGCTATTGGGTTCTATCATCGCCTACTTTAACGTGTTAGATTTCGGTCTGTCTGCGACGATTACCCGTTTTTTAGTGAAGTATAAAACGCTGAAAGATCAGGTTAGAATTGATAAGTTGTTAACTATGTCGTTGCTGCTGTATGTAGGAATAGGCGTCATATTGAGCCTTTGCGGACTCGTTGTGTATTACTGTATTCCTTACATATTTAAGGACAGCTTAGCTCCTGATATGATTGATAGTGCAAAGAAAATATTTCTGTTGTTACTGTTGAATCTATTGATGTTATTTGCATCTAAAGTCTTCGATGCGGTTATCATATCTGAAGAGCGGTTTATCTTTCATCGGTCAATCAGTTTGATACAGATTTTATTACAGCCCTTTGCTATTGTGGGTGTGCTGATCTTTTATCCCACAGCGTTAAGTGTAGTACTGGTACAAACGGTATTTAATTTGCTGCTGGTTCTCGTAAAGGTTATATATTGCAGGCGTGTATTGCAGGTTCGCTTTGTCTATCATGGCTGGGATTCAGAGATTCTCCTGGCTATGCGAAACCTTTCACTCAGTTTATTTGTAGTATCTGTAGTTGACCAAGTGTTTTGGCAAAGTAATCAGTTGCTGATTGGTATAAAAATCGGGGCGGAATCCGTTGCCATGTATGCTATTGCAAGCCAGATTTATATTAACTATATGAATATTTCGCTAGCCGTATCCAGTACATTGTTGCCTAAAATTACGGCTATGGTGACGAATCGATGTAGTGATGAGAAATTTCAGCATTTATTTCTGAAAGTTGGTAGATTACAATTTTATTTATTGTCGCTGATTTTGAGCGGATTTATATTGTTCGGACATAGTTTTCTTCATTACTGGGTCGGTGATGGATTTGATTTAGTATATTGGATTACACTGATTATTATTGTCCCTTTCACGATTGATCTCATTCAGAATGTGGGCCTTGCGATTATGCAGGCTCGTAATGTATATCATGTGAGGGCCGCTGTATACGTATTTGTCGGTATCCTTAATGTCGTATTGGCATACTATTGGATCGATATGTATGGTATTGCCGGTGGTGCCGTTGCTACAGGTCTTTCCATGTTTTTGGGCAATGGTATTATCATGAACGTGTATTATCATCGGTATATGAACTTAAACATTATTCATTTTTGGAAGCAAATTGCACGCCTATCCGTAGTTATGATACTGTTAACGGTTCTAGGCCTGTATGTGATTCCTCATATCGCTTTAAACAGCTCTATTTACATTCTTGTAATTAGTATGCTGTTATATTCTTTCATTTATTTTGGTGTTCAATGGATTAGTAATTTTGATTCTTATGAGAAAAATCTTTTTTATTCATTTCTGTCGAAAGTAGGATTAATAAAGAAGAGTTGCTAAGGAGATAAGCATGAGAAAACGTAAGTTGTTAATGGCTCTTGTAGGGACATGTTTAGCATGTAATGTGGCTATGGCGGCTACTAATACAGATATGAATAACGGCAGTGGTAGCGGCGCCGGAGAATATATGGGACAGGTTTCTGTTCCGTATATGCCGGACGTGCAAGATGTTTCTGTTGTCGATAGTGGTGTAAAGGGTAAAGAAGTTGTTACTTTCAAAACAAATGCCGTTAAACATCCGACTAAAGAGCAGAAATTGAAGATGGTTTTGGAAAACGGTGAGTATATCGACCCAAAAGATAGTGTGTTCTCCATAGCGCGTCCAGATATCGGAGAATATCGCCTGTCGAAGTATGACAAGATTAATTTACATGTTCTAGGTTACACTAGCAGTGAGTTAGGATTTACTGACTCGACTAGTGACAATACTAGTAATTCCGGTGTTACCTTAATGATTGGACCGGATGGTCGTATTAATACGCCGTATACGGGAGTTGTAAAGCTTTCAGGATTAACATTGCAAGAAGCATCGGCGTTATTAAGCGAAAAATTCTCGCATTATATTCATAAACCGGATGTGACCGTCAATGTATCGGAATACGGTGGCCGACAGGTTTATGTAATGGGTGAAGTGCCGAAACCTGGTATTTACAAATTGGGAGCCGATTACATGAATGTATTCGCGGCGATTTCAAGTGCACAAGGGACGGCGAGAAAGGCTAGACCTCGCCATATTCAGGTCGTTCGTGTCATTGATGATACTGTATATGTACGTGAAGTTGATTTGGAAAGCTTCATAAAGAAACAGGATATTAAACAAAATATCGCATTGCAGGATGGAGATATGATTTATGTTCCTAAATCGCATCGTCTCATTCCGAGTGATATTGCTCCGTTTGCATCCTTTGCATATATGATTCACAGTGCAACTGATTGATAGATTCGTATAATTGTAAGAGGGACAGGTGTATGAATATAGCGGTTATTTTTGCCGGCGGTACGGGACAGCGTATGAGCTCTTCGGGAACACCAAAACAATTTTTAGAAGTGCATCAAAAACCCATAATAGTACATACATTGGAGCATTTTCAAAAGAGTGCAAGTATTGATCATATTATTATTGTGTCGTTAGAACGGGCTATTCAGCAAGTAAATTCCTTAGTCAAAGAGTTTTCTTTGACTAAGGTAGCCTCCGTGGTGCCGGGAGGGCATACAGGTCAAGAATCTATCTTTTTAGGCTTGACCGAGTGTCGACGCTTATTTTCGGAAACCGATATAGTATTGCTTCATGATGGAGTACGACCTATTATCGACGATATATTAATTAAAAATTGTATCACTTCTGTTGAAGATCATGGAAATGCTATAACAGTAGCACCTGCAACAGAGACAACTTTCATAAGAAAAGAGGATACGAATCAAATCGGTAGAATTTTAGAACGTTCGCAATGCGTTATAGCCAAGGCTCCGCAATGCTTTTTTCTTCGCGATATTTATAACGCTCATATGAATGCTAATAAAGAATCTTTGGAATTTATAGATTCTGCCTCTATGATGCAATATTATAATAACGATTTATTTTTGGTTGAAGGACCGGCTGAAAATATTAAAATTACAACTCCTATAGATTTCTATACATTTAAAGCCTATCTGGATGTAAAAGATAGTCTGAATGTTATCGGTTTATAGTTGGTATGGATAAAGGCTTAGGTATGGATACTGTTTTGATACATGAATTGGAACGTGTTGTCTGTAAAAATGTAGATTTATATAGATATTTTAGTGATAAGACGATATTGGTAACCGGAGCGACGGGATTAATAGGTTCGATGCTGATCAAATCGATGCTTATGGCTAATAGGTTGCTGTCTATTGATATAAAAATTATTGGGCATGTAAGGAATATTGATAAGGCTCGACAACTATACTGGGATATGCATGATAATGATCAATTTACATATACTTCGGAAGCGTTATCATGTATAAATGAATCTATTGATTATATTGTGCATACGGCTTCACCGACACAGTCCAAATATTTTGTTAAAAATCCGGTTGAGACATTGTATGCATCTATTGGTAATACTGTTGATTGTCTTGAGTTAGGTAGACGAAAAAACATTATAAAAATGCTTTATTTATCATCCATGGAGCAGTATGGTATTCAATTAGTTGATAATCAACAAATGACAGAAGCGGATTTAGGATATATTAACCATTTAGATGTCCGCAGTTCTTACTCTGAGGGAAAGCGTATTTGCGAATGCTATTGTAATGCTTATGCTGAAGAATATGGTGTGCCTGTCACGATTGCACGACTGGCTCAGACATTTGGGCCGGGAATACCGGTTGAAGATAATCGAGTTTCTATGCAGTTTGCTAAGAGTGTTTTGAATTGTTCAGACATTGTATTACACACAAAAGGTGAATCTTTATCAAATTTTTGTTATATTATAGATGCGTTAACGGCTCTTTTAGTATTGTTGAAGTCCGGTGAATCTTGTGAGGCTTATAATATTTGTAATGCTAAGGAGACAAGAAGTATATATGAAATTGCCTGTTTGGTTGCTGATGAAGTGGCAAACGGGGAGATTTCGGTTAAATTTGATATTCCAACGGTAAATAATTATGGATATGCACCGACTGTAAAGTATTTTTTGAATACGGATAAATTAGAAAACCTTGGGTGGAAGGCAGAAGTTGGTATGAAAGATGCATATCGATTGCTGATTGAGTATTTGAAAGAATTTCATTAAATAAATTATTTTGATGCTTGTGAATATGAAAAGAGCAGTAACATATGAGATATTTCTCATTGCTACTGCTCTTTTGTTTGTATCATTCGTATGGATTTATCTATTCTCATCTTCATCGCGACTCCCCTTAGTACGCAGTTCCATAGCCGGACGTTCACTAGAGAGGGCCGACTCCTCTGCGATGGGGTACGATGTGTCTTCCAGGTTCACGGTTTGCAGCAATTTTTCGACGTCGTCGTTCTGGATGGATACTTCCTTGTTGTACCAGCTGCCGAACTCGCGGATAACCGGTTCGTTGCGACGAAAATACGTGTATTGATCAATTTTTCGGGATTCTACAAGTTCCGCACTTTCCAGGATGCTCATGAATGTAGAAATAGATGATTGCGATACGCCGCAGCGCTTCTGGATGCTTTTAACACTGACGCTGTGCGGGAAATCGATGAGGGTGTTAGCGTGTACCTGTACACCAAATTCTTGCTCCGGGTGCTTCAGCCACAATATAATGTCTAACCGATGTGGATTTGATAATGCTTTCAAGATTCTTAACGGGTCCATATGGCCTCCTCTGGTAATTCCAAAATAATGAGTGCCTAACCTTGACCGTGGTCTTGCATTATGCGGTCGAATTATACGCGTGTTGCTCCGTATACGGTTTTTTCTACCTTTATCATACGCCTTTTTATTTGTGAAAGCTAGAAAAATTTATAAATTTCACGAATTGATGAATTTTATTGCACACTTTAAAAATGTATCGCATGAATAAGTATGTGAATGTATATTCCGGTTATGTAATTTTGACGGAATCTTACATTTTATATTCATGAATACAGATTACTTTCATACTTTTGTGGTATGTTGGGCAGGTATTTTAGGTCTTTATCGTGAATATATATTATATAGACTTATGTAAGTTCAAGCTTTCATCAAAAGGAGCTGAGTATATGGCAATTGATCGAAATGAAACATTTGATGTGATCGTCGTCGGTGCAGGGCCTGCAGGGGCTGCCGCGGCGTTGCGTCTGGCGGAGAAACGGGTGAAAGTGTTGCTCATCGAACGAGGTATCGCACCGGGTGCTAAAAATATGATGGGGGGACGTATTTATACCCATTCCTTGGAACGCATCGTATCGGATTTCAGAGACCGTGCACCTCTTGAGAGAAAGGTGACGAAAGAACGCATTTCCATCGGTGCAGGCGATGAAATGACGACTGTTGAATATAGTTATCAGGATGTGAAACCGAACGAGGAGTCGTATGTCGTATTGCGTGCGAAATTCGATAAATGGCTTGCGGAAGAGGCGGAGAAAAAGGGAGCCCTTCTCGTAACGAACGTACAGGTGACGGAACTCATCACCGAAGGGGAAGGCAAAAAGCGCCGCGTTGTGGGCGTGCGCTGTCACGATGACGAAGTCTATGCAAAGCTCGTCATCATCGCTGAAGGTGCCAATACGGTTCTGTTGGAAGAAGCGGGGCTCACGGGGCCTACGGATCCGAAGACGATGGCCGTAGGTGTTAAAGAGGTGTATAAACTCAAGAAAGAGGACCTTGAAAATCGCCTCATGCTGACCGGTGATGACGGTATGGCATGGCTCACCTTGGGCGACATGACGGACGGGCTGCTGGGCGGCGGCTTTATTTACACCAATAAAGACAGTTTGTCTGTAGGCATGGTTGTGGGCATTGATGACATCGGGGCCGCTAGTCGTTCCGTGGACGATATGCTCACTGCTTTCACAAGCCATCCTCGCATTGCACCGTTACTGAAGAACGGACAGTTGAAGGAACACAGCGCTCATCTCGTGCCGGAGGGCGGTTATCGCTCGATGCCGAAGCTGGGCGGCCCGGGATATATCATCATCGGTGATGCGGCTAGGATGTGCATGAATCTGGGGTATACGATTCGCGGCATGGACCTCGCTATCGAGTCCGGTATCTGTGCGGCGGAGGCCGTCAATGTGGGATTGCGCGACGAAAATATGGATCGCGTTCCGAAACTATACGAAAAGAATATCAAGAATTCGTGGCTTCATAAGGATTTGAAGCTCTATAAGGATATGCCGAAATTCCTCGCTACTCATCCGCGTATTTTCAATGAATATCCGAAGTTTGTTAATCATCTGATGCGCGATGTGTTTACCGTCAATGGCGACGGTGCGGTGCCGATGATGAAAAAATTAATGCACCGCGTGGGCGACGTAGGCTTAACCAACTTGATTCGTGATGCATGGAAAGGGGTGCGTTCCCTATGAGATTGGAAGAACGGCTGGGTGCCAATAAATATTATGTAGATGAAACGTGTCCTCACATTCAGGTGGATGGTTCGGGGTTCAGCAAGGAAGAGAAAATGAAGCTCGTCAACGGTTGTCCGGCGGGGCTGTATACCTTGCAGGAAAATGGCGACTTGGTCTTTGATTTTGCGGGTTGTCTCGAGTGCGGCACATGCCGCGTTCTGTGCGGTGATACGATTGTGAAATCCTGGAAGTATCCGCGCAACAGCAAAGGCATTGAGTTTAGACAGGGGTGAGTGCATGGAATTACTAGTATGTATAAAACAGGTGCCGGATACATCTGAAATCAGGCTGGATCCGGAGACGAACAATCTGATCCGCACCGGCCTTCCGAGCATCGTCAATCCGTACGATATGCATGCCCTTGAGGCGGCGCTATCCGTGAAGGATCAGTACGAAGGCAGTCGTGTAACGGTTATTACCATGGGTCCGCCGCAGGCGGAGGCCGCGCTTCGTGAGTGTCTGGCCCTCGGTGCGGATGATGCGGTGCTGGTTACGGACCGTGCGTTCGGCGGCGCCGATACATTGGCGACGAGCTATACCATTGCGATGGCTATCCGTCACGTTGAAAGAAATATGAATCGCCGGTTTCAAATGATTTTCTGTGGAAAGCAGGCGATTGACGGTGATACGGCACAGGTAGGTCCTCAGATTGCGGAGGAACTCGGCATCGCGCAGGCTACCTATGCATGTGAATTATCCGTTGATGAAGGGGCGCAAAAGGCCATCGTCAAACGGGAGCACGAAAACGGTTATGAAGTGATTGAAGTGCCGTTACCGTTATTGGTGACGGCTACGGCGGAGCTTAACGAGCCGCGTCAACCGGGGCTCTGGAGTTCTATTTACGCAAAACGCTATGAGATTTCAAATCTTACGTTGCGGGATATGCCGAGCATCGATGAAAGCAGAATCGGGCTCACCGGTTCGCCTACCCGGGTGCGCAAGGTGTATCAGCCGCCGCTTCGTGGCAAGGTGGAAATGATCAATTCCGTTGAAGACGGTGCTAAAAAGGTTCTTGAACTGGCGTACCTTATTAAGCCTGAGAAGTTCGCCCATCTACTTGTTTCCGTAGATGTTCCGGAGGAACCAGAGACACCGGATGACGTTGATGACGGTGTAGATGTAAAGGATCCCGTACAGCGTGCGGCATCCGTAGAGAGTGTATCGCCTAGTGACTTCAAGGTCGTGGCGGCGCTTCATCAGAACAGGGAGGCGGCTCGGGCCGCCGGTGCGAAGAGCAATGGGACCGTTTCTGATCCAGATAATAGCGAAACACGTACTGATGGTTCAACAGATGTGCAGGGAGGTGACCGGTAATGGCTGTAACAAACTTTGATGAATATAGAGACGTCTTTGTCGTGGCCGATACCATCGATGACGTGGTGCATCCGGTCACATTCGAGCTCGTCGGACAAGGCCGCCGCATCGCAAAGGAAATGGGGCAGCTGGTGCAGGTTATGCTGCTCGGCGAAAATGTTCAGTCCCAGGCGGAGGAACTCGTCGCGTATGGGGCGGATATTGTCCATGTTTTTGAAAGTCCTCTTTTGAAATACTACACAACTGACGGCTATACGAAGGTATTGACGGATTTCTTTGAAGATCATAAGCCGAATATTCTCTTGATCGGCGCAACGAATAACGGCCGTGATCTGGCGCCTCGCATGTCGGGACGCATGAAGAACGGCGTTGTTGCGGACTGTACAATTTTGACTGTCGATACGGAGGAAGGGCTCGTTGAGTGGACTCGTCCGGCACTGGGCGGTAATATATTGGCGGAGATTATTTCCCCGAATCATCGCCCGCAAATGGGCTCCGTTCGCCCTAACGTATTTAAGAAACCGGAACGCAATGATGCGAGCTGGGGACGCATTCAATATGAAGCGTTTGAACTTTCACCTGAAGATATTCGGACGAAACGTCTTGAATTCATTCCGTTCAGCAAGTCCGGCTATAATATTCAGGAGGCGGATATCATCATTGCCGGCGGCCGAGGTATGGGCTCGAAGGAAAACTTTGATAAACTCTATGAACTGGCGGATGCCATCGGAGGCGTCGTAGGTGCAACTCGGCCTCTCGTTGAAAAAGGCTGGATTGGGCTGCCGTATCAGGTGGGACAGACCGGTAAGACCGTAAGTCCTAAGTTGTATTTGGCATTCGGTATCTCCGGAGCCATTCAACATGTGAGCGGCATCTCCGGTGCAGATACCATTGTGGCCATCAATAACGATCCTGATGCGGAAATCTTTCAACACGCGAACTATGGGATTGTGGGGGATTGCATGGAGGTCTTACATGATATGTTGGCGCATCTGAAATAAGCCATATAGATTCGTTGTAAAGGATTACCGTCCCCGATAGACAATTTAATACATGAGAAATACCTTGTGGGTATCCTTTGTAAGTTTTTGTATGAGGTCCCCTTCCCGAAAGCCTCCAAGGCCACCCACTTCGTGCGCCAAGTCGTTTTCGGAAGGGCGCCCTCATTTCTATTTTTTCAGAGACTATTGCTGATGGAAAGGTAGTCCTATTTTTCATTATTATATGTGAGGCCGTTATATCATAGGCGTTATATCATAGGCATTATATTCTGCCGTGTCGACATATCATTTATTACCTATATGAGGGTGTTATATTATAGGCGTTATATACTTTGATGCGCCTACACATTATTTGATGTGGATAGGGTGTATATGAATTGTGAGAATGTGAGGTGTTTATTATGTCTCGTAATGTATTTATTACCGGTTCTACGTCCGGCATCGGTCTTGCGATTGCAGAGGCGTATGCCAAGAATGGCGATAATGTATTGATTTCGGGGCGTCGTACCGAATTGCTCGATACGGTGCAGTCTCAGTTGATGGAACAGTACGGTGTGCGCGTGGAAACGTTGGTGCTTGATGTACAGAATCGTGATGATGTCATGTCCAATGTGCCCGCTGCCATTGAATCGTTCGGCGGCATTGATATTCTTGTGAACAATGCAGGTCTTGCGCAGGGGCTGGATCCGTTTCAGGACAGTGATATCGATGATGCGGTAACGATGATTGATACGAATGTGAAAGGTCTCCTGTATGTAACAAAGGCGGTATTGCCGTTCTTTATCGCCAAAAATGAGGGGCATATCGTGAATATGGGTTCAACAGCCGGTATTTATGCGTATCCGGGCGGAGCCGTTTACTGCGCTACGAAGGCGGCGGTTAAGACCCTCAGTGACGGTATTCGCATGGATACAATCGCCACGGATATCAAGGTGACCACCATTCAGCCGGGCATTGTGGAAACGCCGTTCAGCGAAGTGCGCTTTCACGGGGATAAGGAAAAAGCGGCAGCCGTTTATGCCGGCATTGATGCGGTGCAGCCGCAGGATGTGGCCGACGTCGTCGTGTATGTGACGAACCAGCCGAAACGGATGCAGATTTCGGACGTAACCATCATGGCGAATCAGCAGGCGGCGGGATTTATGGTGCATAAGAAATAAAGAGCCGGATTGAATTCCTTTACATTTTAAGTTATACTAATATTGTTAAAGAAAATTTAATAAAATTTTAATAATGTAAAGTTATGCAATTTGCTGTGTGAGGGAGTAATAATGAAATCTACGATGAAAAAATTTTTGTTAACAGCTGTGGCTTGTGCTTGTGTGGGCACGGCTTCGTATTGCACGGCTGATGCGGCGGGCATCGGTTCCGATATGTCAAAAGCTGATGCGGTAAAGGCTGACATGTCTCAGTCCGTGGAGGTGGCTAATGAAGCTGCGGCACCTAAGACAGGCATGCCGAATCCGATGCATGAATTTAAAACCGTTGATGAAGCGGCTCAGTATATGAATATAGTTCCGCAGATGCCGAAGGTATTGCCGGTGGGCTATAATATTGAATCTGTGAGCACCATCAATAAGGATATCCTTCAAGTGATTTATACATATCAGGACGGCGAGGATGCAACACGCAATCAGGCGAACGGTAAACGCATTACCTATCGTGTTTCCACGCTGAAAGAGGACATCAGCGGTGAGTACACACAGCACAAAGTGACCGCGACTGAAAAGGTTGACGGCGTGAAAGTGACTTTCAGAGGCGGCGAGAAAATGGTGTATCTCGTAAATTGGGCTAAGGACGGACAAAACCATTCGATGTCATTTGAACGCCCTGTGACACGCGATATGGCAAAAGCGATCATTGCTAATACGGTGGCGCAAAAACAGCATACAAAATAATTTATAATGAAACAGCTCTTTTAGTAGGGGCTGTTTTTTTGTGGCATTATAATAGCATAAGTATTTAGTTTTGCTGCGGTTTAATATGAAACGTCGTTTCTATATTATGCCAAACTTTCATAATGAGAATAATTCTAATATACCGCCACGGGTATACATATGTCCACGCCGTTTTTGCTAAAATATTATTATGAGTATTCATAAATGAAAGAAGGTGATGGATTGTATCGATTGGTACTGCAACGGCTGGTCAGTATTGCAGGTATTTTATTAGCCGTCACCTTGGGAACGTTTTTACTGATGAAGGTATCCCCCATCGACCCCGTGGCGATGAAGTTTAATCTGGTAGGGGCTACACCTGATCCTGTATTAGTAGAGCAGATGCGGGAGCAGCTCGGCCTCAACGACCCGTGGTGGCAGCAATATGTACGCTGGCTGGGCCAACTCGTGAGAGGAGACTTCGGTGAATCTATATTGTATTCGCTACCGGTAGCAACTATTTTAGGCGGTGCATTGCCAAATACATTGGGACTCGTATTCCTCGCGCTTTTGATGGGCGTAGTTGTAACAATACCGCTTGGCATGTTGTCGGCACGGTATCAGGATTCCTGGGCCGATCATGTGATTCGGATATTTACGTTCTTCGCCTTGGCGATTCCGGGGTTCTGGGTGGGGCTCTTGCTATTGTATTTATTCGGCGTGAAGCTGCAGCTTGTATCGGTGACGAATACGAAGGGCTTTACCGTGTATATACTGCCGGCTTTGACGATTGCTCTGTGGATTTGCGGTTTATACATTCGCCGTTTGCGCAATGCTATTCTGGAGGTTGAGAAACAGCCCTTTGTACAGGGGGCCAGAGCTCTCGGCTTACCGGAGTGGATGGTGTACTGTCGCTATATCTTTCCTCATGTAGGCCTTATGTTATTACCTATGATGGGCGTTACGATGGGGGCCATGTTAGGCGGCTCCGCGGTTATTGAAACGGTGTTCTCCATCAAAGGCATCGGCTATATGATGGTACAGGGCATAACCGCCCGCGATTATGTATTGATGCAAGGGTATATCATCTGGATTACTATGGTGTTCATCGTAATTAACATCATCATCGATGTATTGAGTATCTGGCTTAATCCGAAGCGAAGGGCCGCTATAAAAGGAGGCTCTTATGAATAGACGAAAGCCTTACGGCCTATATATCATGCTTGTACTGGCGGCATTGTGGATTGGATTTTTTCTTTGCGCTCCGTATATTGCGCCTTATAATCCGGAGGCGACGAATGTAGCCGACAGGTTGCAGGATATCAGCAGCACTCATTGGCTCGGAACCGATCAGCTGGGTCGCGATGTATGGTCCCGTATCCTTTATGGAGGGAAGGCGTCGCTGTGGATTGCTTTCACCATTATCGGCATCAGCGGAGCGATAGGCATCGTTATCGGCGGGCTGGCGGGATTCTCCACGCCGCGCGTTGACCGTTGGCTGTCGCGATTGATCGATTTGGTGCTGGGATTTCCGAATATGGTTATCGCCATTGCTTTCATCGGCATCATGGGGCCAAGCATAACGAATGTCATTATCTCGCTGTGCATTACTAAATGGGCGGAATATGCGCGCATCACGAGGGGCCTTGTCCATATCGAACGCCATGCCGAGTATATTACCTTTGCTCGCATGTCCGGCGCTTCGAGGATTCGAATCCTATGGCGCTATATTCTGCCGAATGTACTGCCGCCGCTATTAATTGTCATTATTCAACATTTAGGGGACGCCATTATTCTGGTGGCCAGTTTCTCGCTCATCGGCATCGGTGTGCAACCGCCTGATCCCGAATGGGGCGCGATCCTGTTGAGCTCCCGCGATTTTCTGCAAACCGCGCCTTGGCTGTTGATCTATCCGGGGCTGGCGATTTTTATTACCGTTGTTCTGTTTAACTATATTGGCGATGCGTTGCGTGATGCCCTCGATGTATCACGATGACTGCGTATAATATGAATGTTTTTAGTGAAAGCCTCATTACGATGGGGTGTATGAAAAGGAGTATTTATGAAACGTTGGTTATTGGCATGTGTGTCCATGCTGTGTATGGTAGCTCTTTTGGTGGGCTGCGGCAATGATACGGCTAAACAAGGCAAGCATTTGAATGTCGGTCTATATTGGTTCGGTGAAACATTAGATCCGACGCATGAATGGGATGCGTGGACGTTGACACGTATTGGTGCAGGTGAAACATTGGCTACGGTGACACCGGATATGAAATTTACCGGACAGTTAGCCGATTCCTGGGAAAACATCGATCCCACCACATGGAAATTCCATATCAGAGAAAATGTAAAATTCCATAACGGTACCGCGATGACACCTCAAAAGGTAAAAGAGTCCATCGAGTATACAATGAAACAAAGTCCTCGCTCTGCGAAGGCCGTTAAAATCGAATCCATTACCGTTGATGGTCAAAACTTGATTATTAAAACTACGGAACCTAACGGCTCCTTATTGTCCAGCTTGACTGAGCCGGCGTTCGTTATCATGGATACGGCAGATCTTAAGGATGTGGCGTCTAAACCGGTTCTTACAGGACCGTACAAAATCACTTCTTTCACAAAGGGTGAAAGCATTGAGTTAACGGCATTTGCCGACTATTGGGGCGGCAAACCGGGCCTTGATTCTGTAACTGTAAAGGATATTGAAGACAATAATAAGCGCGCCATGGCGTTGCAATCTAAAGATGTGGATGTCATTCAAAAGGTGGATTCCGCTAATCGCAGCCTGTTTAAAGACGGATTTAACATTCAAGACGTGTCCGGTGTTCGTGTAATGATGTTAAAGATTAATCATACGGAAGCTTCTCCGCTACATGATAAAAATGTACGTTCCGCGGTGGCTCATATCATCAATTATGATACGATGGCGAAAGTTATCGGCGGCGGTGCATTGGCGGGTGGTGCTCCGTTCCCTCCTTCCGCAAACTTGGGCTATGATGGGCTTTCAAATAAGGCAGTCACTGACCTTGCAAAAGCAAATGAATTGTTGACGCAAGCGGGCTATGCGAAGAACGGCAACGGTATCTATGCAAAAGACGGAAAGGAATTGAAATTGACCCTCGCTATTTGGGGCAAAGATACCAGCATGTATGAAGAAATTCAACAGGAATTGAAACAGGCGGGCATCGCGGTAGAACTCAGAAAATTGCAAAGCCCTAATGAAGTGGATACCCTCGGCGCAGACGCATTTGATTTGGTGGAACGCAATGTGGTAACCATGTCTACAAACGATCCTTACTGGTTCCTCAGCTTGTTTTATAAATCCGGTTCTAAAGCCAATGTGGGCGGTTATAATAATCCTCAGGTGGATGCACTAATCGACAAACTGGCGGTTACATTCGATCAAAATGAACGTACTGATGTGGCTAAGCAGGTGCAGTCCATTTTGCTTGATGACGTGGCTGATATCTACTTGTTGTATCCTGCTGCCAATGTGGTCTCCACATCCAAGGTTAAAAATGTACCGGTACATCCGATCGATTACTACTTATTAACAAAGGATTCTACTATTGAATAAATCTGATTGCATAGTATTTGACAATGTATCAATTTCATACGGTGCGGAACAGGCCGTACGCGATGTATCCTTTTCCGTGCATACCGGTGAGGTGTTTTCCATCGTCGGTGAAAGCGGCTCCGGGAAATCGACCTTGATTCGCGCCGCCTTCGGTATGCTGAAGAAGGCCACTATAAGCGGTCAAATTTTGCTGAACGGCACGGATATTACGACGTTGAGCGATAAGGACTGGCGACAAATGCGCGGCATGCAGGTGTCGATGATCTTTCAGAACCCCGGTGCCTATTTGAATCCGGCTCGTACCGTGGAAAACCATTTCAAAGACTTGTTGCGCGCCCATGATGAACCGTATGATGTAAATTGCGTGCTGCATATGTTACAGCTCGTTCACTTGACGGAAGGAAACCGTATTTTACAATCCTATCCATTCCAGTTGAGCGGCGGCATGCAGCAACGCTTGGCGATTGCGTTAAGCCTGATTCTGAAACCGGACATCGTATTTGCTGATGAGCCGACCAGTGCTTTGGATATGCTGGTGCAATCGTCGGTGTTGGACTTGCTGAAAGAGGTAACACAGGCCCTCGGGGCAACAGTGATTCTGGTAATCCATAATATCAAGGCCGCTGCGTGCATCGCTAACCGCATCGGCGTGATGAATAAGGGGCGCCTCGTTGAAATGGGCGCTACCGAAGAGGTAATGGCGCATCCTAAAGATGACTATACGCGTATATTGTTGGATTCCGTGATGAAAGTGGTGTAATATGATACAAGCTGAGCATATATGTAAATATTATACGAACCATAATCACACGGTGCGCGCCGTTGATGATGTGTCCTTTACCATTGCTGAACATGAACGGGTAGGCATCGCCGGCGGTAGCGGTTCCGGTAAAAGTACGCTCCTTAGACTCATTACAATGCTGGAAAAACCTACATCGGGCACATTGCGACTCTTCGGCGAAGATATATGGCAGATCAAGAACCATACGGAAATCTATCGCTCACTGCAGATGATGTTTCAAAATCCGCTAGCGGTCATTCCACCGCGGATGAACTTGGAAGCCTTTCTGCTTGAGCCGTACATTAACTATGGTCTTATGGACATGGCCGGAGCGAAGGAAGATATCCGCAAATGGATTCGACATGTAGACTTACCGGAAACGATTATCCGAAAATACCCGCACGAAGTTAGCGGAGGTCAGTTACAGCGTGTCGTACTGGCGCGAATCATGCTGATGAAACCGAAACTGGTACTCTTTGATGAACCTACATCGGCCCTTGATGCGGTGAATCAGAAACTTGTGCTAGACCTATTGCAAAAAATATATACAGAACAACCCTTCGGCTATGTGTTTGTAAGCCATGACATCGGACTGCTACAAGCCGTAACAGATCGAATCCTGGTGATGAAAGACGGACAAATCGTGGAAAATATAGAATCAATTCGACTGAAAGAAGCGGTACACCCGTATACACAAGCACTAGTGGAAGCGAGTGTGTAAATAAAGTACCCCTATGTCCTCCCTTTACTGGATAACCAGTAGAGGGGGGACATATTATTGGTGTAGGGGCTTGTTGTTTGTAATCTAAATAGAAAAAGAACTGAGTACCTAATAATACTTTGATATATTACAAATGATTGCAAAAGTTTGCATTTTGCAATCAAAAGAGATACTATAAACATATAATTGGTATGTAAGATGGTAGGAGTACTTTTATATTGTAAATACTATAGGAGGTGATACTGTGGCTAAAACAGCAACCATCAGCTTACGGATCGAACCTGTCGTTAAGGCACAAGTGGAAGAGTTATATGCTCAATTCGGTATATCTGTGAGCGATGCTATTAATATATTCTTACATGCTTCGTTAATGGAAGGCGGTTTTCCGTTTCAACCTAAACAACCGCGATATAATAAGGAAACAGAAGCTGCGATACAAGAGGCTAAAGATATTGAATCCGGAAAGCTATATGCAAAACGTTTTAAAACGGTAGATGCTATGTTTAAAGACATTGATACGGAGTGAGTAAATGTTGGAGCTGGTTTATACACCTAAGTTTAAGAGAGATCTAAGGCGAATGGATAAGCGTGGCAAAGATAGAAGAAAACTCAAAACTGTTTTAGAAAAATTATTGAATGAAGAGCCTTTAGATTTTAAATATTGCGATCATACATTGACTGGTAACTATATTGGATTTCGAGAATGTCATATAGAGCCTGATTGGTTGTTGATATATAAGGTCAATAAAATTGAATTAATTTTGACTGCTTCTCGAACAGGCACACATTCTGATTTATTTTCATAAGAATATAGTTGTAAAGACGGCACCGATGAGGTGTCGTCTTTTGTGTATTATTAGGTTTTAGAGTTTTAAATTTGTAGAAAGTTTTAGGAAGTGATCTCTTATAAATACGCTTATTATGGTTATAAGTTTTACAATGAGTGAAATAATACGCATATAATTTGGTATTATATTTATTAACAGAATATACATGTTTATAGAACTTGGAGGTATATATGGTTAATAAAATTAAAATAATAGTATATTTAGTGGTAAAGCGAATTGATTTGGTCACTAAATTTATTTCCATCTTATTTATCGTGGCCCTTTTTACAAATCACTTGTATGACTATTATTATGTGAATATGTTAGATCTACAACCATTATTACCAGAAGTAATACAATTACTATTACAAAGGTTTGAGTTTTTCTTGTATTGGATTTTGCCATTTTTATATGGTATTTGGGGAGGTTTATTTTGTTTTTTGATTGTAAGTGGTATTGTAGAACGTGCTACACACTATTTGCAAAAGAAATATTCTGTTAATTTGGTAAGCGTAAATACTTTTGGAGACTTTTTGTTTCTTCAAAGTTCTGGTTTAATTATGATAGTAACTGTTTTCGGTATTTTTTATATGGGGAATATATATTATATTTTAGCTACTGTTAATCATGTAGGTGCATTAATTTCAACTGACGTTTATAATTCGGCACTGGATATGATTAATCCGATTAAAGGACTTCTTGGATTTAATATTTTACCTGTTGATATTACAAACACGCATAAGGGTTGGATTGAAATATCGTTAAAAATTAATAAATATATTGTAGCTGGATTATGCATATATTGGGTTTTCATAAAACCATATGTGAGTGTAAACTATGAGAAGAGAAGAAGATATCCCCCCTTTAATCAACCTTCATAATCCTCCCTTACCATAAAAGAAATCATATGTTTTCTTTCAGAAAGAGAGGTCTGATTATGACAGCAGTAAAGCATGAATGGCGCAAGCACGAAAAGGAATTGTATTGTCCGAAGCAGCAGGCGGTGCAGGTTACGGTGCCGAGCATGAAGTTCCTCGTGCTGGACGGAGTGGGAAATCCTAATCATGCGGTCTTTGCCGATGATATTGAGGCGTTATATTCGTTGTCCTACGGGATAAAGATGTTGCCGAAAAAGGGCGTGACGCCGGATGGGTACTTTGATTACACCGTGTATCCGCTGGAGGCGCTCTGGAAGCAGATTGAGCATACGGAGCAGTTTGATAAGAATAATCTGCAATATCGGGTGATGATCAGACAACCTGATTTCGTGACGCCTGACGTGTTGGAGGCGGCTATTATGAATGTGTCCAAGAAAAAATCGTTGCCTCGATTTAAGGATGTGCGGCTTGAATCGATAGAGGATGGAGAGTGCGTGCAGATATTGCATGTCGGGCCTTATGATGATGAACCGGAATCGTTTATGAAAATAGATGAATTCTGCTCCGCTCATAATTTGCATCGTACTAACGACGAGTGGCATCGGGAAATTTACTTGTCTGATGCACGAAAGGTGGAGCCCGCAAAATTGAAAACTGTATTGCGCGTGCAGGTGAAAAAGGGATAGTATAAAGCTGTCATATTAAACTTAATCGGATTTATGAAGGAGGCGCCTTATGGATCTGAATAGTTTTTTCTTATTATTCCCTAGTATTTTTATGGTGCACGAATTTGAGGAGATTCTTTTATTTCCGAGATTTATGCGAAGGAATCCAAAACTACAACAGCGATTTTTAGCGGGGGCATTTACACCGTCTAGATTCAACGCCATCGTCTGTCAGGAATTTATACTCTTGTTGATTGTACTGGGCTTGAGTATGTATTTTGAAAGCTTCGACATTTACATCACTGTCATCATAGCGTATATATACCATGTGATTGGTCATATATTCCAAAGTATTTTTCTACGACAGTATATACCGGGCGTTCTTAGCGGTATCATCACGGCCGGTTATTGTGCTTGCTGGATCTATGATGCGGTATCGGCAAACTGTTGGCTCTTGGCGTATTCGTTTATAACATTGCTGCTTATAGTTATTAATATCGTTTTGTGCTATAAAATCCTTCATATGCTAAAAGTATCTAATTAAATTGTGAAAATAAAGTTTTCGCTTTATGGCGATTTGAAGAAATTAGTGTCTAGGTCTAATTGAGGTGAAAATAGATAACTAAATCATGGTTTGTTGACTTTGTCAAGTCTGGTGTGAGATACTAACATAATAGAGGAGGTGATATTATGGCTAGTGCTGAGCATATTAAAGGTCTAATTCGTGCTCATTTAGAGCAAGATAATGCACGCTTTAAAACTATTGTTCTTCAAATTGCTGCTAATGAAGCCCGTCAAGGTCATGTGGTAGTAGCTAGAGAGATAAAACAATTAAGTGAAAAATTATCTAACACTAATAATATTGTACAGATCAATAATAATCCTTTACTAGAAATGTATCTGCCTAATGATAAAATCTCTGAATTAATCGTATCCGATAATCAAAAGATTAAAATTAATCGTATACTTGAAGAGTTTAAGAATCGTGATAAACTGCAAGCTTATGGTTTATCTAATCGTCGTAAAATTTTGTTGGAAGGTGCTCCTGGTACGGGAAAAACTTTTACCGCTTCTGTAATTGCATCTGAACTAAGAATTCCTTTGTTTGTGGTACAAATGGATAAAATTGTTACCAAATTTATGGGAGAAACAAGTGCAAAATTAAGACTCGTTTTTGAAGATATTAAAAAGACTATGGGCGTCTATTTCTTTGATGAATTTGATGCAATAGGTGCTAACCGAAGTCTAGATAACGAGGTTGGTGAAGCAAGACGAATACTAAATTCATTTTTACAATTTATAGAGCAAGATGATTCTAATAGTATTATTATTGCTGCGACTAATAATCATAAACTACTAGATCAAGCTTTGTTTAGACGGTTTGATGATGTAATACATTATGCAATGCCTGAAGAAGATGAGATTAGAGTTATTTTTGAAAAGAAACTAATAAAAAAATACTATATAGGGAACATAAATACATCCTTAATAGATGCAGCCAAGGGATTAAGCCAATCTGAAATTATTAGTGCTTGTGATGATTGTTTTAAATCAGCTATTTTATATAATAAACAATTTAATGAAGCTGATTTAATTGCTGTTATGAAAGATAAAGGCTTATATTCTCGAATCATGGAGGCTTAGAATGTAAGGATGGAGAAGGAAAATATTTTTCTAAGTGATACTAAAGAATCGATGCCATATAAAACAATAAGGGGTGGTGGAGGAAAAAATAATTACCCTCTTTTGGAACAGCCTTTAGCGCATGTACGTAATTTAAAGCAAGAGTTGGATTCGATTGTTAATAGTGCTATTAGTCCTAAACAAGTTGCTGCTATAAAGATAAAGGATGGTTTTTATCTTGATATATCAGGTAAACAGGGATATGATTTAAACTATAAAGCTTTAGAAGATGAAAGAGCTGGTATACAATTATTAAATATTCAGTCAAAGGATGATTTAACAAAAGCAACAATATTTGTACCTCGAGATAAAACCTCTATTTTACTTAATAAATTTAATCAATTTGAGTCGACATTAGACACTGGTGGTAATCCTAAAAATAATGATTTAGTTCGAAGTATTGATATCATTAGGGAAGCAGATGTTGCGTCTTTCTGGCAGGGACCTCATGAAAATATTCCTACATCAGATATTCGAATTTGGTGTGAGGTTTGGTTAAGTACGGAAAAGCAAAATGATTGTGATGTACTTACTGAGTTTAAATTATTATTAAATGAATTTGATATAACATATAAAAATGAGCATATATCTTTTCCTGAACGAATTGTTATGTTGATTTTTGTGAATAATAATGATTTAGTTGCCTTGTTACAATGCTCTAAGTATATTGCAGAATTGAATAAGTGCGAGGAGCCTAACTCTTTTTTCATTAAAGAATCTTTAACGGCGCAGTATGATTGGGTCGATGATATAAAAAATCGTCTACAGCCTGAGGATAGTAATGCCACAATATGTTTATTAGATACAGGAGTTTCTAGTGCGCATCCATTGCTTGAACCTTTCATGCAAGAACAAGGTATTCATACTGTTTTTGATGATGGTGATTTAAGTGATTATGGTGGTCATGGTACAGGTATGGCAGGTATTGCACTATATCAAGATTTAAATCTATCGTTATTATCTCGTGATACTATTAGTATTCCTTATAGAATAGAAAGCTCTAAAATCTTAAGACGCCAGAATAATGATTCGGAGTTATATGGTGCTATTACGGCCCAAGGGATTCTTTTTAATGAAATTGAAAATCCTGATAAGGATAGATCTATTTGTATGGCCGTAACAGCTGATACTACTGATGGACTCCCAACATCTTGGTCCGGGGCTATTGATGAGATTGTAGCAGGTGTTAATGTATCTAGTGGGGGTAATGAAAATAAACGTTTAATGCTTATCAGTGCCGGAAATGCTTTATCTTCTGACTTGATAGAAATAAATTATCCTGATGTTAATATAAATTCTTACGTACAAAACCCAGGACAATCTTGGAATGCAGTAACAGTTGGAGCATATAATTCTAAAATTAATATTGATGATACTGACTTTTTAGGCTATCAACCAGTTGCAGATGTTGGTGAATTATCTCCCTATAGTAGTACATCAGTTTTATGGGATAATAAATGGCCCATTAAACCTGAAATTCTTATGGATGGTGGGAATATAGCTTGTAAAGATAATTTTTATAGTAATTGTGATGATTTATCCCTATTAACAACTAATAATAAGTTATCTGAAAATTTATTTTCCACTATTTGGGCAACGAGTGCTGCAACAGCTCAAGCTAGTAAATTATCTGCAGAAATTTACTGTAAATACCCTAATGCATGGCCTGAGACGATACGTGCTCTGATGGTGCATTCTGCTAGATGGACCGATAAGATGAAACAACAGTTTTTACCTTCAGAAATACCTAAAAAAAGTGACATTCGTGTTTTGTTACGAACCTGTGGATATGGTATTCCTAATCTAGAACGAGCGGTATCCTGTAAAAACAATTATGTTAATATGATTATCGAAGAAGAATTGCAGCCTTTTGATTTTGATCAAAGGGTTGTAACGAATGAGCTTCATATCCATAAATTACCTTGGCCCAAAGAAGTGTTAGAATCATTAGGTGATAAAGAGGTCGAGTTACGAGTTACGTTGTCATACTATATTGAACCGAGCCCAGGACATATAGGTTGGAAAGAGAAATATACATACCAATCTTGCGGGCTGCGCTTTGAACTTAAGAATAGTATGGAGTCACTTGATGATTTTAAAAAACGGGTGAATCAAATTGCAAGAGATGAAGATCCTAATTGGCGTAATGAACTAGGATCTTCGTCATGGTATTTGGGGGTTAATAATAGAAATGTTGGTTCCATACATTCTGATTTTATGTGTGTACCTGCTATCGATTTATCAAATGCAAATGATATAGCCGTATATCCTGTTAGTGGTTGGTGGAAAAATCGAAAACGTTTAAAGAGATATTATGATAAAATCCGGTACTCCTTAATTATTTCATTGAGTACAAAAGATACAGAAGTAGACTTCTATACACCAATAATTACTGAGATTCAAATGCCTATAAAGATAGAAATATCATAAACTTAATGTCTTATATAGTGATATAAAAAGTGGTTATCAACATAAAGTTGATAGCCACTTTTTACGTAATATATTATTATGCAATTTCCGCTTTCAAATCAATAATATGCTTAGCTGCCACACATCCCGGACAGTCGCAGAATTCAGCGCCTTTTGCCTTAATGTCTTTTGCGTGTTGCAATAACTGTGCAGCTACTTCGGCACCGAGCATTTGTTTTGCCAGATCGGAGCCGGCAAAGCCGATTGTTTCATCGATGAAGGCGATATTCTGTTCCGCCACGGATACGAGTTGTTTTGTGAGTTCCGCTTGTTTAGGCGTGCCTTCCGCATTGAGCCAGGATTGAGCGAACTCTTTTACCGTTTCGTTGCTGGTGGGTGCATCTAATAAAGCTTGTACGAGTTGTGTTAATTGTGCGTGTGTCATGAGAACCTCCTATATACTTACTGACTATATCTGTTCATGATAGTGCGGTAACTAGCATTATATGAGAACATATTCCTTTTGTTGAGTTCATTATAGCACTTACGATTATTTTGAATAGTAGAATGATTTGTGATAGATACTATTAAATGTGATAGATTTGTGATGATTACTGAGGAACTTTTTGATATAATTTTATAATAAAAGCGGATTATCAGCGATTGGCGCAACGTAGTTTTATTGAATTTGTAAAAGATAGGATTAGGATAATATAAACAAACTAAAATTGAGGAGGAGATAAGAGGGATAATAAGGAGATTGTTAAATACTTCTACGAGGTAATTGAAATTCTAAACCGAAATATATTATAAGGAAATACAAATAAACCCCGGCTTATTAGATTAAAGTAATTTGAACTTATGGAGGTAGTAATGAATAAGATCACTTGCATTTGTTTAGGTGTTAGAGACATGGAAAAATCAATAAAGTTTTATAGAGATGGTTTAGGATATAAGACTGACTGTAAAGAAAATAATCCTCCGGTAATATTTTTTGATACGGCAGGGACAAAATTTGAACTATTTCCTTTGGAACAATTAGCAAAAGATATTGATGAAAGTAATCCACCAGCGGAAAATGGATTTGCGGGAATTACATTAGCTTATAATGTTGAACATAAAGAAGAGGTTGATAGGGTTATTGAATTAGTACGAAATGCTGGTGGGAGAATTATAAAAGAACCACAAGATGTTTTTTGGGGTGGATACCATGCATATTTTTCTGATCCGGATGGATATTACTGGGAAGTTGCATGGGGGCCAAAATTTGAGTTTGATGAAAATGGACTACTGAAATTTTAGTAGTTAGTCTTGCTCAGGCTTGTCTTCGGCATCAGCTTATGATTGAGCAATTTTTTACTGCTGGATTACTTGTGTGTGCATCTAATAAAGCTTGCACAATTATGTTAATTATGCGTACATCATTATAATCTCCTTTATATTTACTAACTATAGGCTTTAGAATCATGCTGTAACTAGTATTATATGAGCATCTGTTCCTTTAATGATATAATTTACTTAATAGATGTAGTTTGTTTATAGGGGATTGTATCATGAAAAAGATTGTGTGTGTATTGTCTGCATTAGCTTTCATAGGTTCTACCAATGTCGCCTCCGCAGATGACTTGATGCGGTTACGCCTTAACGGCAATTCTATTTATGACCAGCCTTATGGTGATCGAAATGAGTTTCCATGTCCTGATGGACTTGGTAGTTGTGCTATGACTGATACAGATTATAGAAGTACTCGCAAGGATCAAACGTTAGAGGTATTTGATTCTGTATATGAGGCTAAACAGCATTTGCACTTTAATTCTCAGTTGCCGATGGGGGTAGAGGGACTCCGTCCTATACATGTAGCCATTGTGGATCATGATGTGCTACAGGTGGTGTATGCGTATCATGAACTTTCAAAAGGAAAATATTTTGACAGTGTAAATGATATACCAAAATATATTAAGTATCGCGTATCTACAGTATCAGGTAATATCGCAGGCGATTATAAAGATTACTTACCTCAGAGAACAGATGTTGTGAAAGGCATGCCGGTGACCTATAGAATGGTAGATAATTCTGTATATTTAGCATCGTGGAAATATGAAAATCAGAACCATGTGTTCTTATTTAATGAGCCAGTTTCTATTGATAGGGCTAGAGAAATGATTAAGAGTGTACATTATTACGCTAATGATAGAGCGATAGGCTAGTTGCTAAATAAAATGGATAGGAAAGCGTCTACCCACTTGCAAATGTAGTAGGCGAGTACATTTACCATGACGGTTGGCAAAATAAAATAGCTGCCACAAGAACGATATATAATCGCCATTGTGACAGCTATTTGGCAGTACTGGTCAATCTAATAGTGTATGGTTATTCTATTTTCTGAAAGCCTCCGCGATGGAGTGAATGCCGTCAAACAAGAAACCGAAAGCGATAAAGTAGATAAATGCCTCACCGGAAGCAATCGGCTTGAATATGAGTAACAGGCCTAATAGTAACAGAACAAGTGCGAGCCATTTTGCACTGCCGCCCAGTAATGATACCATGGAGTCGGTATTTCTAGATTTAATGAAAATGATGATAGCATCGATTACCATCCAGATACCGATTGTGATCGGGAATACCAACGGTAGGAATGCAAATCCGCCGCACACGAGAAAGATACCGAATAAAGCATTGATAATGCCGCCGATGAGATACCAGCCGCTACGCAATTCAGCGGGTAACATAAAATAATTTATAATGGAGCTGACTGCACTGACAAAAAAGATAATAGAAAATAGCCAGGCAAAAGCCATGAGATTAATAACGGGGTTTAATAGTAAGAATATCCCTAGGATAATGCTTACAATACCCGATATAATAAAGAAGAATTTGCTTGAACCACTCATAATAATTCCTCCAATCTTTGGTACTGCTTATTTTCAGTATGCGTGAAATCATGGACTATGTCAAATTGTAATGATAAAACTGTGCTTTCACAAAACTCACATGTCCATCCTGTTGACACAGTTCTATAGAATGCCGTATAATACCCTTATATCTTAAATCAAGCGATGAACGGGTATAAAGGTTTACAAATCCTGCTTTCAGAGAGTTGCCGGCCGGTGCGAGGCAATAGAGGTTGTACGCCGACACTCTCCCGTGAGCTTCGATGGCGAACGTCAGTAGTCATCGACGGTGGTTCCGTTATCGCCGAAACGAGTCCCAATTAGGGTGGTACCGTGTTATGAATATAACGCCCCTTTGAGCAACGACGGTTGTTCTGAGGGGCTTTTTTATTTGTGAAAGTCTAGTAAATCACTGATATATATGGTGTCGACATTGGTGATGTTACAAACTTTCACGATGGATAGATATAATAAAGTATTATGTTTTATGAGGATAGAAAAGGTGGCTATTATGGAACAGAATCGCGTATATTTCTTCGATACAACCCTTCGTGATGGGGAACAAACACCAGGTGTGTCTTTACAAACTCCTGAAAAAATTGAAATTGCGAAAGGCCTAGTACGCCTCGGCATCGACGTAATCGAGGCCGGTTTCCCTGCCGCATCTCCGGGGGACTTTGAAGCGGTACAGACCATTGCACGGGAAGTAAAGGGCGCAACGATCTGCGGCTTGGCGCGTGCCAACGAAAAGGACGTGCAGAAGGTGGCGGAGGCCCTTGCGGATGCGGAGCGCAGCCGGTTGCATGTGTTTATCGCTACATCCGAAATCCATATGAAATATAAATTGAAGATGACTCGTGAAGAGGTGTTGGCAAAGGTGAAATCCATTTTGGAATTCGCCAAGGGTAAATTCGATGAAATCGAGTTTTCCGGTGAAGACGCATCCCGTACGGATCTTGACTTTTTATGCGAAGTATTCGGTGTAGCTATCGCCGGCGGCGCTACGATTCTCAACGTGCCGGACACGGTAGGCTATATGATGCCGCGAGAATTTGCCGATAAGATTCGCTACATCAGGGAACATACGCCGGGCATTGAAAAGGCGATTATCTCCGTTCACTGCCACGATGATTTGGGCCTCGCCAATGCGAACTCCCTGGCGGCTATCGAGGCGGGGGCCCGTCAGGTGGAATGTACCGTCAACGGACTTGGCGAACGTGCGGGCAACGTCGGCATTGAAGAGGTCGTTATGGCTCTTAAAACGCGTCACGATTACTTCGGCGACCTTCAGGTACATATCGATACGAAACAATTTACAAAGGTATCCAAACTCGTAAGTCGTCTAACAGGCGTCGTAGTGCCGCCGAACAAGGCTATTATCGGGTCCAATGCATTCGCTCATGAATCCGGTATTCACCAGCACGGCATGCTCAACAATCCTGAAACTTATGAAATCATGACACCTGAGTCCGTAGGGGCCGAGAAGACGAATATCGTTCTCGGTAAACACTCGGGGCGCCATGCCTTTGATGATCATTTGAAATCCCTTGGGTTCCATACTTTCACGGAGGAAAAAATCAACGATCTGTTTATGAAGTTTAAAGCGTTGGCGGACCGCAAGAAACAAGTGTACGACGACGATATTATCGCTCTTGTGGTGGATAATATTCACCATAAAAAAGCGTTCGAGCTCGTGGCTCAATACTACAAATTGGGCGAAAAAGGTTACGCATATGCTGATGTCCGTCTCATGACTCCGGATGGTGAAAGAGCGGATGCAGCGGTCGGCGACGGTCCGGTAGACGCATCCCTCAAGGCCGTTGAACGTGTGGTGGGTTTGCCGATCAGCTTGAAAGATTACCAGATCCGCGCCATAACAGCCGGCAAAGATGCCCTCGGGGAAGCAACCCTCAAGGTGGAATACAACGGTCGCCTGTACCATGGTCGTGGTATCAGCACCGATATCGTTAAATCAAGTGTGAATGCATATATCAATGCGGTGAATTCCGTATTCCTAGCTATGGAGCTAGAACAACAGGAGGAAGAATAAATGGGTATGACCATTACTGAAAAGAATATGGCTCGTCACGCGGGTCTCGATGTGGTTAAGCCGGGCCAGATTATCGAATGTCATTTGGACGCTGTATTGATGAACGATATCACGTTTCCACCGGCTCGCAGAGAGTTTTTGAAAATCGGAAAACCTGTATTTGACCGTCATAAAATTTATCTGGTGCCGGATCATTTCACACCGAATAAAGATATTCAATCCGCTACACAGGCCAAGGTGATGCGCGACTTCGTACGCGAATATGGTATTACGAACTATTTTGAAGTGGGGCGTATGGGTATCGAGCACGTTATTTTGCCGGAAAAAGGCCTTATCGGTCCCGGCGAAATGATGATCGGTGCGGACTCCCACACGTGTACATATGGCGCGGTTAACGCATTCTCCACAGGCGTCGGTTCCACTGATGCGGGCGTGGCGATGGCGGAAGGCAAAACATGGTTCAAGGTGCCTGAAACCATCAAGGTTGAACTCATCGGAAAGCCGAATAAATGGGTAACCGGGAAGGACATCATTCTTGAATTGATCGGACGTATCGGCGTTGACGGCGCTCGTTATATGGCGCTTGAATTTGCCGGCGAAGGCGTAAAGCACATGACCATGGCGGACCGCTTGACGATTTGTAATATGGCTATCGAAGCGGGCGGTAAATGCGGCGTATTCCCTTATGATGAAATCACCGAAGCGTATATCAAAGACCGCGTACATCGACCTGTTGAGCCTATCAATCCGGATCCTGATGCGGTGTATGCGCAAACGGTAACCATCGACTTATCTAAATTGCAGCCGGTCGTGGCATTCCCGCATTTGCCTTCCAACACGCATTACATTGGGGATATCGATAAAGATATCAAAATCGACCAGGTCATCATCGGCTCCTGTACAAATGGCCGCTACGAAGATCTGGTGGCCGCCGCTGAAATCTTGAAAGGTCGCAAGGTGGCTCCCTTCGTGCGTTGTATCGTGATCCCCGGCTCTCAGGATGTGTACGACCAGGCGATGAAAGACGGCCTTTTGGATATCTTCATTCAGGCTGACTGCGCCGTGTCCACACCGACTTGCGGACCTTGTCTGGGCGGTTACATGGGCATCATGGCCGAAGGGGAACGCACCGTTTCCACGACGAATCGTAATTTCCGTGGCCGCATGGGACACGTGGATTCCGAGGTGTATTTGGCAAGCCCTTATGTGGCGGCAGCGAGTGCTGTACTAGGCCGTATTGCAGGGCCTGAGGAGGTTTAATATGGATTTTGAAAGTAAAAAAATCTGGCGCTACGGCGACGACGTGGATACAGACGTGATCATTCCGGCCCGCTATCTGGCGATTTCCGACTGGAACGAGTTGGCGGAACATGCGATGGAGGATATTGATACGACTTTTGCCCCTAATGTGAAAGCCGGAGAAATCATAGTGGCCGGAAAGAACTTCGGTTGCGGTTCCTCCCGTGAACACGCACCGGGCGTTATTAAGGCTAAAGGCGTGCCTGTTATCGTGGCGCATTCCTTTGCGCGAATCTTCTTCCGTAATGCCATCAACATCGGTTTGCCTGTTGTTGAAATCGGAGATCAGGTGGACCGAATCGATGCAGGTGATGCAATCGGCGTGGATTTGTCCAAAGGGATTGTGTATAACTTGACTAAAAATGAACAATACCAAGGGACGGAGCTGCCACAATTCATTCAAGATATTGCGGCGGCCGGCGGTCTTGTGAGCTTTGCGAAAAACCGCAAGTAGTATAGAAAAAACGAAACACGTATCTCAAGCCTCCAAAGCGAGCTAAGTCGGCTTCGACACGTGTTTCGTTTCAAGCTATTCTGCTTTCGGGGTAGCAAAATTTTAATCCCCGCCTTCTCGTTGTTATCTTGACTGGATTGTGGCAAAGTGAATAAGGGGAACGAGCTGAGTCGGTTTCAAGGCATATGCCAGCTTTCATCCTGTTAAGTGTTTTACGGATTTGAGCAAAGCTAACATTCCTTTAGCGGTTATAATCTTAAATGGATTGTGGCACAGGGTGATAGATTAAACCGTGTGGTATAGATAGACTGCAGTAGTCTGATAGGTCCCTGGATATTTGTTTGGGCTTTCAGATAGAGATTTGGAGAGGTAAGATGAGCGAAAAGAATATTGTATTGATTCCCGGTGACGGTATCGGTACCGAGATTATTGCGGCGGCGAAGGCCGTGTGCGACGTGGCGTTTGAAAAGGCAGGCGTAGCGGTTAACTGGATTGATAAAAAGGCGGGCGGTGCGTCTATCGATGCATACGGCGTGCCGTTGACAGAGGATACGGTCGAGGCTTGTAAGCAGGCTGATGCCGTATTGTTGGGCGCCGTTGGCGGTCCTAAATGGGATAATGTAGATCCGTCGATCCGTCCGGAAAAGGCAATCCTCGGTCTTCGCAAGGAGCTCGGATTGTTCTGTAATTTGCGTCCTGTTAAGATTTATCCGTCATTGCAGGAATATTCTCCGCTTAAAAAGGATCTTGTGCAGGATGTAGATTTTGTCATCGTTCGCGAGTTGACGGGCGGAATTTATTTCGGTGAACGCGAAGAGGCACAAGGTGAAGGTGCTGACGAGTTCGCCTGGGACAAGGAAACATACAGCCGCTATGAAGTGGAACGCATCATGGATATCGCTATGGAGACGGCTCGCAAACGCAATAAAAAGGTCGTATCCGTAGATAAGGCGAATGTACTGGCGTCCTCCCGCTTATGGCGCAAAATTGCGCAGGAAAAAGCGGCTGCAAATCCGGATATCAGCACGGATTACTTCTATGTGGACAATACGGCGATGCAGCTCGTTGTAAATCCTGCTCAGTTTGATGTTATCGTAACGACGAACCTCTTCGGCGATATTCTTTCCGATGAAGGCGCCGTTATCTCCGGCTCTATCGGATTATTGCCGTCCGCATCCATGGGTACCGGGACCGCTTTGTATGAACCGATACATGGATCCGCACCGGATATTATGGGCCGGAACTTGGCGAATCCGTTGGGGACAATCCTGTCCGCCGCGATGATGTGCCGTCATTCCCTTGATTTACCTCAGGTGGCTGACGCTATTGAAAGCGCAGTGGAACAAGTACTCGTTGACGGATATCGCACGGGCGATATCTACCGTGAAGGAATGAAACGGGTGGGGACAACAGAAATGGCGCAAGCGGTGATTGATCGCCTATAAATTCTACCTTTAGGCAAAAATAAGGCCTTTCAATCCTCCCGCAGGCAACCCACTGCGTGCGCCAAGTCGGATTGAAAGGCCTTATTTTCTGCTCTGTGGAGAGTATATAGGCGATCAATTCACCGTGAAAAGAGAGAAAGGCCACCTATCTCGTTCCACGAGGCCGCCAAGTCGCTTATCGGAGTCTTATTGTTCTATTCTTAGAATTTTTAGTCGTCAATCACCTAAAAAGGGATGCCACCCACTGCGTGCGCCAAGTCGGATTGAAAGGCCTTATTTTTTGCGTTTACACCTATTCCGGGGATTGTTTTTAAATCGCTTGCTTTTTTCATAGCGCATTGCTCCTGTTTGCTAGAAATTCAAATGTTGCTTTTTCTATATTTTAGCATAATAATATTACTTGCAATGATTCTGTTGAGCTGAGCGCAAAGGGGGACTTATGACATCATCTACATACAGAGATTTAACGATTACTGCATTATTAATGGCCTTAGCCATCATGATTCCTATCGTGATGCCGTTGAAGGTAGTGATACCGCCGGCATCGTATACCTTGGCGAGTCACGTGCCGATTTTTTTGGCCATGTTTTTATCCCGCAAGATGACGGCCTGCGTAGTTCTAGGGTCGACGTTGGGATTCTTTGTGGCCGGCTTTCCTCTTGTCATCGTTATGCGCGCCGCATCGCATATCCTATTTGCGATGTTAGGGGCCCTTTATATCAGGAACCATCGAGCTGTTTTGTCCGGCGGCTTGTCGTTTGCCTTGTTTAACCTCGGCTGTGCTGTTGTTCATGCTATCGGCGAGGTTCTGGCGTGTCTGCTCTTTTACACTACGACGACTCTCCCGAATATCGATCTCGTGTACGTCGTATTCGGCCTTGTCGGTGGCGGTACCATCGTACATAGCCTGGTGGACGGCTATATTTCGCTATATATCTATCGGGCGATTCCTAAACGGTTTTTACTTGGTGAAAGTAAATAAATTGTACCTATAGATACAGACATAGCTATGTGCTTTCAGTATAATGAGAATAAATCAGATAACCTATATGTGTTAAATGCATAGTATTAATCACCGCAACGTGATCAGGATGTGTATCATGTGCGACGTTAGGGTATTAATGGATGTAGCACACATGGGCCATGTGTTGTTAAACAATCACGTGAAAGTAGCTATAGAGGCGCAGCTTTCACGGGGTAGATGGAGGTTATTATGAGAAAGCACATTAAAAACAATGTTTCGTGGGTCGGTAAAATTGATTGGGAACTACAGGAGTTTCACGGTTCCGATTACACCATCAATAATGGTTCCAGTCAGAATGCGTATTTGATTGAAGAGGAGAAGACGGTCCTCGTCGATACGGTGTGGAAGCCTCATTCTACGGAATTTATCGATAATCTCGAGTCTGAAATCGATTTGAATACGATTGATTTTATCGTATGTAATCACGGTGAAGTGGACCATAGCGGTTCGTTGCCGGCGTTGATGGAGCGGATTCCGAATACGCCGATTTACTGTACGGAAAATGCGGTGAAGTCCCTCGTAGGGCAATATCATCATCCGGAATGGAATTTCAAGACCGTTAAGACCGGTGATTCCGTGGATATCGGGAACGGCAAGTCTCTGGTGTTCGTTGAAATGCGTATGCTTCACTGGCCTGACTCGATGGCGACATATATGACGGGCGATAATATTTTGTTCTCTAACGATGCGTTCGGGCAACATTTCGCCGTAGAGGAACTGTGGGCGGACAAGGCGGATCAGTGCCGTTTGTGGGCTGAGGCTATGAAATACTATGCCAATATTTTGAATCCTTTCTCTCCATTGGTGAAAGCTAAGGTTGAGGAAATTCAAAAGCTCAACCTGCCGATCGATATCATCGCTACGAGTCACGGCGCCATCTGGCGTGAAAATCCTATGCAAATCGTAGAAAAGTATTACGAATGGTCTCAGGCGTATCAGGAAGATCAGATTACCGTCGTGTATGATACCATGTGGGACGGCACGAAGAAACTGGCGCATCGGATTGCAGATGAAGTTGCAAAACAGTCTCCGGATACACGGGTTAAGATTTTTAACATCAGCAAGACGAATAAGAACGATATTATGACGGAAGTCTTCAAGTCGAAAGCCATCGCCGTGGGATCGCCGACCGTGGGCAACAGCGTACTTTCATCCGTAGCGGGCTGGCTCGATTTCTTGCGTGAATTAAAGTTTAAGAATAAAAAGGCCGCTGTGTTCGGCACATACGGCTGGTCCGGCGAATCGACGAAGGTTTTGCGTGAAGAATTGACGAAATTCGGCTTTGCCGTAGTAGAGCCGGAAATTAAATGTAACTGGAATCCGGAACAGGTCGATTTTGATAAGGCGGCACCGCTCGTAACGGCTTTGTTGAAATAGTAATCATGTAACCTTGTAACGGTTTTGCGTAGCGGTTTTTCTTGGAACAGTAAAATTAAATAATATAATAATCCCTCTGTATACTGAAGTTCATTTTTTAATAGTTAATATATAGCACTATTAATGGGTGAGGTGTAGATCGTATCTACCACAGGTCATACAGAGGGATTTTTGCAATTATATTCAAATTATATAAGTATATATAGTTCCGTATATCTGTGTGTTTATGAAGAACTGCTGAAAGATTCACAGCTTATAGGTCATTGTTAAATGAAAATTATGTGATTTGCAGCATATAGTGTTTTTATAAACTTATAATTAACTGGTTTATTTATAAGTTAAGAAAAATAATATGTAAAAAATGACTCTTAATATGAGGAAAAATCTACCCTTAGCATGAATTTGTCGATTTGCTGAAAATAGTAGAAAAGTTTAATTTAACGGCATTTACAGACTTCATGAAGAAATCTTAATGAGACAATGTAAAGAAAATACTTGTATCTGTTTCCGATATCTGATATGATGTGCGGGCAATAAACAATATAAATTATTCTTAAACCAAGAATGGTGAAATGGAGATGAAATTTTATATTTCCGAATCTCTGTTTTATCATGAGAGCCGTGGTATTAATTTATATTGACTGTATATCAGGTTAATAAGTTTAATCTAAAGTGAAGGTGTAAGAATGAGAGAAAACAAACATTCAAAAAATTTAGCGTATGCTGTATTGGCTGCTGTTGCAGTCGGTGCGACTGTAGTGCCTGCGAGTGTGACAATGGCGGCAAGTACTGACTATGGTACAGGAAATACTATAGCTAGAGGTACAAGTAATGCTACTGTTATCGGTACGGGTAACAGCGTTATTCCTGCGGATCATAGTTACCGTGATCGTAATTATATTAATGAACCGGATGATTCGACTCGCGTGGAAGGTAACTTTGGTTCCGACTCTGTTGCGATTGGTAATGAGAACATCGCACGAGGTAGTAGCGCCATTGCTATCGGTGATTTATCTCACGCAAATTTGAGTGAAGCGACAGCTATCGGTCATAATGCCCAGGCTGATCGCGTATCCTCCACGGCAATCGGTACGCGTTCAGGGGCTCTTGCTGATCGTTCTATAGCTATCGGTCATGAAGCACTTTCCGGTGGTTATAAAGCTAATGCAATCGGTTCTGATGCACGCACTTTTGGCAATCACTCTAACGCTATGGGGTCTTCCGCGTATGCGAATGGTGAGCATGCACAGGCGTATGGTGCCGGCGCAAATGCTGAGGGAGAACGTTCCAATGCATTCGGCTCTGATACTAAAGCAACTGCAAATTATGCAACTGCTATCGGTGATAAAGCGGAAGCCACTACTGAAAACTCCGTTGCATTAGGTCATTTATCTGCTACACGTGCGGCTACCAATGTATCCAGTGCAAGCATTGCTAATCACACATTCGGTGGCTTTGCCGGTACTTCTCCTACAGGTTCCGTATCCGTAGGTAAAGAAGGTCAGGAACGTCAAATTCATAATGTGGCTGCCGGTGAAATTTCCGCTACATCCACAGATGCTGTAAACGGTAGTCAATTGTACTCCGTAGCAAATGATTTGCAAACACAAATCACTAACGGTATCAGTACTGAAATTACCAATGTTAATGGCCGTATCGGTGAATTGGGTAAACGTATTAACCGCGTAGGTGCCGGTTCTGCTGCATTGGCATCCTTGCATCCATTGGACTTCAATCCGGATGATAAATGGACTATCGCTGCAGGTTACGGTCATTACCGCAACGCGAATGCAGGTGCTTTAGGTGCTTTCTACCGTCCTAATGAAGATACAATGATTTCCATCGGAAGTACTGTAGGTAGCGGTAATCCTCAATTAAATGCAGGTATATCCTTACGCCTTGGCAAACGTGCTCCGGAATCCCGTTCCCGCGTAGCTATGGGTCGTGAAATTGCTGAACTTAATGCACGTCTTCAAGATATGGAAAACAGATACAATAACTTGTTACAAATCTTGAATCCACATGCTATCGATCCTAGCAAAACTGCTGAATTCCCGGATGTTCCTAAAAATCACTGGGCTTACCAATACATTAGCCAATTGGCTGGTAATGGTATTCTTGTGGGCTACCCTGACGGTACGTTCAAGGGCGATGTGAAGATGACTCGCTATGAATTCGCAACTATGTTGTATCGTGCACTTCAAAACGGTGCTCCAATCGATGACAATATGCGTCGTGCAATGGATGAATTCGGTCCTGAATTACAAAACATCCGTCTTAACCATTATCGCATTGATCGTATTTCCGGTGATGATAATGATCGTCATAAGACAGAACGTGTTCGCGTTAATAACGAACCTAAAAACGAACGTGACGTATATGGTTCCCGTATCTCTGCAACAAGTACAACAACTACAACAGATACAACCACTCCAACAAAATAATTTCTATAGATGGCCGTTGGCTATCTATAGAAGAGATGCATTCTCCTTTCAAAACCAACCGTATCCTTTGGATACGGTTGGTTTTTTGTGTATCTGATAAATAAAACAGCCGCAATGCATTTGCATTGCGGCTGTTTTCATGCCAGTTTCCATATATTCATCAAGATACATGTTAAAATCAACAGGCGTTTAGCCACTACAGGCTGACTCCGATAATTTTATTTGTATCGATGGGGTGTTCACCCGTTTCTACTTGCGGGGCAAGAGTCTTATTTTTTAACAACTTTAAGATCTACAGGAATTTTTGCTTCTACAGCTTCGCCTTTGATGACTTTTTGAGCCGTATCGATAGCGATTTTACCCATCTGATCCGGTTGTTGAGCAATTGTTGCAGCCAATGTGCCGTCTTGAACAGCTTTGTCTGCATCCGCAGTACCGTCAAAGCCTACGATAAAGATTGTTTTACCTGCGGATTTAGCGGCTTGGATAGCACCCAGTGCCATTTCGTCGTTGTGGGCGAAGATAGCTTGTACATCCGGATTAGCCTGCAACATGTTTGTTGTTACATTCAAGCCTTTTGTACGGTCGAAGTCAGCGCTTTGTTTTGCCACGACTGTTAAGGATTTGTCAGCTACATTATGGAAGCCTTGACCGCGTTCACGCGTTGCGGAAGCACCGGGGATACCTTCAAGCTCAGCTACTTTAGCACCATTGCCTAATTTATCCGCGATAAGTTGTGCCGCCATTTCGCCGCCTTTTACGTTATCGGAAGCGATGTGAGCCACTACTTTGCCTTTGTCGGCGGAGCGGTCAACTGTGATTACAGGAATGTTTTTAGCATTTGCCGCTTCTACGGACGTAGAAATTGCTGCGGAGTCTACAGGGTTGACGATCAATACGGATACGCCGCTTTCAAGCAAATCGGAAATATCGTTTGCCTGTTTTGCAGGATCGTTTTGCGCATCAACGATTTTAACCTTAAGACCGAGCGCTTTAGCTTGAGCCTCAACGCCTTCTTTCATAGACACGAAGAATGGATTATTCAATGTGGAAACAGAGAAGCCGATCGTGCCGGATTTTTTGTCGCCGCCGTTATCGGAACTTTTACCACAGCCCGCTACAAGACCGATAACCATAATGGTCATCGCCAAAAGTAACAATAGTTTTTTCATAGGAACCTCCTAGGCTTTCTTGCGGTCTGCAAGAACCGCCAATAAAATGACAATACCTTTTACGACTTGTTGATAGAAACTGGAAACGTCGAGAATATTTAACCCGTTGTTGAGGGTACCGATAATGAGGGCACCGATGAGAGTGCCGACGATATGACCACGACCGCCTGCAAGGCTTGTGCCGCCAAGAACCACCGCCGCGATAGCGTCCAGTTCATAGCCCGCACCTGCTGTCGGTTGTGCAGAGTTAAGACGAGAAGTGATGATTGCGCCGGCGATGCCGCAGAGCATACCGGTTAAGGCATACACGAAGATTTTAACGCGGTCAATCTTGATACCGGCAATGTAACTGACCTTTTCACTGCCCCCTACGGCGTATGTTTTGCGACCTAAGGAGGTACGGCTCAATACGAACCAGAGGATGATGAAAGCCAGAAACATTGTGATAGCCGGTACCGGAAGGCCTGCGATGTCCCCTTGGCCGAAGGCGTGAAATAGAGGGTCCTGCGTAAGCCCGGAAATCGGATTCCCGTCGGTGAATACCAAGGTCGCACCGCGGTAAATTGTCATCGTCGCCAGTGTAGCGATAAATGGAGCTACGCGGCCGTAGGTGATAACGAGACCGTTGATGCCGCCCAATACGAGGCCGGCGCCCGCCGCTAATACGATGGCTAATACAGGGTCAGTGCCAGTTACGATGAGGTTGGCCATCACCGCACTGGAGAGGGCGAGGATGGAGCCGACCGATAAGTCGATGCCGCCCGTCAGAATGACGAAGGTCATACCGAAGGCGATAATCGCATTGATGGATACTTGGCGCAACAAGTTACGCAAGTTAGAGAATTCAAGGAAACTGTCATTCATGACAGAGATAATGATAAATAATAGGATGAGGCCGATGAGGGGGCCTAATTTTTTTACATATTGCAGAGCTTTGCTGTCCATTATTGTCCTCCTGTGGCTAATGTCATAATCGATTCCGGTGTTGCATCGCTGCGGTCCAAGATACCTGCTACGCGCCCCTCATGAATGACCATGACGCGGTCGCTCATGCCCAGCACTTCAGGCAGTTCGGATGACACCATGATAATGGACACACCATTGTTCGTTAATTCGTTCATTAAATCGTAAATATCACGCTTGGCGCCGATGTCGATGCCGCGCGTCGGTTCGTCCATGATGATGATGGACGGCTTTTTGCCGACCCATTTGGCGATGACAACCTTTTGTTGATTGCCGCCTGAAAGGGACGATGCGGGCTCGTGAATCGACTGAGTTTTAACGCCCAGTTTTTTAGATAATTCGTCAGCAAAGGACTCCAGTTTATTTTTATGTAATACATGGGTTGGGCAAATTTCGCCGAGGTTCGGCAATGTAATATTGGAACCGATGGAAAAATCGAGGATCAACCCTTCGCTCTTTCTGTTTTCCGTGATGAAAGCAATGCCCGCCTTGATGGCATCTTCCGGCTTTTTGCAGTTGAGGACGGACCCGTTTACCGTGATGGTTCCGCCGTTGTGCTTGTCCACACCGAAGATGGCGCGCATGATTTCAGTTCGGCCCGCACCCATAAGGCCTGCCACACCGAGGATTTCACCCTTTCGTAAATTGAAGGAAATATCATTGTCGAAGCCGTGCGGCTGCAAGTTATCTACGCTCATGACGACGTCGCCAGGTGTTGTGGTGCGGTCCGGGTAGAATTCATCGATGGAACGCCCTACCATATGGCGTACCACCTCGTCTACGGAAATATCCGCGGTGGACTTGGTGATGATCGTGTGACCGTCACGCATGACCGTAATGGTGTCACACTCGCTGAATACTTCTTCCATGCGATGCGAAATGTACACGATGGCAACGCCGTGTTCTTTCATTTTGCGCATCATCTTGAATAAGGTCGCCGTTTCACGTTCCGTAAGGGCTGCTGTCGGTTCGTCCATGATGACAACCTTCGCATCTAACATCAGAATACGAAGAATTTCCGTCATCTGCTGATGGCCGACGGAGCAGAGACCCGCTTCGGTCGTGAGCGGCAGTTCGATGCCCAGTTCGCGGCATGTATCCTGCGCTTCCTTGAGCATGGCCTTTTTATCGAGCATACCGAATCGTGTGCGCTTCGGTCTCATCAGATACAGGTTTTCCAACAATGTTAAGTTCGGCCAGATATTTAGCTCCTGATGAATGAAGGCGACGCCGTTCAGCTCCGCCTCCCGCGGATTTTGAAAGGTGCGTTCTACGCCGTCGATGGTAATCGTACCGGCATCCGCCTTGTGAATACCGGTGAGGATATTCATGAGGGTAGACTTGCCGGCGCCGTTTTCGCCCATCAAGGCGTGAACCTCGCCCTCCTTGAGGGTAATACTCACATCGCGCAGTACCTGGTTCGTACCAAATGCCTTCGCAATGCCTGACATAACAATTTCCATAACTACTCCTATATTACCGGTGAAAGTATCGATATCGTCGTATATATCATATGTATATATGACCTAAATACGTATTGTATATATGATTAAAAAGATATGCATTTACATCATATATTTAGGACTTTATCGATTATATCATTTACGGACGGTCGCTGAAAATACAGTCGGCACGTAAGATGATGTTCGCATACGGCGATACTTCACCGGTCCTGATAATGCATTTACACTGTTTTGTCGCTTCTTTGAAAGCATCATGACTCGTTTCAATCCACTCGAATTGATCCGGTGGAAAGGTAGAAGCTAAAAACTGGTGAGCATCAGCGTTTTGCTGTTTCATTTCCCGGGCGATGTGAATCGCCTCTGTTTTCATATGCTTAGCGATGATGGATACCACCTGCTCAAAGCCGGGTACACCGAATTCTAAGGCCAAGTCGATTTTTTGAACTCCTTCAGGTACCGGTAAGCCGCAATCGGCGATACAAATCGTATCTGTGTGGCCGAGATCCGCAAGAACCTTGGCGATATGGCTATTTAAAATGCCGTGTCGTTGCATAGATAACTCCTTTTTCTATTCCCATGAGTGAGGCGTTAGAGTCTTATTCATTAACTCTCTCTGCTATAAGAGGATAGTTGCATCTATTAATTGAAGAACGTATAGCTTGGATTGAACAGGCCTTTCAAAGCGACTTTACCTTTACTGTGGATTTCGATTCTTGAAATCTTACGTTCAGGACTAAGTGATGTGTGGCTCCCATGCGTCGCGTTGCGCCTCTGTTAGCTCACACCCTACTTATGGCCTGCGAAGGCGCCCGTCCAGTGGAGCTTTTAAAGGCCTGTTCAATCTATACGTGTTCCGCTAAGAATGCAGCGACTTCGTCCTTTGTCGGCATGCCGCCTTGAGCACCCAGGCGCTGGATGGAGAGGGCGGCCGCCGCATTCCCGTAATGTAAGGCATCAGCGAGGCTTTTACCATTGACGATAGCCGTCGCAAAGGCACCGTTGAAGGTGTCGCCGGCACCTGTTGTATCCACCGGCTCAACCTTGAAGCCTGATACTGTTTGGATTTTGCCCTTGTCTGCATAGCCGACGCCCCTGCTGCCGAGGGTAACGATGATTTTATTTTCGTTAGCCAACAAAGTTTCTTCCGTAGATTGGTCAGGGTAGAGGGCCGATAGTTCATGTTCGTTTGGAGTGATGTATGTTGCCAATTCTAACCATTCAGGACTGAGAGCAGCTGCCGGAGCCGGATTTAAGAGGACTTTCACATCGGCCTCGTGACAACGACGCACGATATATTCGATAGTCGGAACAGGAATTTCGTTTTGAACCATTACGAGATCGGCCTGCTCGATAGCGGACCACGCATTATCTACTATGGATTTATCGACCTTTGCGTTAGCGCCGGCAATAACGATGATGCTGTTGTCACCTTCGGCTAACGTGATGTGAGCTGTACCTGTTGTAGTGTCCGGCACAGTGACAATGTAGTCTGTGTTAATGAAATTTTCTTTCAGATTATCTAAAATCATCTGGCCGTATGCATCTTGACCGATGCAGCCGACCATAGTGACCTTTGCACCTAGACGGGCAGCGGCCACCGCCTGGTTGGCACCTTTGCCGCCGTGAGCGATGTGCAATTCGTTGCCCATAATGGTTTCGCCTGCCGCAGGACGTTTATCCGCGAGAACTACAATATCCATGTTGCAACTGCCAATAACAACAATGTGATTCATAATAACTCCTTAATAAGCCTCAGCGCTTAGTGGGACTAAAAATGTTTATCATTTATTTTTATACACAAATTTTAAGATGTTTTATACAGTAAAATGTATATATTATATTAATGTGATCGATAATCGCATAGGCGTTTGCTTTCACGTATCTATTAGTATAACTTAATCATTTATTAGTATAGCCTAAATACGCGAGTTTATCTATATAAATATCTATAAATTATGGGAATAAAAAAGGTATACTCTGAAATTGCTTTACATGAGTAAAAATGTACTGATTAGATTTAGGATATACTACTTTGAAGGGTATTTAATTTTTAATGAAGTACTGGTTTAGTTCAAATGTTATAATCCGTTTAGTATATTTACATAATCCTGTCGTTAATCAAGTATAGAGATTAAATAAATAGTTCTAGTTTCCTCTACAACTGTGTAGACAATAATAAGCTTTTCTAAAATCAACATTCGAAAGTCACTGTCATTAAGTGCTCTAATTTTAGGTGTAGTCCCCATATATGGATGATTCATAAGATTTGAAATTGAATTTTGAATATTTTCTTTGACTTGTATAGCTGTTTCTTTTGAAAACTGCATAGCTACATAAAGTATTTGCTGATGCAGTTCTTTATTGAACTTTTCAGTAGGAATGATTGTGTAGGTTTGGGATTCCATAGATTTACCCCATTTGCTCTAGCATTTTATCAATACTGTTGAAAGTTTCATCAAGTGTAGTGGTACGACCTTGAATGATATCGTTTTGCCCTTCTACAAGAGAGGATAGTAATTCTATTTTTGACTTTAACATATTGTAAGTATTATAGCCGAGACTTACGGTGTCTCCACGACCATTTACAGTAATAATAGCAGCCTCATTTTTAAGTTGTAGGGATTTAGAAATTTCAGGATACTTATTTCGTAAATCAGAGGATGGACGTATTGTTTCGTGTAATATTCCCATAGTTATCTCCTTATAATTTTAAAAGTGTTAGTTCATTATTTATATACCATAATTATATCATTTAAACGATATAATTGCAGTATATCAATATATATATGAGGCATTTATTTAAAGGGTTTTAACTAGATACTTTAATCATATAATGATATATAAAAAGACTATCTCCATATGTATTGGAGATAGTCTGATATCGGTATATAGTATTTTCTTTTTTCTACTAAATTTAATGTTATATATTAGTGAAAGCTTGGTTTATCAAAGTGTGTACCCGGTTCGCCGACACCGATGCTGGCACGGGTAAACGGAGTTTCATCATCTGCGTGTAAGATGTCGAAAATCGCTTTCACAACGGCCTCTCGAGATACCTGGGCGTCGTTGAACTGAGAGCCTTCAGGAATGAGTTCATAATCGGTCTTTTCCGGATCATTGTAAAGCCATGTGAGGCGTAGGATAGTGTAGTTTAAATTAGATTCGCGCAACACATTTCGGGCCTGGCGTTCGCCTTGTACATAACTGATAGGTAAGCTGTCAAAGGTCCATTTTTCGAGGGCTGCCGGGAATTCACCGGACAAACCGGCGATGGAGACACCGATGATGCGGCGTACATTGTTACGACTTAGGGCTTTTACGATGGCGGCCATATCGCTGCCGGATTCCATAGCGTTCACATATACAACCTCGGCATTAGTCACGGCCTCTTCCAATTTTGCGGGATTTTGAAAGGAACCCTCTATAACGGTGATACGTTCATGTGCATAAATCTCGGGATCCAGGCGCCGTTTTAATTGACGACCGTACAATGTGATATGCATATCTGTGTATGTTAATAAGGTAGCAGTCAATTTTTGAGCAATTTGGCCCGCAGCTCCTAAAATCGTAATATACTTATACATAAAAAGACCTCCTATGTTCGGGCATAAATATTTGATGAAATTTTAACATACATATATGACAAATACGTGAGAAAAAATGGTGAGAAATAATTTTTTGAGAATTGCTTTGAGATTCTGAAAGTTTAATTATTGCCTAGGATTTCTTTTGTTGTTTTTAGCTGTGCGAATCGATTTTGCCAAATTTTTTCTTTGTAGAATGATAGGATTTTATCGGCGGATAGATGATCATTGTCAAAGGTAGAGACGGCATCTTCTACGATGGTGAGATCATAACCATATTCAAAGCCTACTTTTAGGGAGGTGTCGATACAGAATTCCACCTGCATTCCTACGAACGTTAAATCGGTAATATTTTTGTTGTTTAAATATTCCTTTAATTCAGTATCTTTGAAGATACTGTTATAATATTTATTGAAGATCTTTTCGTTTTCCTGCGGTTTTAATTCGTGGTAGATTTGCCAATTAGCGCTACCTGTTGCTAATAAACCTTCATCTTCAGAGTGTCTGATAAAAACTACTTCCATATTTTGATCTCTGAAATGTTGAATGATTGCTTTTGTATTTTCGATAAGATTTTTTGCATCGTAAGGGTTTGCCTTAACTAAGCCTTCTTGTATGTCGATTACGATTAATGCCTGCGCCATGAGGAACCTCCTTGATTAGGATATATAATACATATATTATATACTAATATTTTTAAGATTATTATCCTCACGGTCAAAATTGTTGTTAGTAAACGAAAAAGGTTAATGTTAATTGCAGGCTATTAGGCTACTCCTGATGTACCATAAGAACAACTACTGTTGACTATCTCTGTATAGAATGCTATCCTATATATGACAAAGGAAACGAAGATATGGAGATATAGAGTCTTCATACAAATAAAAATAGCAGGGTTGCCGCCCTGCTATTTTTGTTGTGCTGGTTACTAACGAGAGTGCCGGTCCAGCCACTTGCAGATATAGTGACAAGTTATACCTGCTATGACAGACACTGCTAAGGAAACGAAAATATCAAACAGAGTCTTCACCTCCTTTCTGTTACCAGAATGGAGTAGTAACATTTCAATTATACAATGAATATATATGCCTTTCCAGACACAATGATTACATATTTATTTGGTGGACGGCACATCAAACTGATAGAACACTGCGTGCAAAACTGATAGAACAATGATAAAATAAATCCATATATATTTTTATAGAAATGAGGCAATTATGGAACGGATTCAGGATCTTGTGTATACCCATGTGCAGGGTGGTCAGTTCAGGTGGGTCACGGTCAGCACGTTGATGCTGGCGTTGGGGGCTATTTTACATTTGGTGAGCCCCAGTGTATTGGGTGTAACGCCGAACTGGATGATTGCTACGTACTGCGTGGCTATTTTATTGACGCGGCCCAGTTTGAGTCAAACTTTAGGAATTGGTCTTGTGGCGGCGCTCATCAATGTGTTGACGTCTAAATCGGCATTCCCGTACGGTAACTTGTTGTCCGAACCGGGTGGTGCGTTGACGGCGGCCCTCGTGGCGCGTGCTATGATGTCCGTCAAGTTCCGTAAAATTGGCGGCTTTGATATTATGCCGGCTATTACGGGCTTTATGGCGACCGTTGTGTCCGGCGGTATTTTCGTAACGATTTTGTGGCAGATTCTCGGATTGCCGAATAATGTATATATGTACGGTATGTGGCCTATGGTACTTATCGTCGGTGCGTTGAACGGCGCCATTACGCCGATTCTATACATTCCGGCTCAGCGGTTGTTTTCAAAGCGCGGTATGCTGCCTGATGCGGATCAGTTAACATCGGATCATAGCGGCCTCACCATTTTGCCGGAACGGCAGGCGAAAATTTCCATCGAGCATATGAATTATTATCATCCGAAGGCGACCGCTCCGACGTTGGAGAACATCAATCTCGATGTGCATGACGGTGATTTTCTCGTCGTGACGGGTCCTGCCGGTTGTGGTAAAAGTACCCTCTGTATGGCGATGGTAGGGGCTGTGCCTAAATTTTACGGCGGTCGTCTCGAAGGCATGGTCTTCGTAGAAGGGAAAGCGACGACACAGCTTGAAATTCCTGAATTGGCGAATCACATCGGGGTTGTTCTCGCCGATTATGATACGCAGCTTGTAACGATGACCGTTCGCGAAGAGGTGGCATTCGCCATGGAAAATCGCGGATATCATCGGGATGTGATTGAAGCGCGTTCCCAAGAGGTGTTTGAACAGGTCGGTCTCGTAGGTTTAGAGGACCGCAAGATTACGAGCCTTTCCGGCGGGCAGCGTCAACGGCTGGCCATTGCCTCCGTTTTGGCTACAAATCCGTCTATATTGGTGCTCGATGAACCGACCAGCTCTCTTGATCCCGACGGTACCGCGGAATTGTATCGAATTGTGGGCGGCTTGAACCGGAATCACAATATTACCGTTGTGGTTATCGATCATGACCTTCATGCCGTGTTGCCATATGCAAATCGGATGGCTCTCATGGTGGACGGTTCCATCGTGTGCGATGAGGACGTTCCCACAACGCTTCGCTATATGTACGAGCACAATATTCACGTCGATGCATTGCCGTCCGTATTTACAACCTATATGGAACTGGAACAGGCGGGCTTTCACAGTGATGAACCTTGGCTCAGTATCGAATCCGCTATCAAGGGCCTGCATCAGCTGGAAATGGCGCATGCCATTCAGGTTGAGGTCCATGGTGAAAGTTCCGTTGATGAAATCGTAAAGGGAAAGGACGGTGGCACGCATGCTTAAGATTGAAAATGTAAGTTTCGGCTATGTGCCGACCGTAGATATTTTCCGAAATGTATCTTTCACAATCGACGGCGGCGAATATATCGCCATCGGCGGTCGCAACGGTTGCGGTAAGACGACGATTACGCGTCTGTTAGTGGGCCTTGAAAGTCCTACGAGCGGTCATATGTATTATAACGGCACGGATATTACCGCGATGCCCGCATCAAAGCGTGGGCAGTTTATCGGTTACGTGTTTCAGCAACCGGATCGCCAGATGTTCAGACCGACCGTTGCTACGGAGGTTGCTTTCGGACCGGAATCGCTCGGACGCGGTAAGGACGAAGTCAACCGCATCGTTGAGGATGTCCTCGCTAAAACGGGGATCTCTCACTTGAAGGATGCCTATCCTCCGACGTTGCGACGCGGCGAAAAGCAACGCGTTGCCATTGCATCGGCTCTTGCGATGCAATCTAAAATCCTCATCCTTGATGAACCGACCAGCGGTCAGGATGGCAAGGAAACGAAGGAATTGCTGCAGTTGTTGCGTCAACTGAATGATGAAGGCATCACGATTTTACTTATCACACATGATATGGAAATCATGGCCGGCGAATGCAGTCGTGCCCTTATCATGGGACATCAGACGCTCGCCTTTGACGGTACGCCGCAGGAGCTGTTTATGAAATCCACCGACGAATTACTCGACTTGGGACTTACGAAGCCGCCAAGTGTGGAGCTTTCACTGGCGGTACCGAAATTAGGTTATTGCAAGTCCATGGATGAATTGAAATCGAAATTAGTGGCTCAGTTGAGCGGGAAATAGGAGGGACATATGGAACGTTTAGTACCGTTAACAAAAATTTTGATGACCCTCGCCGTATCCGTGTGGGCCATATTGCTTCGAGACTGGCCGTCCCTGTTAGCGCTGGTGATCTTCGAATTGGCGGTTCTGCTCGTATTCGGTCTGTTAGTAAAACAATACAAAACTGTTTTTGCATTGATTTCATTTGCCGTGTTTTTAGGACTGATCCAATTCCTCGGCAGCGGCGATGTGGAGTCGGCCATCGTGTCCGGCTTGCGGATGCTTGCTATGACATTAGTGTTCATCTCTCTTTTGGCGACGACAAAACTGCAGGATTTGACGGCGGCCCTCGTAACGCAATGCAAAATTCCTTATGAATACGCATTTATGTTTACCGCGGCGCTTCGCTTCGTGCCTGATTTTATTGCTGAAAGCCACGCCGTACAGGAGGCTCAGGCCTGTCGTGGTTTATCCTTGGAGGGAAACTTTATCAAGCGCATCAAATCCTATGCATCTGTGATTCAACCGTTGCTCCTGAAATCCTTGGGACGCTCCGAAACCATGGCGCTGTCCCTGGAACTGCGGGGCTTTGGCGGACCGACGCACAGCTTTGCGGCGTCGGTGGGACTTCGTTCACTTGATTATGGCGTTATAGCGGGATTAGTAGTTGTTACCATATTAGTTTTCGTACTATATAATTGATTCTTAAGCTGTTGTAGCGATATGCTATGACAGCTTTTTTGATGTATGGTACACTAAAATAGACTTATTATAAAGATAATAGATTTGGGAGTGCCATATGCAGTTAGATATCCGGTTAGCCTGTCCTGAAGACATTTCGGCCTGTTTAGATATTTATAATTACGAAGTCCTGAACGGCGTGGCTACACTTGACCTGGAACCGCGCACGTTAGCGGAGTGGCACGAATGGTTTGCAGACCACAACCGTGATGAGCATCATCCGATTATTGTAGGAACCGTTGATGATGTTGTGGCCGGCTATGCGTCGCTTTCACCATATCGAGCTAAAGAGGCCTATAAAAGTACCGTGGAACTGTCGATTTATATTCATCAGGATTATCGCGGAAAAGGTATGGCAACGAAATTGATGAGTCATATTTTGGATATGGCCAAGGATGATGAAAGCTTACACAATGTGGTGTCCGTGATTACGGCCGGTAATGAAGGCAGTACTAAACTGCACGAGCGTTTCGGATTTACCTATTGCGGACTGACGCCGCAGGTGGGATTTAAAAACGGTGCGTATCAGGATACCGAAACATACTCATTATTGGTATAATAAAAGCTGGAAGAGAATTAAGCTGTTGAGTGAACTGTAATTTTATAATATATGCAAAGATATGCAAAGGGATAGATTATCTATAAGGGTTCGCCGTGGGGTAAGGCGAATAGGGTGATAGAATGAATATGAAATATGAACGGCAGTTCGTGGGATACAGCACATATCGCAGCCGTCTCGTCGATGGTCACGTACATACGGAACTATGTCCGCACGGCAGCGGAGATCGGACTGCGATGATGATCGAAAAGGCCATCGAATTGCGCATTGAAAAGGTATGTCTTACGGAGCATGCTCCGTTGCCCGTGGGGTTTGCGTCGGAATACGGCGGTGATATGAAAGCCCTCGAAACGGCTTCCTTAAAATTGAATCAAGTAGATGCCTACCTTGAATTGGGGCGTCAGTTACAACGGGCGTACGGTACGCATATTGATATTTCACTGGGCTTTGAAGTGGATTACATTCCGGGATATGAAGCGGATATTCAGGAGTTCTTAGATCGCTATGGTCCGTTGACGGAGGAGAATATTTTATCCGTGCATTTTATGGAAGGCGTGGACAACGCTTTTTATTGCATTGACTTCAGCCCTGAAGAATTTGAACGAGGTTTCGGTCCGTGGATACAAAAGCAGTTTGATTTGTATTATAAATATTTCGCCACCGTACATCAGGCTGTGCGTGCCGATCTCGGCGAATACACGCCGAAGCGAATCGGCCATTTTGATTTAATCAAGAAGTACCAACATCATTTCGGTTTTGAGCATCATTTTGATCGCCGTAACGCTCAAATGGTGAGCGATATCCTACATATCATGCGCGTTCAGGGCCGTGAACTGGACTATAACATGAGCGGTTTCTTCAAGCCGGACTGTCAGGAAATGTATCCGAGCCGATTTATACAGGGCATGGCTGCCGTTATCGGCGTACCGTTCGTGTTGGGATCCGATGCACATAGTGTTAAAGATATAGAGCGCGTATGGGGGTAACAGCGTTATTGCTTTTAGATGGCTTAATTATGTTACTGTTACATTGTTAAAAGAGTCACCTATACTTTTTCACTCCATGACGAGTCAAGTCGTTCATCAGGATAGGCGACTCTTTTTAAAATTCTGGCAGTAAAAAAGTCCATCAAAAAGCAATAATCTGTTAAGAGCGTAAGAAAAAAGGAGCTTATCTGGTGAAAGATATATTTACTGTTATAGATACATTACCTGATCTTGAGGATGCTGAGTTATATGATTACTTGCTTGGTAATTCGTATTATATATCCGGCGAATATGAAAAAATAAATGATTGGTTTAAAACTTTAATATGTCGTAGGCAATGGGATGCATTTATTGCACTTCGATACTATAAATATCTGTTGTTCGGCGGGTGGGAGTATGAATGTATAATTCTTAGAAATCTATTGTTACAAGGAAATCTTACGTTAGCATCAGAATTTTGTTTAGATACTCGTTTAAAGGTTGATGGAATGGATAACTTTAGAGATAACGCCGTTTGGAGAGGTATTGATTATGATGACTCGTCTGTTCCTGAAAGTCAGACGGATTGGGATTTACGATATGATCAAGATAATCACTTATTCGAACCGGAATCTGAAGTCTCAATAGATTTTGTAAATACAGAGTTTAAAATGGGAAAGCAGCATTGGGCTGTAATTAAAGTTAATAAATTTCAGTAATCAGTAAAGAGTATATATAAAATATATGAAGTTTTCACGGTTCTATTGACATATCAGTAGAACCGTTATATTATGATTTCATACTTTAATAAGATAAAGCGATAAAATAGAGAAATATCTATATAGGTAATTTATTTCTCCTAGTGAAATTCAATTTTAAACAAATAGCGGATTGGATAGTGCTTTCATAGAGAAAAGAATTATATAGATTGAGCTATGGAAAGGATGGTAACGATGGTACAGCAGCAATTGCCTACGGGGTTTCGCGATGATGTAGGGGTATTGGCGGAACGCAAGGATGATATGGGCCGCTATGTGCTGGATCTGTGTCGGAATCGTGGATATACGAAAATTTCGACCCCTCTCATGGAGTACAAGGACGTGTTTCAAGGGTATGCCATGGGGCGTCAACATATGTACGAGTTCCTCGACGGTACGGCTAAGTCCATTGTGGTTCGTCCTGATCTGACCATGCCTATCGGCCGTTTTCTGGCGACGACAAATATCGAGCTGCCGCGTAAATTCTATTATCTCGGTGATGTGCTGGGGCGTACCGAGAAGCATCGCGGTGGCATTAATCAGGTGACGCAGGGCGGAATCGAACTCGTCGGTTATGAGTCGATGGCGGCTGAACAGGAATGTATCGATCTCATCAAGGAGGTCAATCAGACACAGCTGAAAGGCGCATTGCAACTTGAGCTGGGGGATGCGCGTTTTGCGTTTGCTATTACTGACGCCTTGGGGCTCAGCGATGATGAACGAACACCTTTACTGGATGCGTTATTCGCGAAAAATCTTCCTCTTTATGAAAGTATCATCGAGGTTTACGAAAATAGTGCACTGTATCCGTTTCTTGCAGTGTGGCCGCGTTTGTTCGGGACCATTGATGAGGTGTTATCCGAATTGTCCGGTGTAATTTTACCGGCCCCCGCACAGCGGTTGTGGGACGCATTGATGGATTTCGGTCAATCCGTTGAGGCGGACGGTCAAGCGGTACGTATCGACTTATCGAATCAGCCGCCTCAATCCTACTATACGGGATTTACCTTCAGAGGTTTTGTGGACGGTGTGTCTCAATATATCGTCAGCGGCGGTCGTTATGATAATCTGCTAAACAATTTTGACGGCAATCCCGTGCATGCGGTGGGGATGGCTTTCAATATCGATGTCCTTACCGACGTGAGCGCCTCGGTTACATCTGCCGTGACGAGTGGATCCGGGAAGCTTCGCATCGCCCTCACGAAGGGGCGCGTAGAGGAACAGGCTGTTCCGTTACTGGAGGCATGCGGTATCGATTGTGAACCGCTTCGAAACAAAGCCCGTAAACTCATCATTCCGCTCGGAGATGAGCTGGAGATCATTCTGGTGAAAGGCGGAGATGTGACGACATATCTGAATAATGGGGTCGTAGATATCGGTATCGTCGGCAGTGATGTGCTGGATGAGCAGGAGCAGACGAGTTATCAATTATTAGATCTTAAGACGGGGCAATGTCAATTTATTCTGGCATCGCTTGGCGGATATAATCCGAAAGAGGGTCGTCGTCAGCGTATCGGTACGAAGTATCCTGTAGTGACAAAACGGTATTTCGGAGCCCAAGATGTGGAAATCATCAAGATTGAAGGCTCTGTAGAGCTGGCGCCTCTTGTAGGCTTGGCGGATGCCATCGTGGATATTACGGAAACCGGCACAACTTTGCGTGAGAATAATTTGGAAATCTTTGACCGGTTGCAGCACATTTCAACACGGCTTGTGGCGAATCCGCTGGCATTGAAGCAAAAACGGAACATCATTTTTAAGTTGATAGATCAACTGTCTGAGGAGATTAATCAATAGTAGTGATAATGAGCAATAGTATTTGTGTCGGTATATCGTGAAAAACTTGAATCGATATGATATGCCATTTGAGTCGGTGTTATGTGAAATAATATTTAAATAGGTGTTATGTGAAATAATACTTAAGTAGGTATAGTTTAAAACACCACTCAAACGGAAAGAAGGATGGAAATGAAAATTTACAAGGAATCGCTGGACTCGATGCTTTCTATCGTGCGCAATTATACGCAGCAGACGACAGATATGGAAATCGAGCGGCGCGTGTATGATATTATCAGCGATGTGCGCATGAACGGAGATGCGGCGTTGCGTGCCTACTCGGAAAAATTTGACGGTGTCAGTATCGATACTTTCAGAGTCCCTCAGGCGGATATCGATGCGGCGTATGAATCATTGCCGAATGATCTCAAGGAGGCCCTTTTCAAGGCAAAGGAAAACATCACGGAATTTCACAGCCGTGAGATTGAACAAGGGTTCGTAGATATGGATACGCCGGGCATTATTCGCGGTCAAAAGGTGATTCCTTTGGCGCGCGTCGGTCTGTACGTGCCTGGCGGTACGGCGGCCTATCCGTCGACTATCATGATGACGGCATTGCCGGCGAAGATTGCGGGTGTTAAGGAAATCATTATGGTGACGCCGCCTCAAAAGGATGGCATCAATCCGGCCGTGCTGGGTACGGCCAAAATAGCCGGTGTCGATGCGGTGTATCAGGTGGGCGGCGCCCAAGGTGTGGCGGCCCTCGCATACGGTACGGAATCGATTCCGAAGGTTGATAAAATCGTAGGCCCCGGCAATATTTACGTGGCTACCGCAAAGCGTCAGGTTTTTGGTCAGGTCGATATCGATATGATTGCCGGCCCCAGCGAAATCGGTATTATTGCGGATGACAGTGCAAATCCGGTGCATCTTGCGGCGGACCTTTTATCGCAGGCGGAGCACGATGCGCGGGCTCGTGCTATCATGGTGACCACCAGTGAAACCTTGGCGAATGCCGTGTCGGATGAGGTGGAACGTCAACTTAAGACGTTGCCTCGTGAAAGTATCGCACGTCCGGCGATTGAAAACAACAGCTATATTGCGGTGCTGAATTCTGTGGAGGATATGTTTACGGTCATGAATGAAGTGGCGCCGGAGCATTTGGAAATTCAGCTGCCGGATCCGATGAGTTATATGAGTCTGGTTCAGAATGCAGGCTCCGTGTTTCTCGGCGCTTATGCGTCCGAGCCGTTAGGGGACTATGTGGGCGGTACGAACCATGTGCTTCCCACCAGCGGTACGGCGCGGTTCTCGTCTCCATTAGGGGTATATGATTTTGTGAAACGCACGTCTTTCACCCAATTTACGAAGGAACGATTACAGGAAGTGTCGAAACACATTACCGCCTTGGCGCGTACCGAAGGCCTTGAGGCTCATGCGCGCGCTATCGAAGTGAGATTTGAGTAATTGCGGGAAGATCGCATTAAGGCAAATTAGCATAGTTCATAGAGCTTGCAATTAAGGGAATTGCAAGTAATTCAAGAAATATTTTAAACGGAATTTGCCGGTTGTTATGTGACAGATTAATTATTGAGAGGATATCATGATACGAACAGGAACGGTGCAGCGCAGGACTGCAGAAACGGATATTATTGTGGAGCTTACCCTCGACGGCAATCAGGCGAGCAGTATTTCGACGGGCATCGGCTTTTTTGATCATATGCTGACTTTGTTTGCGAAGCACGGTCGCTTCGGGCTCGTTGTGAAAGCGAACGGCGACACATATGTTGATGCGCATCACACCGTTGAGGATGCGGGACTTGCATTGGGGCAGGCCTTGGTGAAAGCCGTGGGTGACAAGATCGGCATCGAGCGTTACGGTGATGCGTGGGTGCCTATGGATGAGGCTTTGACACAGGTTGTTGTCGATCTGAGCGGCCGCCCGTACCTCGTATTTCAAGGTGAGTGGAATACGCCTGTGCTGGGCGGTAATTTTGAAACGGAATTGGTGGAGGATTTCTTTCAGGCCCTCGCCATGAGCGGCGCCATGAATTTACATGTGCGCAATCTGTACGGTCGCAATACGCATCATATTATTGAAAGTATGTTTAAGGCGACGGGCCGTGCCTTGCGTAAGGCTGTAACCATCAACCCTGATATCGTCGGTGTTAATTCAACCAAGGGGACTATATAAAAACATATTAATTTGTTTTATACAAGAATAGAGGTAATTATGATTTTTCCGGCAATCGATTTGCAAAATGGCCGCAGTGTACGCCTTTATAAGGGGGACTTTGCTCAAGAGACGGTCATCAATCCCGATCCGGTGGCACAGGCCAAAGCGTATGAAGCCTCAGGTGTAGGGGCCCTACATCTGGTGGATTTGGACGGCGCCAAGGCGGGCAAGCCCGTTAACGTGGATGTGGTGAAAGCGGTGCGTTCAGCTTTCACAGGCATTTTGGAGATAGGTGGCGGCATTCGCGATGAAGCGGCGGTTGATGTATATGTGGAGATGGGGGTAAATCGCATTATCTTAGGCTCCGTAGCGCTGAAAAATCCGGAATTTACGAAATGCATGTTGAAAAAATACGGCCCTGAGCGCATCGTTATCGGCGTGGACGGCAAAAACGGAAAGGTCGCCGCCGAGGGGTGGCTCGATCAGTCGGATGTAGCGATGAGTGAGCTTATCGGGATCATGGCTGAAGCCGGCGCGAAGTATTTTATCGTTACGGATGTGGATAGAGACGGTACGATGGAAGGGGCCAACGAAGACCTGCTGGGAGATTTACAATCGAAGTTTCCTGCGGTACACATCGTCGCATCCGGCGGCATTCGGAATATGACGGATATTGAGTCTTTGGAGGCGCGAGGCATCATGGATAGTGTCGTAGGCAAGGCGCTTTACGAAGGAACGATTACGCTGGAGGCCATTGCGGAACGGAATAAATGTAATAAGGTGAAGTAATAAACGTAAACAGATATGGTAAATGGTGTAGTAAATTTAGTAAATAAGAGTAGAGAATAAATGTAATAATTAGATGGATGATTAAATGAAAGGGACGGTATGTTAGCAAAACGGATTATCCCCTGTCTCGATGTGGATGACGGGCGCGTGAAAAAGGGGATTAACTTTGTGAATCTCGTGGACGTAGGAAGTCCTGTGGACATTGCTGCGTCTTATGACCGGCAACAGGCGGACGAGCTCGTGTTTTTGGACATTACGGCCACCGTTGATGCCCGGACGACCATGCGTGACGTTGTGCAGGATATTTCCGCAAAGGTTTTCATGCCCCTTACCGTGGGCGGAGGCATCAAGAGCGTTGAGAATATGACTGCCTTGCTGAAAGCCGGTGCCGATAAGGTATCCTTAAATTCGGCGGCGCTGGCTAATCCGCAACTCATCAGCGAGGGTGCCCAAAAATTCGGTAATCAATGCATGGTAGTGGCTATTGACGTGAAAACCGATGAAGACACGGGCGAATGGTATGTATATACTCACGGGGGTCGTAATCGAACAGAGAAGAAGGCTCTTGAATGGGCAAAGGAAGCGGTATCGCGCGGTGCCGGTGAATTGTTGGTGACGAGCATGGATAAGGACGGCACAAAGTCGGGTTTTGATATTGCGTTATATAAGGCCATTGAATCGATTGTGGATGTGCCGATCATCGCATCCGGCGGTGCCGGAACGGTACAGGACTTCGTGGATCTCTTTGAACAGACCGGTGTGACGGGGGCTCTGGCGGCATCCATATTTCATTTCGGGGAGATCAAAATACCGGAACTCAAGGCGGAACTGAGAAAATGTGGTATTCCCGTACGGTAAATTTTAAAGTGCATGTTAACAAATGCTGTTTTTATAGCAGACATTTCAAGAGGAGGGTTTTATGAAACCTGATTTTGATAAAGGTAACGGCCTTTTGCCGACGGTTGTGCAGGATGTCCGTACGAAGGAAGTTCTCATGGTGGCGTGGATGAATGAAGAAAGTTTTCACAAGACCCTGGAAACGAAGGAAACATGGTTCTGGTCCAGGTCGCGGCAGGAGCTGTGGCACAAGGGAGGTACGAGCGGTCATGTGCAGCGCGTCGTGAAGATGGCCCTCGATTGTGACGGGGATACGCTGCTCGTGCAGGTGGAACCGCAAGGGCCGGCCTGTCATACGGGGCGAACCAGTTGTTTCTTTAATGATATTGAGTTGTAGAAAGCGTGGATGATACAGATGGCACGGCAGACATTGAGCGAATTATACGAGATTATCAGGCGGCGTAAAGCGGAGCCGAAGGAAGGGTCCTATACGAATTATCTCTTTGATAAGGGACTCGACAAGATTTTGAAAAAGGTAGGCGAAGAGGCGACAGAGGTTGTCATCGCCGCGAAGAACGAAAATCCGCAGGAGCTCATCTATGAAACGGCTGACGTATTGTATCATTTATTGGTGCTGTTGGTGGAAAAAGAGATTCCTTACGAGGCGATTGAAACCGAATTGGCGAGCCGCGAAGGGGTTGTGAGCAAGACCACGGATCGGCCGGAGATTACGAATTTATAAAAATCGGCAGTAGCGGTGTCGGAAAGGACAGATTATGAAAGAGATTATTCGTACATTACAACCATATGTGCCGGAAGAGCCGGCGCAAGCGGTTAAAAGTCGCCTCGGGGTGGACCGTCTGGTGCGACTGTCGGCGAATGAAAATCCTTACGGTACATCTCCGGAGGTGCGCGAAGCGATTTTGTCCTATGTGACGCATAATGATGCGAACTACTATCCGGACGGCAATGCGACGTCCTTGAGGGCGAAGCTGGCGGAGTATTGGCAGGTTAAGCCGGAGCAGCTGGTTATCGGTGTCGGCCTCGATGAGGTTATCGCCATGGTCAACAAGACATTGATTAATGCGGGGGACTCTGTCGTGGTCAGCACGCCGGCTTTTTCGGAATACGCCTTGAACGGTCTTGTGGAAGGCGCCGAAATCCGTGAGGTGCCCGCTGATTTTGAAACGGGGCATTATGATTTCTCGTCTCTCGTGAAAGCGGTGGATCATACGACACGTCTCGTCTGGATCTGTAATCCCAATAATCCGACGGGAACGTATGAAGCGGTGGAAGATATTCGGCGATTTGTGGAAAATATACCGACAGATACGCTGGTTATCATCGACGAAGCGTATATCGACTTTGTCACGTCCGTAGCGGTGCCGACGGCACGGGCGCTGCTTGATGAGTTTCCCAATGTGGCGATTATGCGCACCTTTTCAAAGGCTTACGGACTTGCAAACTATCGAGTAGGCTATATGATGGCGCCCGTGGAATTGGCGAATTACATCCAGACCATTCGCCTGCCGTATAACCTCAACACATTATCTCAGGTGGCGGCGGAGGCGGCTTTGGCGGATCAGGAATTTTTAGCGCGTACGGTATCTCAAAATGCGGCGGAACGGGCTATATGGGAATCGCTCTTTGATGAACTGCGGATTCACTATTATAAAAGCGAAGCGAATTTTATCTTCTTTACCGTACCTGATGCGGACGGCTTAGCCGAGGTATGGCTTTCGGCGGGGTATCAGGTGCGCCGGGGTCAGCGCCCGAATTGGTTGCGTCTCACCATCCCGGCCGCGCAGGACGGAGATAGAATGCGGGCTATCTTGCGCGAGTATGTAGCATAAATCGAAATGTAGTATAAGTGAGTATATAACGGTAGGCATCGGAAAGGAACACACCATGATTGCCATAATTGATTATGATGCGGGAAATACATTTAACGTTCAAAAGGCATTGGCCTATATCGGGCTTGATGCGGTATTGACGGCCGATGCCGATACAATCGTACAGGCGGACGGCGTCATTCTGCCCGGCGTGGGCGCTTATGCGTCGGCCATGACCGTGTTGAAGGAACGAGGCGTTGTCGAGCCGCTTTCAGAGGCGGTAAAACGAAATATTCCGCTCCTCGGTATCTGCCTAGGCATGCAGCTTTTGTTTGATGAATCCGAGGAATACGGACCTGCGCCGGGGCTTGGAATCATTCCGGGCGTTGTGAAAGCGATCCCTAGAGATATGGGGCTTCGCGTTCCTCATATGGGATGGAATCAGAATACTGTGCATCATCGGGAAAGTGTTTTCAGCGGCATCGATGGAGAATATACGTATTTTGTCCATTCATACTATGTGGATACCGATTCGAAATATATTACGTCTACCGCCGATTACGGAATGGCCGTGCCGGGGATTGTCGAGTGCGGTTCGGTATACGGTATGCAATTTCATCCGGAGAAGAGCGGAGCCGTAGGACTTGATTTACTCCGCACATTTGGTAACATTACGAAGTTGATACAATAGAATGTATAGTGACAGATATAACCAGTTAAGCATTAAGAAAAAGGCATTTTCCCGAAACGGGAGAATGCCTTTTTATAATGCGTTTTTATCATAGTAAACTTTCAAAATGAGAAATCAATTATTGACACATTTCTGATTAGTTATACAATTAACTTGTAAGTACAAAAGTATAGAGAGCCATAGTGGCATGGTAAAAATAGTTTTATTTGTTATATTCATATGTGCACCATGTCACGGGACAATTGGAGGTGTTTATATGGTTATGAATGGTATTTACTTAGTTATAGCCTCCGCGTGTATTCTAATTTTAGCGTACCGCTTTTATGGGGCTTTCATAGCGGCGAAGGTGCTCACCTTGGACCAGTATCGTCCGACGCCGGCTATGGTTCACAACGATGGTCACGATTATGTACCGACCAATAAATGGGTTACATTCGGTCATCACTTCGCGGCTATCGCCGGTGCAGGTCCTCTCGTAGGTCCTGTTATCGCAGCTCAGTTCGGGTATTTACCGGGCGCCTTATGGATTCTGATCGGTTCCGTTGTGGCCGGTGCCGTACACGACATGGTTATTCTCTTCGCATCCGTTCGTTACGACGGCAAGTCCATTGCGGATATTGCGCGCGAAGAAATCAGCAAATGGGCCGGATTCGGTGCCATGCTTGCCACATTGTTCCTGTTGATTATCACCCTTGCGGGGATGGCCGTAGTGGTGGCTAATGCATTGCATAACTCCCCTTGGGGCTTCTTCTCCGTATTCGCCACGATTCCGATTGCTATTTTTATCGGCATTTATTTGAAATGGTTGCGTCCCGGTAAAATTCAGGAAGCCACCGTTATCGGTGTGGCTTTGATCTTTGCGGCTATTATTTACGGTCCGAACGTGGCTGCCAGCGAATATGCGCATTGGTTTACCTATGATTTACAGACCATTGAAATCATGCTTGCTATTTACGGTTTTTTTGCAGCCGCACTTCCTGTATGGCTCTTATTAGCACCTCGTGATTATTTATCTACATATCTTAAAATCGGTACTATCGGTGCATTGGCACTCGGTATTATCATCGTAATGCCTGAAATTCAGATGCCGGCCATCACTCCTTATATCTATGGCGGCGGTCCTGTGTTGAAAGGTTCCGTATTCCCTTATATCTTCATTACTATCGCCTGCGGTGCGTTATCCGGTTTCCATACTGTTATCGCTACCGGTACAACACCTAAGATGCTTACTAATGAACGGGAAATCTTGCCTATCGGTTACGGTGCCATGTTGACGGAAGCATTCATCGCCATGATGGCTTTGATTGCGGCAACAGCATTACATCCTGATGATTATTTCGCAATTAACTCCACTGTGGAATCCTTCAAGGCGTTAGGCCTTCAGGTTCATGAATTGCCTAAATTGTCCGCAATGGTCGGCGAAGACTTGATGCATCGCCCCGGCGGTGCCGTATCCCTTGCTGTAGGGATGGCTCACATCTTCTCCAAATTACCTAACATGGATCATTTGATGGGCTATTGGTATCACTTCTGTATCATGTTTGAAGCTTTGTTCATCATGACATTGATCGATGCCGGTACACGTGTAGGTCGTTATTTACTTCAAGAATTGCTCGGTCATTTCTACCATAAATTCAACGATCAGCATTGGGCTCCCGGCGTGTACGGATGTGCCGCTTTGATTTGCGTATTGTGGGGTTACCTCGTATTGCAGGGCAACATCGGTATCATCTGGCCTCTATTCGGTGTATCCAACCAATTGCTGGGCACCATGACCTTGGCCGTAGGTACTACCGTTATCATGCGCCTCGGTCACAAACGCTATGCATGGGTAACCGGTATTCCTTGTGTATTGATGGCTATTGTCGCTATTACGGCTGATTTTGAAAACGTATTCAACAGTTATATTCCGGCTGGCAAATGGATCCTGGTGGCATTCAGTGCAGCTATGTTCCTCATGATCCTCATCGTATTGGTTGAGGCTGTTCGCAGCTGGATTCGCTTGTCCAGTATTCCTCAGGACTATCGCACTCAGGCTGAAATTGAGGCTGAAAGCCTTGTAAAATACGGCAAAGAAGCAAAAGCATAACAATTGAAAACTTAAATTAAAAGACGAGGCTTGACCTCGTCTTTTCTCTTTTCCGAGGAATGTTTCATAGTCTCAATATAAATGTAGTATATAGCGAGACCAATCAAAATAAAACTTATACCTTCAACGTGCTATAATAGGGCTATGAAACATTACATGCGTTCCTATTGGATAAAATATAAACAATTGTATAAGAAGGGAATCAAGGGGCTTGCTTTGTTCCTTGCTATCGGCGGGATTGTATTTTTTATCCTCGCTACGATTGCCAGTCGTGGTATGGGCGTTATTTTCAATGAGGTCATGGCTCGACAGACCATTATGCGCGGTACGGTTACAGTTGAAAGCTTATCCGCCACGCCGTGGGGAACATTGTCTTTCACGGAGCTCGTCTGGAAAGATCCGGAAGGGCATGAACTGCTCAATGCACCGAGCGGTAAGATTCGCGTTAATATGTGGGATATCGTAACTCGAAATTTTAAGGCCTCCGCGGTGCGTGAAATCCTGTTGGAGGATGCGGTGGTCGTTATCGATCTGGATGACAATAACCGCGTGGATTTTGCGCCTATGTCGCCGGATGTTACAAAACCGCTCAATGAGGTGGAACCGAGACCGAAAGCACCGAAGAAAACGACGCAGGAACGGCAGGAGGAACTGGGGAAGCGCGTCCGTAATTTTAATTGGCAGGGACAACATCTGGATGTGAAAATTGAGTTGCGTCATAATCAGCTGGAAATCTTTCAGAAAAACAGGCATTATGTGATGAAGGATGTAAATGCGAAAATCGACCTCGATAGCCATCGTGCTATGCGCATCGATTTGGAAACCGGCAAATTCGGCGGAACTGCTATCGGCGACGGACTCGTCATGAAAGGTCGTATCGATTTGAAGGATGCGTTGAAACATCGCATGCCTCAACTGAATCTGCAGCTCGATATCAAGGGTGTGGATCCTGCATCCCTCGGGTTCGGTGATAATATTCATGATGCGATGACCTTGCTCACAAAGGTGACTGGAGATTTAAATCGTCCTTATGCAAAGGGGCGCGTCACGATGCCGGTGTTGCATATTCCTGCACTTACCTTTGAAACGGTTGTAGGGGATGTGACCTATCAAGACGGGAATTTAAATTTTGAGAATGTCAGCGCCAATGTGTATGGCGGCAAATTACAGGCGAAGGGCATATATAATCTCGATACTCGCGCTTATACCATTACGGGAACTGCGACGGATCTCGATAGCAGTATAGCCTTAAAAACGCCGGAGTTCGACGTTCCCGTATCGGCGAATTTGAACTTTAAAAGTGAAGGTAAACCGCGAGATATGGAGGTGTGGGGGAATTTCTGGTCCGGCGAGGGCCATTATGTATTGATACCGATTAAGAGCATTACGGGAAACTTTCACAATAAGGGGCGTCATTTATCCTTTAGTGATGTGAAAGTTAACACGAATGTCACCACAATTTCGACGGATGCCTTGCGCATCGATAATGGAGAGCTCACGCTGGGGCCGTTGAATATCACCTCTCATGGGGGCAGTAATTTCTTTATTTATGATGAAGATGAAATCGATAAGATGGATGCTAATATGGACCGGATTAAGAGAGGCATGGGGCAAGCCGGTGAAAATATGAAGCGCGCCTCCGAATCTGCAAAGGGTCTTGATAAGTCAGGTCTCACAGCGCCGCCGGACATGAAGGAATCCGTGAAGGACTTAAAACGGGGGATAGATTCCGCAAAAGATAGTTTAGATGCTATGTCTAAAGGGCTTAAGCAATAAAAATGTTATGAGATTAATTTACTCCCTGTCGTTACAATAACCGGGGCGTAATAGAGACTGGTAATGAGTAATAAAAAAAGATGGCGGTTCATCGATGTGATGAGTCGCCATCTTTTGTTGATAGGGGATGATTTAATTAGCTTACGGTAAAGATTTATTTATCTGCTTAAGCCGTTGGATCGTTGGTCCCCGGAAGTCTTTGTGCTTGTTGTATTTTTCGTGTTTACTGTATTTTTTGTATCGTCTGTATCTGTTTTAGAGGTATCCGTTTTCGTATCAGTCCGTTTTACCGTTACAAGAGGTTTCTTTTCTTTAGTAGCGGATGTATCTTCTTCGTACGGTATCACCTTGTCCTCTTCAGGCGGCAAGAACGTATCTACACCGTTCTGTTGGCCGTTTTGTGCCGGATTATCGATGGATTGAGAGCGTTGTGGCGCGATATAAATTTCATCTTTTGTTATACTCACATCATTCAGCAATAATTTGAACGCTTGCGGGCTCACGTAAAGTGTTCCGTCTACTATACGCGCAGCAGGCAGCAAGGATTCAGATGTGTCGAGGTTGATGTTTTGTAATTTACCTTTTCGTAGTATTTGTTTAGAATCCGGCTGTACCGCCAAGGTTGCGACGGTCGTATCGATTAATGCCGTTTTAGTAGGTGCGTCCCAGGATACTTTGTATCCTAAAGCTTCAGACACTTGACGCAACGCCACGAGAGGTTGACCCTCAACATAAATGACATTTGCCTTATTAGCTGTCGGTTCCAATACCTTGTCATCCACATTGATACGATGTTGTGTCGTCACCGCTGCGGATTTTTCTGTATTCTGCATCGATGTCGGTGTTGATGCCGGCGTAGCTGCAGGCATTCCCGTATTTTGTCTTGTTGCAGATGCAGGTGTTTGTGCAGCAGCAGATGTTCCTACATTTTGTTTCGTTGCAGGTGTCGGTGTTTGTGTAGCTGCAGCTGCAGATGCAGATGTCCTTACATTTTGTCTTGTTGCAGATGCAGGTGCTTGTGCAGCAACAGATGTTCCTACATTTTGTTTCGTCGCAGGTGTCGCTGTTTGTGCAGTTGCAGATGATTCAATATTTTGCGTTGTAGCAGATTTTTCCGCACCGACCGCCGCTTGTGCAGGCTGTATGATACCGCTCGTGAAAGCAAGAGTCCCTAAGGCTATACTTGATAAAATAAGTTGTTTTAATTTCATGAGATCCTCCATTATGTATAAAAATATTACGATAAATTATACATTTGTACTGTACTATAAAGAGATGAATATTTAATTATAAACTTAAATTTTATACAATTTATGTGGGAGACACTTATGATTAGTTGATGATGTTGAATGTGTTTATGCCTAGTGGATGATATTGAGAGAGTTTACGACTGGTTAATAATGTTGAAAGCGTTTATGGTTGGTGAATATGAATTTGATGAAAAAGATGAAAGGACTAAATGTGAATAAACGTAGTACGAGGCTATGAACATTTTTATAGTTTTCCATGTGATATAATTTAAGTATTAAGTGAATTGTTTCCTGGTTTTTATTGTGTTATATAGAAAGAGGTTCCTTATGGCATCCGGCAGATCTGAACAAGAGTTACAAGGCGTAACGATGCTAGGTCATCAAACTGATTATCCTACTGATTATGCACCGCAGGTGTTAGAGGCGTTTGAAAATAAACATCCTGACAATGATTACTTCGTTAAGTTTAATTGTCCGGAGTTTACCAGCTTGTGTCCTATGACGGGACAGCCTGACTTTGCGACCATATATATATCCTACGTACCCGACAAGCGCATGGTCGAGTCCAAGTCTCTCAAGTTATACCTGTTCAGCTTTCGTAATCATGGGGACTTTCACGAGGATTGTATCAATATTATCATGAAAGATCTCGTGAAGTTGATGGATCCGAAGTATATCGAGGTCTGGGGTAAGTTCACGCCACGCGGCGGTTTATCCATCGATCCGTATGCGAATTATGGAAAGTCCGGGACGGAGTGGGAAAAGACGGCAAAGGAGCGCCTCCATTTTCACGATATGCAGCCTGAGCGCGTAGCGTACCGATAAAGCGCATAGCGTACAGATACTATGTTAGAACATTATATAACCGCAATCATATCATTTATGCTCTTTTTTTTGATAGGGCTGGGTTTATCATTAAAACCAGCAGTGGTGATGGCCGGTATTCGTAGTAATCAATATATGAAAGACAATGGGAAATCATGGATTTCTTATGGCCTATTTATTGCCATACTATTTGTTATTAATATGCTGGGCACTTGTCTGATACATTTTTACTCTACGTATATGCCTTTAGCAATTGATATTTCATGGGTTTTCGGTAAGTGGTGGCAAGTCGTCAGCATTATTTTATTTGTCATTCTGATTTTACAGGAGTTGAGGATTATCGACTTTAGCCACGGTGAGCGCAATCTGGCATTTCGTTATGAACAGCTTGATAAGGGCATGAAAAGCCCTTCGTGGGAAGAGAAGTACATGTTGAACGGGCGCTGTAATTTTGCAAAAGGTTTAACGGACTGTATTTATATGTTGCGTATGCCTATTCGTAGCACCTGGCCGTATCTTGTGTGGATATTATTCGGTGCTCCTCAGTTTGTATCGTATCTCCTCATGGGTTATGTATGGGGACATATTATGCTTCACGACCGGCAGACCCTTGAGAGACTGTCTGATTCCGGTCTTTACAGATGGCTTGCGGGGATTCCCGTTTTTTGTATGGTCATGACATCTATACTATTGATAGGTATGGCAATGTGGTTGCTGATAGTCCCGGAGTCATGGCCTACGATGTAACGACAATTACAAGTTAATCGATGAACCTAGTTATTTCCTGCTTTTTTAGGGTTTTAAAAGTACTTCTCATTCTCTTGACAATGGCTGCTTTCAGGTGTTAGAGTATGGGTAATCAGAGTGCACAAAGGCATATGCACTCTGCATAGTGGATAACAAGGTGGAACCACAATATCGTCCTTGGGATTTTCCTGAGGACGTTTTTTATCATCTATCCATAAAGTAAAAATTTGTAGGAAGAAACGGAGTACCTGTGATGCAAGGTCTACGCGAATTATGGGGAAAAATTAAATATAATATTCAGCGTGTTATGGACTCGGACCCTGCGGCAACCAGTGTGTGGATGGTCATCTGGACATATCCTCACATAACGGCGCTGTTCTGGCATTTCTTTGCACATCGCCTCTATAAGGCGGGATGGCCTATTTTAGCGCGTCGTATAGCTTTGCATTCACGTCATGTGACGGGCATAGAAATCCATCCGGGCGCTACCATCGGACGCGGATTATTTATCGATCACGGTATGGGTGTTGTTATCGGTGAAACCGCTATTGTAGGGGATAATGTGACATTATTTCACCAGGTCACACTCGGTGGTATGTCATCTAAGAAGGTGAAACGCCATCCGACGGTCGAGGATGATGTTCTCATCGGTACGGGTACGAAAATTTTGGGCGATATCACCATCGGTGCCCGCACTAAAATCGGCTGTAACCTCGTCATTAAGCACGATATACCTCAGGATATGGTCATCTTCGAAACAGACCCTGAAAACATGTATGTTCGAAAGTCCAGACTTAATACAAATAATAAAGCGATCTCGGAGGAAAAGAAGGTACCGGATGATTATATAGAATATTATATTTAAATTACTCTGATGGTTATATACCGACCTATTGCTGTAGGATTATTAGTCTTATAGTAATAGGTTATTTTTTTGATGATAAAGATTTTTATATATTGACACGGATAATTATTATTGTTATACTAACAATGTAATCAATATTGATTACAAATTAAATAAAAGAGTTAATGGCATAGATGCCAACTAAATGTATAAGTCTTTTGTTATACATGGTAATTGAGAATTGATTAATAATGGAGGAATTTATTATGAAAAACGTAGCACAAGTAAATCAATATTTAGCAGATCTTTCCGTATGGAACGTAAAATTGCATAACTTACATTTCAATGTAACAGGTTCACAATTCAAATCTATCCATGAATATTTGGAATCCATTTATGATGAAGCATTTGATTATTTTGATGCGGTAGCTGAGCATGTGAAAATGCAGGGTGAATTCCCGTTGGTTAACTCCGTTGAATATGCTAAATTGGCAAAAATCGGCGAATTGGGTCAGGAAGATGTTCCTCAACATAAGGTAATTGAGATTCTACTGAAGGATTTCAAATACATGAAAGATCAGGCCGCGGCTATTCGTGAAGCGGCAGGTAAAGAAGATAACTTCTTGCTTTCCAACATGATGGAAGACCATATTGAGTACTATGTAAAACAAATCTGGTTCATCGAATCCATGTTGAAATAATCTTGACGATGTTTTGCTGAGTATGATATGATTACTCAGTAAAGCATGGAGGATTACTCAAGAGGCTGAAGAGGACGGTTTGCTAAATCGTTAGGGCGGGTTACCGTCGCTAGGGTTCGAATCCCTAATCCTCCGCCATGCTGAGACCTCACATCGCTTGATGTGGGGTCTTTTTGTATATTTGTGTAGTGATGGGGTAATCGGTTGTGATGTCGCTTTGATTTATCTTATGATTTTACAGCGATAGCACGGGATATTATCACATCACAGAAGTGTATAAGGGTTATAGAGTTGACGTATACATAAGGGAGTTATTATAATAGATTGTATCAAATTTAATTTAAGGAGGCTCTTATGAATACAACATATACACGTCGATTGAAAATGATTTGCCGCACGTTAGGTGTCGGGGCTTTTTGTTTAACCGCTTCTTTGGGGGCTGTTCATGCTGAAAGTATCGCCATTCCCAGTGCCCGTCCTATGGTGGACGGTGTCAGCGCTGACACGGAGGTGGTACGCGCTTCCGACTCCAAACACAGTGTGAGCTCCGATGTGGTAACTCCGAACGATTGGACGTATACGGCATTGAAAACGTTGATTAAACATGGTTCTATCACGGATACTCATGGATTGGCCTTTGACGGTACGAGCTATACAAAGGATGAATTGATGCCCCTTATCGATGAGGTCGTGGAAAAACGGGAACAGATGAATGACAATGACCGCCAGTTTGCATTGCGCCTTTATCAAGAAAACATGCGCGATGTAATGGACTATCGTATCGCACGGGATAAGAAAGTTACGGACGAACGTCGTCAAAAAGCGGACCAGAAACGCGCCGCTAAGGCCAAAGCGTCGGGTAAGGAATACCGCGTAAGCGAATCGCAACAGGAGGCTCTCGATAAAGCTAATGATGAAGTGGCAAAGCCTGAAGAGCGCGCGTTGACGGATGAACAGATCAAGGAAAAAATGAAACATTTTAAAATTGATGATTCCCGCGTTAAAGTAGGCGGCGATGTTCGCATCCGTTACAGCGATTCCAAAAACGGTAAGGCTAAAACCGATGCGCGTGCAAGAACGGAGATGAAGTTCACTCTATAATCCTTACTTAGGGAGTTAGGATGATTGATTTTTTTAAACGACAATTGTTTACCGTTCATCAAAACGGTAAGCAGCATGTGAGTGAAGTCTTTAAATATATCGGTCCGGGTATTATCGTGACCGTCGGCTTCATTGATCCCGGCAACTGGGCCGCCAATCTGGCGGCCGGCGCCAGTTTCGGGTATCAACTTTTGTGGGTGGTGACACTGTCCACAATTATGCTCATTTTACTGCAACATAATGTAGCGCATTTAGGCATAGTCCGCGGCCAATGTCTATCGGAATGCGCCTATGAATTTTTGCCGCGCTGGGTTTCCCGCATTGTGCTCAGTACGGCCGGTATCGCTGCTGCGGCGACGGCTTTGGCTGAATTTATCGGTGCGGCGATAGCCTTGAAGATGCTTTTCGGTATACCGTTGCTGATCGGCAGCATCTTGACCGCTTTGATCTGTACGGTTATGCTGATCACCAATTCGTATCGTAAGCTAGAGCGTATCATCGCCGGCTTTGTGTCTCTCATTGCATTGGCCTATGTGGTAGAGGTCAATATGGTTCATGTGGATTGGGCTGCGGCCGGTATCGGATGGGTGAATCCTCAGATCCCAAATGAATCGATGCTCGTTATTTTGAGTATTCTGGGTGCGGTTATTATGCCGCATAATTTATTTTTGCACTCCGAGATCATTCAAAGTCGCCAGTTCAACACGCAGGATCCGACGGTGATAAAGAAACAGTTGCGTTATGAATTTCTCGATACATTGCTTTCGATGGGCATCGGGTGGATGATTAATTCCGCTATGATTTTATTGGCGGCAGCTGTCTTTTTTTCTCACGGCATAGAGGTGACGGAACTGGAACAGGCCGAGGAATTATTGCGGCCTTTAATCGGACCCGCAGCGGGTACCATCTTTGCATTGGCACTTCTCTTTGCCGGATTTGCATCATCCGCGACGGCGGGCATGGCCGGTGCGAGTATTTTTGCGGGCATGTTTGGCGAATCCTATGATATGAATGACTTTCACAGTCGTCTGGGATTGTCTTTGACGTATATTCCGGCGCTGCTGCTCATCATATTTGTAACGGATTCATTCCAAGCCTTACTGGTGTCTCAAATGTTTTTGAGCCTGCAGCTGCCTGTTACGATATTTCTGCAACTGTACATGACCAGCAGCCGTCATATTATGGGGCAATATGTAAATCGAACATTTACAAATATTGTACTGTGGGGCATCGGGATTATCGTCACTGTTATGAATATCTATTTACTCATAATGGGCTGATTAATTGTATATTGATGGATAATGCTCAGAACGGTGAAAGCATGTAATAAGTACATGTAATTTTATCTATATGTACTTTCAAATAGATGTAATTTTAAGTATATAATGCTATGTGCATATCATTTCAAGTATATGTTTAAGTGCAAGTAATTTATGGACCGCTTCGGCGGTCCATTTTTACACTCCGTATTTGCTCTCCCGCAGGAATGCTTTCAAAAGATATATTCATGACATGTAGTCAACGTATAGTTCATGTGAAAAGTGTATCCTCGGTATCCCAACGATGACGCGAAATATGTTACAATTAAAATTAAAGAAACGTTTGTGACGGCGCCGACCGGCGCAGTATTATATATCCTATTCAGGAGGAATTAATGGCAGATCAAAAGAATGTACAAGAACCTATTCAATCCGACTTCAGCATCGTTGTAAATGATATTGCGGAGGAATTGTTGACACGTCTCAATATGGATGATGACGGTACGATTATCGACATGTTCCAGACGGGTTCCTTCGACCCATGGCAACTGTTTGTATTTTATGCGGCACTTGAGCAGGCTCTCGTTGATTTCAGAACGGATAAACGTAAGAAGACAATCATCGTCCATGCTCAACCGGAGGCGCTCATCGGCATCGGTCGCGTTGTGACTCCGCTATCGACCTTGCTTGAACATGTATTGATGACCCGACTCGGGGACATGAGCGAAGGTCGTTTGGAAACAGGGATGCTCACCGTGTCCGCTGAAAGCATCGATTATGAAGGGGTAAATCTCAAGGGACGTCATGTGGTTATCGTTTGCGATCTTCTTGATGACGAGTCTCCATACCTCAAAGAGTGTATTAAATTGTGTAAGGAAATGAAAGCGGCTCACGTGGTAGCGGTACCGCTCATGTTGTGGAATCCGGAGCTTATCGATAATCTTACAGAGGAATCTATCAAGGCGGATCTAGCGAATGAAAATCGTCCTCTCTCCTAGTAAAACCAAGACCATTAGCGCACATGTGAAGGATGTATGCGCTCAGTTTCATCCGCAGATTACAGCATCCGTTTTAGAACATGTGAAATCCCTTGACGTAGAAACGCTAGGTAAGGCGCTCAAGCTGAAGGGCGATAAGGCCACGGCGGTACATGACTTTTATCGGCGACATGAGGAGTATCCCGTGGGGCGTGCCGGTGAGAGCTATGACGGCATCGCATTTAAATATTTGAACTGGTCCGGCCTGTCCGATCGGGCGAAGCGGTTTGGTGAACGTCATCTCGTCATATTGTCCGCGTTGTATGGCATCGTAGAACCTCACATGGGGATTCGCGATTATCGTCTCGACATGGTGGATAAAATCGGTATCAACCTTTATGATACATGGCGCGATGCGGTGAAGGACTACTTTCACAAAGAAGACTGGATATTGAATTTAGCATTGAAAGAATACGCTAAAATGCTGGATCATCCGAAGATTGTAACCGCGGAATTCTGGGAACTTCGCGGCGATGCCTATAAGCAGATGAGCACATCGTCCAAGATGAGTCGCGGCATGATGGCGCATGATTGTTTGATGCGTGAGGTGAAGCATGTGTGTGATTTGCCTCGTGAAATAAATGGATTTACATGTGTGACGGATATTGAATCCATTACGATACCAAGCGAATCGATGACGGTTCGTTATGAAAGGAAGTGATTGATTGCAAGTTCAGGATATTTTAGCGAAAGATCTCGTCGGCGATGCCGCATTGATCGAAGATGAGTTGCGGTTTCTCATGTCCGTAACGGATGAAGAACAGTTGCAATTGATCTATAAGAAAGCTTACGAAGTGAAGTCGAAATATGTGCAACCTGTGGCATATTATCGCGGTCTCATCGAGTTTTCGAATCGATGTATAAAGAACTGCAACTATTGCGGCATCCGCCGGGAAAATGATAAGGCCGAACGGTTTGATATGAATCGGGAGGATATCATTAAAATGGCGCAATGGGCGTACGATCATGAATACGGATCGATTACCTTGCAATCCGGCGAGCGCTGTGATGATGCATTTGTCGACTATGTGGTGGAACTTATTCGCGATATTAAAGCAATCGGTGACGGCTCTTTGGGGATTACCATGTGCGTCGGAGAACAGTCGGAAGAGGCGTACCGTCGTATGCGCGAAGCCGGCGCAAGCCGCTACTTATTGCGCATTGAAACGACGAATAAAGAATTATACTATAAAATTCATCCTCACGATGAATTGCACTCTTTTGAGACGCGCGTGGAATGCTTACGCCGTCTGCGCCGCGTCGGATTCCAGGTGGGCACGGGTGTCATGATCGGACTGCCGGGACAAACGGAAGAGGATTTAGTCAATGATATTCTGTTTTATCGCGATATGGATATCGACATGATCGGTATGGGACCTTATGTGGTGCATCATGATACGCCGCTCGGTCAGGAGGCCCTTGCGTTGGGTATCGATGATGAAGCGGGTAAATTGCGCCGCGTTCAACTGGGACTTAAGATGATTGCATTGACCCGTCTATTTTTGAAAGATGTAAATATTGCGGCCACTACGGCTCTACAGGCCCTCGATAAACTGGGGCGTGAAAAAGGTCTTGCCGCAGGGGCGAATATATTGATGCCCATCATAACGATTCCCGAACACCGCGCGAAATACTTGCTGTACGACAACAAACCATGTGTGGACGATAATGCGGAACAATGTAAGGACTGCCTAACGCGCCGCGTTATGTCCATCGGTGATACGGTGGGATGGAAACAGAACGGGGACTCCAAACATTACGGGAAAAGAACCGGAACATTTTAGTTCATTGTTCATATGAGTCATATACGGCATGACGATGATGTTATGTGTTGTATAGCATAAAAGGAGAGAATTTTATGGAAACGAAATGGTATTCGGATTTTTTTCAGTTGTTGGTGCATCCCTTTTCGAAAGGGATTGATCAAATTGTTGAATTCGGCACTTTGAAAAAGGGCTTTTGGGGCACGGTTTTCTTCTGGGCCATTCCTTATTTATTATTAGCTTTATTCGGCACGATGCTCATTCCCCTGTTGCCACGTAACGAGATCACGAATACTTTTCTTATGGTCCTTACCTTTGCCGGTGTAGCTTTCGTTTTGATTTGGTTTTTAGGAATTTTGCTGTCGTTTATCGGTGTAGCTATTTATTCTTATATTTTTAACTGGGTTGTTAAGAAAATGGGCGGTACCGATAATGTCAATGCGGTTATGAAAGTTAACTGGTACTTGGAAGGCTATGGCGTACTGTTTGGGACGGCATTTTATGCACTGCTTGTCATTCCTGCAGGTATATTAGTAGGCTTCTTCGATGCACCCACATTATTTGGGGTTGTATTTTCTATCAGCTTTATAGGTATGCTTGTTATCATGATCTGGGTATCCTTGGCGCTGATGGGAAAACAGGTCATGTTGTCAAAATTGAAAGTATTCCTGGCCTGTGTGGTTACGTCGCTTATCATTCTTATTATTTATGCATTATTTATAGCCTTATTAAACGGTTGCGCCTCATTAGTCGGCAGATAATTATAAAAATTTTATTTGATGTATTATTGTTGAAAAGACGGTCTGTGCATGTTTGCTCCGCGTCCCTGAGATGGCGGCATACGTACGGATCGTCTTTTGTCGTGCTAGATATAAACTGTTATCGTGGTGAAACTGTATTAAGAGATAATTAAAATATGGCTCTTATGTTCGATATATGTTATTATAATTTGTAAAACAATTGAATTGTAACTAGACAATTTAGACTATAATTAAGGATGATATACATGATAACTGAGTACACTGTTATAGATTTATTTTCTGGTGCAGGTGGTTTAAGTCAGGGATTTTTACAAGCAGGATTTAAAATTCTAGCAGGAATTGATTTTGATGAGGCTGCACTAAAAACTTACGCTCGTAATATAAAAGGTGCAAAGGCTTTGAAAGCAGATTTATTTCAAGAAGATGTTGCTATGGCAAATATTGCTAAAGTAATAAATAATGTAGACTTGGATGTTATTATTGCAGGACCACCATGTCAGGGGTTTAGTTTAACTGGTTCAAGAGATATTAATGATACTAGAAATAAGCTATACTTAGCAGTCGTTCATGCGGTTAAGTTTTTTAAACCTAAAGCTTTTTTGATTGAAAATGTTCCAGGTATGGCTACCCTATATAAAGGAAGAGTTAAAGAACAAATAATAAATACGTTTGAAGATTTAGGGTATAAAGTTTTTGTAACTGAAAAACCTTTATTAGCGGCTGATTATGGTGTTCCACAATTTAGAAGACGTATGTTTTTTGTGGGGTTTAGAAATGATTTGAGAATCGATTCATTTAAATTTCCGGAACCTATATTAGATTCAAGTTCTTATGTTGGGACTGCTGCCGCAATTTCTGACTTGCCCTCTTTAGAATTTGATTTAGGAAAACCAACTGCTGAGTATGAATGTGAGCCGCAAAGTGCTTATCAAAGGCTTATGCGAGAGGGGGCGGTTAAATTATATAATCATGTTGGAACAAAACATACAGAGGAAGTGAAATGGGTTATTAGTCAAGTCCCAGAAGGTGGGAATTATAAAGATTTACCACCAGGAGTTGGTGAATCAAGAAAATTTAATGAGGCATGGACTCGATATCATAGTCAACGGCCATCTAAAACTATTGATACAGGGCATAGAAATCATTTTCATTATAAATGGAATCGAGTTCCTACAGTAAGAGAAAATGCTCGTTTGCAATCATTTCCGGATCGATTTGAGTTTTTAGGAACTAAAACTCAACAAAATAGACAAGTAGGGAATGCAGTTCCGCCTTTGCTCGCACAAGTTATAGGTGAAGAAATAAAAAAGTATTTAGATCTTGCAAAAAAGAATAGGAAAAGGATCAAATATGAGAAAGCTTAATGTGATAGAACTCTTTGCAGGTGCAGGAGGACTATTAGATGGTTTTGAACAAACTAAAAAATATAATTTAATTGCTGCGGTAGAATGGTTAAAGCCTCAAGTAAGGACTTTAAAAAATAGGCTAAAATCTAAATATAATATGGGATGTTTGGTAGATGATATAATATTAAATTTTGATATACAACGATCGGAAGAGCTTTTTAATGGTTGGGAAGATTCAGATTATTTGCCTTCAGTAGGATTAAATCAACTTGTTGGTAATAAGTGTATTGATGTAATTTCTGGAGGGCCTCCATGTCAAGCATATTCAATAGCTGGAAGAATTAGAGATAAGGATGGAATGAAAAATGATTATCGGAATTTCCTTTTTGAAGCTTATATTCGCGTAGTAAAAGAGTATAGGCCTAAAATTATAGTATTTGAAAATGTAGAAGGAATATTATCAGCTATTCCAACTGGAGAAAGAATAACTGATTTGATTCGTACTGCATTTGCAGAAATAGGTTATGAAATAATTGATGATTTAAGAAAAGATGCTTTATTAGATTTAGCGGAATTTGGTGTCCCACAAGTTAGAAAACGAGTTATTATTGTTGGAGTTCGAAAAGATAAAAATATTAATTATCAAAATATATTAGAGAATTTTTATAGATGTACTTTAATGAAATATAAGGTTAATTATAGGCGAACGGTAAAAGATGCGATTGGAGACTTGCCACCGATTTATCCTGTTAAACAAGTAACTAAGAGAGTTGCTTATGATAATTTAAGTCAAATAAATGGACATAAATCAAGATACCATAATCTTAGAGATCAGGAGATATTTGGGATTTTAGCTAAAGATATAGAGGATAATGTAAATGAATTTAATTCAACTGATAAATTGATTAAATTATATCAAGAGAAGACCGGGAAAATTACGAATGTTCATAAATATCATGTATTGCGGTGGGATAAGCCTAGTAATACAATACCTGCACATTTAAAGAAAGATGGACTAAGACATATTCATCCGGATTCACGGCAAAAAAGAAGTATTACTGTTCGTGAAGCCGCAAGGTTACAAACTTTTGATGATGATTTTGAATTTATTGAGTCACAGGTTGCTAATTATGAAATGATTGGTAATGCAGTACCACCGTTATTTGCGAAAAAATTGGCATTAAGTATTCTTGAGTTGTATAAGTCTTTAGTTGCTAGTGAAAAATAAAAAGGAGAGTGCTTGTAGATGCTTTTGATCTGCACCCATTTTCTTGGAGAGATATAATTAAGCTACTTTTTGGGAATGAGTTCGGTATTCTACCGGACTCATTCCTTTTAATTTGAGCTTAATACGTTTTGTATTGTAATAATCAATATAATCTCTTAGTTTGTTGATAAAATCTTCATAGGAAGTAAATTCCTCTAAATATAACAACTCTGATTTTAGTAAGCCAAAGAAGTTTTCCATCACGCTATTATCCAAACAATTTCCTTTACGAGACATACTTTGGATGATAGCGTGATTTTTTAATGCTTTTTGATAAGCTCTATGCTGATACTGCCATCCTTGATCTGAATGTAAGATGCAGCCTTTGCTATGTGGCCTGTTCTTAAAGGCTTTATCCAACATAGATAATACCTGTGTTAATACAGGTCGTTCTGATATTTCATAGGATACAATTTCACCATTATACATATCTAAGATTGGTGATAAATAAACCTTACGCCCAAATAGGTGGAATTCTGTAATATCTGTTGCTCATTTTTGATCTGGCTTTGTTGCAGTAAAGTTTCGCTTAATAATATTAGGTGCGATTTTTCCTTCGATCCCCCTATATGAACGGTACTTCTTTAGACGAACTTTGCATGTTAAGTTTTCTTCCTTCATAATACGCATCACAACTTTATGATTCACCGTGAAGCCTAATTTATGTAATGCTATTGTGATTCGTCGATATCCGTAGCGACCTTTATTCATCGATACAAGTGTATGAATAGCTTCTCGTTCTTCTGCATATTTGTCTCCCTTTTTTATGCTAGCTAGGCGTGCATAATATGTACTACGACTAATGCCAAAGTACTTGAGCATAAACTGAAGGGGATATATTTTTCTTAATCTTTCGATGGCAATTGTTTGTGCTTTTTTTTTACAGCTCGGTTGGGTTTAGCAATTTCACGCATTTCTTTCATAAAGTCATCATAAAAAGATATTTCATACTTTAATCGAGCATTTTCAGCTTCCAGTTCTTTAATACGTTCCTTATCTGTTTTTTGGCTTGAATCTACTTGTATTTTAATTTCTTTCTTAGTCTTCATAGGTGCTCTACCTTTAGGCTTGGGGTGCAATCCCAAAATCCCTTCGTCTAAATACCGCTTTTGCCATGCTGCAATTAGACTAGGATTATCTAAACTAAATAATTCTGCTGTTTCTTTAAAGGATAACTTATCTTTCCATCTAGTTTCAAGAACTTTACGTTTAAAATCTGCTGTATATACTTGTTTACCAATTTTATGGGTCAAATTATGACTAAGGGTAAACTTGTATAACCAGTTTTTTACAGTGCTTTCTGGAATTTTAAGCTCTTTAGCGATTCTAAAGGGACTTAAATCTTTTTCAAAAAGGCTAATGACTTTTTCTTTAACTTCTTTTGAGTATTTTGACATAAAAAACTGCACCTCCAAAAATTGTGTCCAATTTTTGGGGTGCAGTTCATTTGTTCATCACAAGGCTCTCCTTTTTGTTTTTATACAGAAAAATCAGCGTAATATGTGCCTTCTTCAATTAATGATAGCGTAATAGTTGTTCTACCATAGTTTTCTAATGTTTCTAGAGTAATTAAATCATCTAAGCTAACATTTAATCGTTTTCTTAAATATCGGCCTAGAATGCTTTTGGTTGAAATTCGGATGCCATCCAGATAAGGCCTTTGTGCTTTATAAGAAGCTATTTGTTTAGGATAAATTTTATTATCATATTTTTGTTCTCCTTCGAGGGATGCCTCCATAACAACACCATCATCCCAAATTATTTCTATTGAATCAGAATTTCTTCTACGGGTACTAGTAGAAACGTAAGAAGTATCATAGGGTTTAATAAGTTCAGTCCCTAATTTTATAATGCTTTTTGGAATACGTATGTAAGCATCTCCTGCAGATACATGTGCATTAGCAAAACACCAATTTAATCCACTTTTTTTAGGAATAAATTTACCATTTGCTTGAGTTTCAGAATATAATGGAATATCAACAGTAAATAGTCTTTTTTGTTTAAAGTCGGTAATATGGCTGATGTTAAAGTTGGTATCGAATTCGATAATTGCTTGAGTGGATTTTAATGGTGGAGTTTCTGTTACTTCATTTAGTATAAATTTTGCATATTCTTTTAATGGTGAGAAGGTATCTCTAGTTGCATCAGCTAATGATTCTCGGAAATCTGTTCTAAGACCATTTGAAGAAAAATTTGCTGAGCCAATTAAAGCAGATAAAATTTTATCATCTTTTTTCCAAATATATATTTTAGAATGTATTTCTTGTCGACTATATAAAATATTTAGTTTATCATTTTGAGATTTGATTAAATTTAAGGAGTTTAATAGTCTGGCATCAATACCATTAGAGTACATTCCTCCAATTATAGTAATTTTCATATTAGGAAGTTCTCTTAATCGCTCGATAGGAGCGGGCCCTAGGTATCCGCTAATAATTAATAATTCATCTGGTTCATCGCTTAATAATTCATGTTTTGAAAAAATAATTTGCTCTAAATTTTTGTAATACAACATCACAACCTCCATAGAAACATACTTATTTATTTTAATTATAATATAAAATTAGTCTGTTTTGCGAAAGTATAAATATACTATAAATTTTCTTGATATTTCTTTTGAATTAATTTTGATCGGAAAAGAGGACTTTTACAAAGGAACGTCGAAATAGTATAGCAAAAGCGTAATTTGCCAATAAGGAGGCGATTCCGATGAAAGAGTATAGTAGTGACCGAATTCGAAATGTAGCTGTCGTATCCCATGATGGAGCGGGGAAGACTGCTCTTGTGGAATCTTTGTTATTAACCTCCGGTGCCGTTGATTTTGTCGGCCGTGGTCAAGATAATAAGCATATTATGGACTTTGAACCGGAAGAGATTAAGCGTAACGTGACCATTCAGTTGGGCATGGCCCCTTGTGAATGGCATGACCACAAGGTTAATTTCGTGGATACGCCGGGTTACAATGAATTCCATGGCGAAGTTCGTGCCGCATTGCGCGCCTGTGACGGTATGTTGATGGTGTTGAGCTCTACGTCCGGTGTTGAAACGGATACGGTGCGCGCCTGGGATTATGCTGTAGAATTACAAATGCCTTGCATGGCATTTATCAATAAAATGGATGTAGATGGTGCCGATTTCTTCGGTACTATTGAAAGAATGCGGGAATTATTCGGCAAGGGCATCATGCCGTTGCAGATTCCTATTGGTGAAGGCGCCGATTTCGAAGGCGTCGTAGACGTAGCGAAAATGACTGCGTTTACTTATAAGGACGGCCAACCGACAGAGATTGCTGTACCGGCTCATCTTATTGAAAAGGCTCAAGAAATACGGGAGTTAACCGTAGAAGCCGCGGCTGAAGGTAGCGATGAACTGTTGGAGAAATATTTAGAAGGTGAAGAATTAACGTTAGAGGAAATTCGACAGGGGCTACGCGAAGGGATGATTAGTGGCCGTGTATGCCCAATCATGTGTGGCAGTGCCACATCTCGGATTGGTTTAGATCAGGTGTTGGATCGGATGATCCGCTATATGCCGGATGCAACGAAAAAAGTGATGACCGCAACGGATGCGGAAACCGGCGAACAGCGGGCAGTACATGTAGATAAACCGTTAACTGCTTTCGTATTCAAGACGCTGTTAGATCCGTTCGCAGGAAAACAAAGCTTTGTACGAATCTTCTCAGGGGAACTCAAGGAAGGTGATAGACTATTCGATGTGAACCAGGGCGTAGAGGAAAAATGGGGCAAGATGGTTACCCTTATAGGGAAGCAACAGATTCCTGTTTCCGCTGCCAAAGCCGGGGATATCGTAGTGATACCGAAATTGCCGAATGCTAAGACAGGGGATACATTGACCGCTCCCGAGTTCAAAGTAACGTACGATGCGATTCGCTTCCCTCAACCGCTTTACACCGTGGCTATGGAACCGGTGAAAAAGGGTGAGGAGGAGAAATTAGCAAGTGCGGTGATGAAAGTAGCGGAGGAAGACCCTACTTGTGTAGTTGTGAAAAATGCGGAAGCCCGCCAATTACAGATCGACTGTATGGGCGAGGTGCATTTGGAACATATTCTTAATAAGATGGACCGTAAATACGGTGTACAGGCGAAACTTGTACCTCCATACATTCCATACCGTGAAACGATAAAAGGTTCTGCAGAAACAGAATCTAAATACAAAAAACAAAGTGGCGGTCATGGGCAATATGGGCATGTTAAGATTCAAGTGGATCCATTATATGATGGTAGCGACTTTGCTTTTGTAGACAAGATTTTTGGCGGTGCTGTACCACGGCAATATATTCCGGCGGTGGAAAAGGGTGCCAAAGAAACCCTGGATAAAGGTCTAATTGCAGGTTATCCTATGATTGGCGTACAGGTGACACTCCTGGACGGATCGTACCACAGTGTAGATTCCTCGGAGCTAGCATTTAAAGTAGCTACGTCACAGGCCATCAAGGATGTAATTCCGAAGGCGAAACCGGTCCTATTGGAGCCGATTTATGAGGTCAACGTGTTTGCACCGGATGCTTTCATGGGTGACATCATGGGCGATTTGAATAGTCGACGAGGTCGTGTATTAGGCATGGAACAAAGTGAAAGAACCGGTATATCCGTGGTCAAAGCACAAGTGCCGTTGGCGGAAATGTCGGATTATGTTACTGTATTGCGTTCGATGACGCAAGGACAGGGCGTATTCAATCGACAGTTCTACAGCTATGAAGAGGTTCCGCATAAGCAAGCCGAAGAAATTATCGCTGCTTTCAAAAATCGAGAATAAGATTTGATTATGTTCATGATTTAGTTTTTAGTTTTAAACTGACAATTGAATACACAATTTCATAAGCATAACAATTGACAGTAAGTCATAAATTTGAATAGTATTTTACGAGGCCCTCCATATATGTAGCGTATGGGGGGCTTTATGTTAATAATTAGCTAGTCCCTTGTCGGTATATATGCTACTATAAATATATTATGATTGAACGTAATACCGGGTTGCCTTTTGAAAGGATGTTATATATGTTTTTTTCTTCCATTGAAGCGGATTATACGAAAATGGGATATCCCGCGGCTATTGTGCGGGCCCTTGATTTTCTGAAGACTACGGACCTCAAATCATTATCCGGGGGCCGTCATGCTATCGAAGGCGATCTGATGTACGCCAATGTGGATGATGTGAAAACGAAGTTATTTGAAGAAACCAAGCCGGAATCGCATAAAAACTATGTGGATATACAGTTTATGGTGTGCGGTGAGGAACATATGGGGTTCTTTGTGGACCGAGGTAAAGTTAAACCCGTTGAATCCTATCCGGATCGGGACTGTTATTTTTATCCTAATGAAGCCGTCGATGAGGGCATGATTCATTGTCCGGAAGGGTATTACACCGTCTTTTTTCCGTCGGATATACATCGACCTCTGTTGGCTGTGAATGATAAACCGATCGATATTCGTAAAGTAGTAGTTAAGGTTCACGTATCTTTGTTATAAGATTGAGTTTTCCAACGGTTTGCCTGTAATATTCAGTGTGTAATGTGTGTCGCCTATATGAACTCGTGTGTATCAGTTGTTACGTTAGGCCGGTAGGAGGAGTATTATGAACCGATATCAGGTTGTTGGTATCGCATTGACATTACTGGGGGCCACCCTGTGGGGCGTGTCGGGAACAGCCGTCCAGTTTCTCGGGAACAGCCGAGGCATGAACTTGGAGTGGCTCGTCACGACGAGGCTTATCTTGGCCGGAGGTATTACGGTATGTTACACGTGGTTTCGCGACGGTAACCGAATATTCGACGTATTCAGGAGTCGCCGGGATACGATGCAGCTGCTGATTTTCGGTATCTTAGGCATGGGCATGTGTCAGTATACCTACTTTAACGCGATTCTGTTGGCCGGTGCGGGCATTGCAACGGTCCTTCAATATCTGGCGCCGTCCATGATCATTCTGTACGCCGTGTTTCGCTACGGTAAACATCCTACACGGGGCGAGGTTCTATCCGTTATTCTCGCGTTGGTGGGGACCATCTGCCTTATCGGTAATGACGGATTTTCCGCTGAAAGCATCCGTCTGGATGTACTCGTATGGGGGCTCTTATCTGCCGTAGGCGTAGCCGTTTACAGCGTGTCGCCGGTGCACTTGCTGGCTCGGTACGGCACCTTGCCGATCGTAGGCTTCGGGATGTTCCTCAGCGGCATTGCGGCAGGAATATTATTTCATCAGCCTGAGTCCTCCGCAACGTGGGATGTCTGGACCGGTTTAGGATATTTTTCCGTCATATTCCTCGGAACGATTGTATCCTTTAATTCCTATCTTGAAGGGGTTAAGCGCATCGGTGCCGTTCAGGGATCCATCCTGTCGTCCGTTGAACCGATATCCGCAGCCTTTTTTGCGTGGCTCCTCCTGGGAAATCAGTTCAGTGTTTTAGGCATCGTCGGGATGGCGCTTATCATTGCGACCGTTATCATTATCGCATTAGAAAAGAAATCTTAATCAGTTAGAAATAAATATTGAGAATCAGCCTGGAAATTTGTATAGACCTGGGCTGTTTTTTGTTTTACAATAGGTTCTTGTAGAACGTTTGTGAAAGTTTAATGATTGACTCATGAGCATGTTAATTGTTATGCAAATTGTGGTCGACTTTCACCATACGTCGTAATTATAAGATAAATCTCGCTGGATATTGGGGGAGAGATGGAACAGAAACAATGGGTCGGCATGGGGCTCACCATATTAGGGGCATTGCTGTGGGGACTGTCGGGAACGGCCGTACAATTTATTGAAGATGCGAAACATGTCAACGTGGAATGGTTGCTGGAGGTGCGGCTGATCGGGGCAGGCCTCATCACGGTTATATTGGCGTTTATGAAAGAGGGAACAGCCGTATTTAACGTTTTTAAAAGCCCCAAGGATATCATGAAGCTGCTCATTTTCGGCATCTTCGGGATGGCGATGTGCCAGTATACATATTTTAGATCAATCGCCCTTGCCGGTGTAGGGATTTCGACGGTCCTTCAATATGTGGCGCCGACGATGATTATCGTATATTTATTTTTGCGCTATCGCAATAAGCCGAGCTCCGGAGAGGTCGTATCGGTGTTCTTCGCCATATTGGGGACGATGTTGATCATGTTTCAAGGCGGTTTGGATATACAGAATGTAAATGGCGGGGTTCTCTTCTGGGGGTTGTTATCCGCATTAGGAATCACCGTTTACAGCTTGCAGCCGGTTGAGTTGTTGCGCACGTATGGCACGGGGCCGATTGTGGGCTTTGCCATGCTCATATCCGGCATGTTATCCATTTCTATTTTCGGCGCCTACGAATCGAAAGCCGTTTGGGACCATATGACGTGGTTAGGCTTATTTACCATCATCATCCTCGGTACGGTGGTGTCCTTTAACGCCTACATGGAAGGCGTCCGTCGCATCGGAGCCGTTCAGGGATCCATCCTGTCATCTCTGGAACCGATTTCGGCGGCTATGTTCGGCTGGGCGTTGCTAGGCAATGAATTTACCCTCACAGGAATTCTCGGTATGGTATTTATCATCAGCACCGTATTTATCATCGGCTGGGAACGGCACCGCAGAATCAAGCGTGAAGTACTGGCGAAGCTCAATAAGGCGGAGCTGGCATAATCGATTGATCTTAAAGTTGTTTTTTATAAATAGGTACCAAGCAGACAATTATATATATTGTATACATAGCCGTACTCGGTTGACTATCCGCATATCTGTTCATATAGTAAAGATATGCGGATTCTTTGTTTATAGAGGAGGTTTCTATGTCTGTTCAGAGTTTTGTAGAGAAACGGCGCGATGTTTTTATCGCGATGCGACGGGATTTTCACATGTATCCCGAGCCGGGGTGGCTTGAGTATCGCTCCGCGGCAAAGGTGGCGGCGCGTCTTATTGAACTGGGGTATGACGTGGACCTCGGGGCGGATGTCCTCGATTTGGATGCACGCATGGGACTTCCCGGCGATGAGATCATGAAAGCCGCCATGGATCGTGCCGTTGCGGAAGGGGCCGATCCTGAACTGGTAGAAAAAATGGGTTACGGTAAAACGGCCATCGTAGCCACAATGAAATTCGACGATGACGGCCCTACGGTGGCATTTCGGGCGGATATGGACTCAAATGATGTCATAGAATCAAATGAGGCCGGTCATATACCCGCAGATAAGGGCTTTCGCTCCCGCCATGACAAGGCGATGCACGCATGCGGCCATGATACGCATATGACGATGGGCCTCGGACTGGCGGAATATGTGGCTGCGCATAAGGCTAACTATAAAGGTACGATTAAGCTCATATTCCAACCGGCGGAGGAAGGTGTACGCGGTGCAAAAGCCATGGCTGAAGCCGGTGTGGTGGATGATGTGGATTTGATGTTCGGCATGCATATCGGATTTAACGAAAACCTGTCCAACTGCTTTGCCTGCAGTGATCACGGCTTTCTGGCCACCACCAAGCTTGATGCGGTATTTCACGGTTATTCCGCGCATGCCGGCGGATCTCCTGAAAAGGCGCAAAATGCGATGCTTGCAGGCTGTACGGCGGTTCTTAACTTACAGGCTATCGCTCGCCATAGCCGGGGGGCTTCCCGTATGAATGTGGGCGTGTTTGAAAGCGGTACCGGCCGCAATGTAACGCCGGACGTGGCGGTTCTTAAACTTGAAACGCGCGGCGCCACAACGGAAATCAACGATTATATGATCAATCGGGCAAAAACTATTATTAAAGCTGCAGCGGAAATGCACGACTGTACCTATGAAATTACAAAACAGGGTGAAACGCCGGCAGGCCGCATCAGTGATGATTTAGCCCTAGAAGTACAAAAGATTATTGAGCCTTTAGGTATCTTTAAAGAGGTTCTTTTTGACTATAGTGGCGGCGGCAGTGAAGACTGTGCGTATTTCCTCAATCGCGTCATCGATAACGGCGGTAAGGCGACGTATATGGTGTTGGGCTCTGCCATTAAGGCGCCGCATCATAATCCTCTTTTTGATATCGATGAAGAAGACATGCTGAACGGTATCGTCGCATTATGTTCTATAGCGGAACATTATTTGAAACGATAATTCTGACAGAATCACCACACTAAAATGATAAATCTGACCGAATCAGCATACTCCTTGTATAGATTAAAACGGTTAAGAATGGTTTATGAAATGCAGTATATTGGTAAAGGAGCGTCTATGATACAACGGGAACGATTAGCTGAGGACTTTAATAATATGGCGATCTTTACAGCGCCGGGTGAAGGTATCAATCGCCTTGCTTTCACAGATGCGGACTGGGACGGGCGTCAATATATCATGGACCGCATGACTGAGGCGAGGTTGACTGTTGAGACCGACGGATTTGGCAATGTTATCGGCTATAAGGCAGGTAAGAATCCAGACTTGCCCGTCGTGATGGTCGGATCCCATACGGATAGTGTGCCTAATGGTGGGAACTATGACGGTGTTGTCGGCGTATTGTCCGCAATCGAAGCGGTTCGCAGTATGACGGATGACGGATTTGCGCACGATCATACCATTGCTGTGGTGTCTTTCATGTGTGAGGAATCCAGCCGATTTGGCGCGGCCACATTAGGCAGCAGGGCGATGCGAGGCGAATTGACCGCAAAGGATTTACACCGCTTAGTTGATAAAGGGGGAATCTCACTGTATGAGGCGTTACAGACTCGTAACCTCGATCCGGATGCTATTGAACAGATGCAATATAAGAGAGCTGTGAAAGCTTTCATAGAAATTCATATTGAGCAGGGCAAGGTTCTTGAGCACGAACAGAAAAAAATCGGTATCGTTACAGGTATTGCGGCACCGGAGCGTTTCTATGTGACCGTTCGGGGGCACGCGGATCACAGCGGCGCCACGCCGATGAATTTACGTCACGATGCGCTGTGCGGTGCGGCGAAAATCATCCTCGGCATTGAGGAAATCACCTCGATGCAGGAGGAACCGCCTGTTGTGGGAACCGTTGGTATTGTAGATGTTAGCCCCGGTGCGATGAATGTAATTCCGGGCGCTGTGAAACTGGGCGTCGATATTCGCAGTATGTCCAAGGTGGCTCGGGATTCCGTGGTGACCCTTGTGAAAGAATACATCGATGTAATCGCCGGAAAACGCGGTCTGACATATACCATCGAGCCGATTGCTCAGGACCGGCCGGTGGCGATGCATCCGGCTATGATTGCACAGATTAAGGCGGCTGTTCAGTCTTTAGGCGTAGAGTATATGCGTATGCCGAGCGGAGCCGGTCATGATGCCATGCATTGGGCGGAGGCTGTCCCTACAGGGATGATATTCATTCCGTGTCGCGACGGTATCAGCCATAATCCGGCGGAATTCGCCGAGATGGACGATATCGTGACCGGGGCGAGGGTTCTGGATACGGTATTGCGCAGCCTCAGCTCAGCTGAAACAAGGCTCATCTAACTACTATAAGGGATTATCTGAATCTTAATTAGGTTTATCACGAGTTTTAGTTTGTGGACAGGAGAGAACTATGGTTATTTCGGGTATTATTATCGTGGTGGCGACATTTATCGCCATCATTAAACAGTTTGAAACGAGACTTGTTCTGTTTTTATCGGGATTGTTGATGTGCTTTATCGGCGGTAACATCGCGGCGGGTACGACGGCCTTCGTGAAAGAACTTACCAATGCCGGACTCGTGCCGACGATCTGTACGGTTCTCGGCTTCAGTTATGTTATGGAGTACACGAAGTGTACGGAGCACATGGTATACTTCATTTCTGCCGGCTTAAAGCGCATGACAAAAATCATCATTCCCGGTGCGGTCATTATTACCTTTTTGATTAATATCGCTTTGCCGACTGCGGCGGGCTGTGCAGCCGCCGTAGGGGCCCTGTTGATTCCGGCCCTTATTCGCTCCGGTGTTCATCCGGCGATGGCGGGATCCGCTGTATTCTTAGGCACATGGGGTAGCTCCCTGAGTCCCGGCCTCATGTTTAACCCGCAGGTGGCGCAACTGGCAGGAACAGATGTTATGACCGTTATTGCCAGCTTTTCGATGCAAGCGGTTGTGGGACTTGTGGTGGCCTCCGTATTACTTAATATCGTGGCAATCGTCAAAAAGGAACATACCGGATATGTACTGGAGTCTAATGCCGAAGACAGCAAAGCGTTCAGGGTGAATTATTTCTATGCGATTATCCCGATTATTCCGCTGGTACTGCTTGTGTTAGGCAGTAAGCAGGTAGCGATAATCCCTGAGATTTCCGTACCTGTTTCAATGCTCATCGGTACGGCCATCGGTATCGTTGCGGTCCGTCCTAATGTGACTGATGCGGTGAAGAAATTTTTCCGCGGTACCGGTGACGGTATGTGTGATGTAGTAGGCTTGATGGCTGCTGCTGCATGCTTTACGGCGGGGATGCAGTATATCGGGCTTACAAGCGCATTGATCGATGGTATGAAAAACTCTCAGCAAATTGCGCAGATCGGGGCTGCTTTCGGGCCGTTCCTGTTGGCTGTTATTTCCGGTTCCGGTAATGCGGCGGCCCTTGCTTTCAATGGCGCCGTAACACCTCATGCGGCGGATTTTGGATACGGTATTATGGAACTCGGCTCTATGGCTCAGCTCGGGGCCGGTATCGGTCGCAGTATGAGCCCTGTGGCCGGAGCCGGCATCATCATCGCCGGATTGGCAGGCATCAATCCGATGGAATTGGCAAAGCGTAATGCTGTTCCATGCGTAGCGGCAACTGTAGTTATTATGTTACTGCTGTTGTAGTGTCATATTTTGATACAGCGTGATATAAAAATATATATGGTTATGTACTGTATTCTATTTTAATTTTAATCCGATCCAGAGGGCTGAAAGTATAAATAATCCGCCGCTGATCCAGAATAATGTGGTAAATCCCAATAGCGCCATGAGTCCGGATCCGCCGACGGCGCCTAAAAAGTATCCGAGAAACAGGCTCGACTGATTATAGGAAAATATTTGTCCCGTAAACTGGCGAGGTGTTTTTGAGGATAAATATGTATTTAGGGCCGGCAACATTCCGCCCAAACCGAAGCCTTGTAAGAAGCGGATGACAGCGAGCTGGTAAATATTGTCTACATAGGCTTGAGGAATATTGAGGAGGCCTACATAGATGAGAGAAATGACGAGTACCTTGCGCGGTCCGATTCGGTCGACCAGCTTGCCAAGAGGCGAACTGCTGATTAATTGTGCAATCCCCATGGCCGAAAATACCGCGCCTGCGATGAATGCAAGATTTTCCGTATCGCTTGGGACGATACTTTTAATATAAACGGAAATAATAGGCTGTAAGGACATGATGCAGATCGCATAGATAAAAGACGCCACGCATAATGCAATGATGCTGTTGAATTCGGGGATTTCTTCTTTCAGTTTTGAAAGTGTCAATTTCTTGGCATTGGATTGGGGCGTATAATCCTCGTGGATAAATAGGGTCGCCATAATAAAGGCGATGAACATGAGCACGCTGACGACGATGAAGTCGTTACGAATGCCGATTGCATCGGCCATATAGCCGCCGATAAGAGGTCCGATTAATGAACCGGCCAAATTGGCGGAGGCCAACATGCCAAGGGCCCAACCGGTCCGGTCGATTGGCGTTTCAGAGGCGATTAATGTTATCGTTGCCGTATAAAATCCGCTCACCAGTCCTTGAATCAAGCGCACGATAACGACACCCTCCGGAGTTGTTTGAAAGGCGATTAGGATGTTACACAGGGCCATGCCGAAGCTGGACCTGATCAATGTAATCTTGCGCCCTTTCTTGTCGGCGATACGCCCCCAGAACGGAGCGGCTAAACACACGATGAGATAAGTGGCGCCCGTCGCTAAACCGGACCATAGAGACATACCTTCCGGTGTGGTAATGCCTAAATCGTGAAAGTAGAGCGGCAGAATCGGCGCCAACTGACTGACACCGAAGGAGGTGCAGAATACACATAATAAACTGATATAGACAGTTCGTTTCCACGTTTCCATGCGGGACCTCCTTTAGTATTGAATGTTTAATATGTGTGGACGTATTGTGATATCTTCATGATACATTTATTGTCAGTATACTACTATCATTTAAGAGAAAACAATATCAACTTATGAGAGTTATATAAATACAACTTCATGTATCACTCATTTGATTTCATGAATTAATCACCATATAATAAGTACAGAATGTGTATACAGTAGTTATAGAAAGAGAGTGTTTATGAAATATAGACAACTATTGATGGGAATTACAGCTGTAATGAGTCTTCCATTATCCATACAAGCACAAACTATGGATCAAATGGAACCGTTGGAACGGGCAAAAGAAGAACAGATAGCGAGAGAGGCGCGGCTAGGAGAAGAACGTATACATTTACAAGACGATACTATGGATACTATAGCATCGTCAAGTACATCATTAGATGGTCATACTATACTGGCAGAGCAGCCAGTACAGGTAGGACCATCTTTTTTTGTGTCTCATATTCGCATTGTGGAGGAGCCGATACATGAGGAAACCGTTATATCCCGTGATTCTGTTACGGCCTCCACAATGGAGAATACCACTTTCCTGGATAATAGTGTGCCGGCAAGTACGCGCATGATTAAAGGTCCTTTGTTTTATGACGCGCGGCGTACACCGTTAGTCATGGATGTACCTAAGGAGTTTTCATTTTTAAGTAAAACGGCACGTCCATTTGTCAATCGGAAAATGACCATTGAGGATATTAATACATTAGCAGAACGGTTAAATATGGCGTTAGTTTCTCATGGGTATATCACGTCACGAATTGGCATTCCTGCACAGTCGTTAGCATCAGGGCAGTTACAGTTTAATTTGCAGGTAGGTCGCATCGAATCTGTCGTATATAAAGAAAAGAGTCCCCATTTACCATGGGAAAATGCGTTTCCATTACGTCCAGGAGATATATTGAATATTCGGGATATTGAACAAGGACTGGAACAGATGAAACGAATCGGCTCCCAAGATGTGTCGATTGAGCTGGAGCCGGGAGCCAGACCGCTATCTTCCCGTATTGTTTTACAAACAACAAAACGCCCACCGATTCATGGTGTTATTTCTGTGGATGACTCGGGAATGAAAGATACGGGTAAACTGCAATGGAATGCGTCTATTGGTATTGATCGACTTTTCAATGCGAATGATGTATTGCGTATCAGTGCCAATCATGATGGTGCCAATGAGGGGTATGTAAAGGGAACTAAAAACCATAGTATTAGTTATTCTATTCCGCGAGGTAAGGATACCTTTAGCATTGGATATAGTCATTTATCGTATCATCAATCGATTCAGTCTATAGTGGGGCCTGTGATCAGTTCCAGTCGAGTGAAATCCGTTAGAGGCACGTGGCAGCATGTGTTCCATCGTGATCGAACTACTAAACGCAGTTGGGACGTGAGTATCAGCAAACGTAACTCACATAATTATATTAATGATGTGGATATTGCTGTACAACGGGCTGATACGGCCGCTTTGGAAGTGGGGGTGTCGGAACGGCGCTATATAAGGCAAAATACATTATACTCTCGTGTAGGCGTAAAGCAGGGGGTAGGCTGGTTCGGTTCCCATCCTGATTTTGGCGGCGATGCACCTAGCACTCGATTTACCCAACTTCTTGCCGATGTAGATTATCAAATACCACGTCGGTGGGGACATCGTCCGGCCAGCATTACTACATCATTTCACGGTCAATGGACCTTAGGCGGTAAGCGGTTATTTTCTCGCGATATGATGAGTATTGGGAATCGCTATACGGTACAAGGTTTTGATGGGGAACGGACGCTTTTAGGTGAAAGCGGTTGGTATGTACGGAATGAAGTGGCTAGCTATATTCCTCGTCTTCATTCCAGTGTATATGTTAATGTAGATGTCGGTGCAGTATATGGACCTAGTACGGATATATTAATAGGACGAATTATAGCCGGTACGGCATTAGGTATACGCGGTCAATTTAAGTCCGGTTTGTTTTATGATGCTTTTGTCGGTGTCCCTTTATATAAACCGAGCGGATATGTAACTGATCATGTAACGACCGGATTTCAGGCCGGTATTCGATTCTAAGCATTGACAATACAGTTGTATATGCGTGAATGCAAGTGTGATGCAATTGTACTGTTCAGTAGTCGTTATGTGTATTGAACTGGCGGTATGCTATAGTGTATGCCGCCTGCTATATAATGTATAGTGTGTTATTATGTGTGGAGAAGAGAGCTGTATGAAACAGAAATCATTACAATATAAAATTGCTATATGGCTCACGATGGGATTGTTGGTTGTGGATCCTGTTGTGATGCCTTTTTCGTATGCGGAATATCCGATTGAAGTGGACCGCCAGGCCCCTCAAGACCGTCAGGCTCAAGTCACTCAGGCCGGTAATGGTGTGACACTAGTTAATGTAACAGGTCCTACGGCCGGTGGTGTATCTCGCAACGATTATACGAAGTTTAATGTGCCTGAGTCCGGGACTATTTTAAATAATTCGTATGGTATGTCCAATACTACGCTTGCCGGTTATGTACCGGGTAATGCTAATATGGCTCGTGGTGCGGCACGTGTGATTCTTAATGAGGTAACTTCTACCAATCCAACTGCTATGAAAGGTTTTATCGAGGTGGCAGGACAAAAGGCCTCGGTAGTGGTGGCTAATCCGAATGGTATCAGTGTCGATGGAGGCGGATTTATTAATACAGACCGTGCCGTATTGACGACAGGGAAACCGGAGTTCAATGCGGACGGTAATATTCAAACTTATCGTGTAGAACAAGGTGCGGTATCGGTTAATGGAAAAGGGTTAAACGCCAAAGGGGCTAATGCATTACAGATTTTAACGGAAGCGGCCCATATTAATGCCGGTGTATGGGCAAATGAGGCGAATGTCCGTACCGGCAAAAATGTTGTGGATGCGAATACGTTAGATACACAGCGCATAGGCACATCCAATCAAGTTGGCTTGGATGTAGCGGCTATCGGTGGGATGTATGCCAATGCCATTACCATGAAAGGAAGTAATACCGGACTTGGTGTGAATGTAAAAGGTGTAGTCAGTAGTGCAAAAGCCACGAATATTACGAGTGACGGCCGCATTGTTGTTAGTGGTGGTGTGACGAGTAATGGCAATACGGCTATAGCCGGTCAAGCCGTTGCAGTAGGACGATCCGGGATTGTACAAGGTGATGCAGGTACTACCGTAGACAGTCAAACGACAGTAGATAACACAGGTCTTATTAATTCCGGTGGTACTACACATGTGGAAGCGGGCACTGTAGATAACCATGATGGTGGACGTGTGTATGGGGATGCTGTATCCATTAAAGCTAATCACGTTAATAACCATACAAATCGCGAATTAGAAGAACGCTATCATAAAGCCGGAGACGCATTAAAAGCGGCAAAGAAAGCACTCGATGATGAATGGAATGCGGATGTAACTGCGTATAAAACTCAAGAAGAGTTGGCTGCGCACAAACAACGTATCCAACACCTTACAAAAGCATATGATGAGGCACAAACACAGCTGACTGCTATCGAAACAGAGTTTGCTGGTCATACATCAGGTACCATAGCAGGTCGCAAAGAGGTAGATGTTGACGCGAAGCATATAAAAAATGAAGGCAGAGGGCTTATATATAGTAGCGGGTCCATGCGTGTGACAGCTAAAGAGGACCTGACGAATACCGGTGCAACGATTAAATCCGCAGGGGCTATGACGATTGATACGCCTGTGGTAAAAAATGAGAATGCGGCATTTGGGGCTAAGCGTGTTTCTGACGGTGTGACTAACAATCCTGATAAGCTTAAAGTGAATGATCCGAATCATAAGCTGGAAGGGCAAGTGTTTGATAAATCGGAGTTCCCGTATGCTGATAATAATGGTGGCTATGGTACACCTCGTGTTATACCGGTACATAGTGCAGAAGATGAAGCGTATAACAAAGAAATGGATAAGGATGAAAATCGTGTTCATAAGTTTACTATTATTCGTAGTCAAACTGAACATACCCATACTGACATTACCCACGATGATCCGGGGGTCATCAGCAGCGGTGGGGATATGACTGTATCCGGAGCCATCCATAATACGAATAGCCGTATCGTAGCGGGTGGAACTGTACGTACCCATGGTGCGATAGATAATCAATCTGATGAAGTCAGTGAGAAAACGATTGCGACAGGTACAACGCAGGAAAGCTATACTAAACGGGTTAGAAAGTCCAGCGGTATAGGTCATAAGCGCCGTCGGTACTGGAAGGATGAAGTGTTTATGACACCGTCTGTTACCGAACAGAATGTCAAACCTGTGGGTGTCGTAAAAGATCATGCAGAGGATGTGCTGTCGGCTTCAACAATAGTTAAGGTAAGTGAGAGTTTAGATCCATATGGTCTGGGTAAAGGAAACGGTAAGCGTAGCGGCACGATTGATGGGTTATCATTACCTACGGAATCACTTTACAGAATTCATCCGGAGATTACCGCTAATGCATTGGTAGAGACAGATCCGGCGTTCACAGACCGTAAACAATTTTTATCCTCTCAATATATGATTGATGCCCTTAATCAGGACCCTGACCGTCGTCTTAAGCGTTTAGGTGACGGTTTCTATGAACAACAATTGGTGAATCAGCAGATTCTCGCTGCTACCGGCCGTCAATATTTGACCGGTTATACAGATAATGAAGCGGAGTATAAAGCGCTTCTTGAGGCGGGCATTGCTTATGGTAAACAGTTTAATTTAACGCCGGGGATTACCTTGTCTGATGCACAAATGCAGGCGATTACAACGGACATGGTATGGCTCGAAACGAAAACGATGGTTGTCAATGGTAAAGAACAGCAAGTTCTTTATCCAAAAGTATACTTAGCAAAACAATCCGCAAAGAGTCTGGATGCTATGGGCGGTCTGATCAGCGGTCGTGCGATTGTAAGCGAGACCGATGCTGATATACAAAACCAAGGTGTGATGACGGCTGATACCATTGTATTGAATGGACAGAATATCCATAATACCGGTACGATTGATGGACGTATTGTGGCGGTTGCAGCGAAACAGGATGTGAATACTACGGGGGCTATTCATGGCGATACACACGTTGTGGTGCGTGCAGGTCGGGATGTGAATGTGGGCGCTCGTGTTAAGGCATTGTCGAATCAGGATGTTGTTCGTCGTCAAGGTACAGTAGGTGTATCTGAACCGGGCGGACAATTATCTATTGCCGCTAATCGTGATATACATCTCAAAGGGGCCTTGGTTCATGGCGGTGTTAATACAACGATGGACATCACGGCCGGCCATGATGTGAATATCGGTACGGAACAGCTGGCTGCAAAAAAAGATATGACCGTCAACAGCGATAATTATAACCGTACGGAACGTCGTACTGAATTGGGTACGACAATTCTAGGTGACGGTGATGTGGCTATTCGTGCCGGTCATGATGTATCTGTTCGTAATGGTGTCGTGAATAGTGAGCAGGGTACAACGACGATGGCAGCCGGACATGATGTGAATGTGACATCCGGTAAAAGCTATAGCCGTGATGAATATGGTATTAAGTATAAGGAAAAGAGCTTATTATCTAAAACAGTGCGTACACTACGTACTGACCATGAACATACGGGTGTTCTATCTTCAACCATCGGTGGCAATGCTGTCGATATGAAAGCCAACCATGATGTGTCCTTAACGGGGGCCAATGTATTGGGTACGAAGGATGTAAACATTACTGCGGGACATGATGTGAGTACAAATTCCGGTGAAGAAAGACAGCGTGATGATATCTATGAGCACAGCAAGAAAACAGGTTTGATGAGTGCCGGTATAGGTTTTACCATCGGTAGCAAAAAAGTAACGGATACACTGGATGGAAAGTATACGAATCAGGTGGCAACAAATATTGCTTCCTCTAAAGGTAATATAGCGGTAAATGCAGGGAATTCAATTCATAGCACGGCGACAAATTACTTTAGTAATCAACCGGCAGAGTTAACGGCTTCTGATGTAACTATTGATGGTAAGCATAATGTAACGCATGAGGTACAAAGCCATGAAGAAAAACGATCCGGTTTAACCGTTAGCGTAGGTGGAAGTGTTGTAAGCTCTCTTAATACAGCGCAACAATTAGGTAAGAAAGCTCATAATCGGCAAAGCAGTGCATTGGCTGCTTTTGAATATGGCGAGTTAGCGAATGCTGCTAAGCATGCTTATAATGATGTGAAAGCGTATAAATCCTTGAAACCGTTACGGTTATTAGATAATGAGAAAGCGGTACTGGATAGTGCTGCTGAAAGAAATATTTCATATCGATTGGCGACTCATGATTTTGACGGCATAGATCCGACGGTAGAGAATGTTCAAAATAAACAGAATGCGTATAAAGTGCAACAGGCTAAACATGACAGATTATTTAATATTAAAGTCGGTATCGGGTCCAGTCAATATAAACAAACGAGTGAACTCAATCAGGCACAATATGTGGGAAGTTCAATTGGAAGTAACGCAAAAGTTATCGTTACGGGAACAGGAGAAACACCTAATACCGGTAATGTACATATTACCGGTTCTACAGTTGATGCACCCGAAGTACATATTAATGCGAAGAATAATATTCGTTTAGAGGCCGGTACGAATACAAGCATACAAACAAATGACTATACGCAGTCCGGCTGGTCTGTCGGAGCTACTATCAGTCCTCATGGTAATGGAGTTATCGGTCTTGATGCGAATGTATTCAAAGGTAAAGAAAAGGGTATTGAAACGATTACTACACATGTCGGTACGATGATTAGGGGACGACAACTGGCGACTACAACATCCGGTAACAATACGGATATCCTTGGTTCTAAAATTACTGGTAATACGGTTGTAACTAATGTAGGTAATGATTTACGTATTGAAAGTTTGCAAGATACACATGATTATCATAAAAATAGTCGGAACAAAAGCTTATCTGTATCGTATGGTATGAGTGGACCTGCTCTTGTGGGATTTGAAAATGGTAAAGGAACTACGGATAGTCATTATGCCAGTGTGACAGACCAAGCGGGGATTTATGCCGGTGAAGGTGGATACCATGTACAAGTAGGCAATGCGACTACACTTATCGGTGGTATAATAAAAGGAAGTTCAGATACATCTAAGAATAAACTATCTTCTAAATCCTTAGAAATGAAGGATATTCAAAATGAAGAATCCTATTCTGCAAAAACTTCCGGTTATAGTTTGTCAACGACTAAACGAACTAAGAATAACCCATTAGGAATTACAGGTAGTCCTAATATGGGTATTCCTGTAAAAGACAGTGCAAAGTCTACTACACATTCGGCTATTAGTGAAGGAATTATTGAACTTGCTGAAAAAGAATCGTTAGAAAAAATTAATCATGATACAGAGCATGCACTTAATAAACTGGCTCCAATCTTTGATAAGAAGAGAGTGGAAGAAAAGCAGATCCTGTTGACTAAGATTTCTAATCAGGGGTATAAGTTGATAGGGGATATTGCGTTAAAAAAATCTCGAGATTTAACTATTAAAGCTATTGAAGCTAGTCGAGATGGAAATGAGAAGTTGGCACAAGAATATATTAAAGAAGCAAAAAAATGGAATGAGAATGGTGTTTATCGGCTTGCTTTACATGCAGGATTCGGAGGTGTAATTTCTTCGTGGTCAGGTAATGGTGCTATAAGTGGTGTTAAAGGTAGTACATTAAATATTGCCCTTAATAATTCCTTAAAGGATATAAAAGATTCTGGAATTAGAAAAATAGTTAGCCTTGCAGCCTTAAAAACATTTTCTGTTAATAATGTGGGACAAAGTATTGCTTTATCAGCGACAGATAATAATTGGTTAACACATGAAGAACAACAAGAAATGTTGACAGAGTTAACAGGTGCTTTTACGTATGATGAAGGATATTCTCGTAATAAACGAATTGCAGAAATTATTGGAAAATGGGCTGGTTTAAGTAATTATAGAGCTGTACATGGTTTGGGTGATGATAATGATCAAAATGAAACTATAGATGGTAGTGTTGCTTATGCCTTAGCATCATGGTTACCAGACGAATCTGTATTAAATGGTGGGCTAAATTATACTTTAATGTATTTAGCTGGCCTAAATAGGACAGCTGTTGATGTTGCTTATTCTACACGCTCAAACTTAGAACGTGGAAATTCTAGTTGGAAGCCAAATGCTTGGATATCTACGATTTATGCTTCTGATGATCAATACTATTCTAATAATAATCCTTATGCTAGAGTACATGAGAACTATGGAGATGAATTAGTTGATAATGGTCATAAAGCTATCACTTTAGCAGATGGTAATAATGCCGTGTTTGATGTTAATACCGGTAAATTTGAATATACTATTAAACCGGCAGTTTATTCTTTCTCTCAATTTGGTGATTATATGGCCGATAATGGATATCAAGTGTATCCTGCAAGTGGTGATATGACTATGAATTATATTATTTACGAAGGTAAAGCTTTTGCAGCTAATAGGAAATCTTCTTATGAAATAGCAACACCAATGTATAATCGTGCTACAAGTTTTGAAGGAAAAACATCTGCAGAACTTCCACATGGTACTGAGGTTAGTGCTAGTCTTATAGGGTATGGAGCAATTAGAAATGATTCCGTAGATGGTGTTACAGGAGCATTAGGTATAGATGTAGGTGTAAGAGATTTTATCAAAAACCCTTTTGATAAAAAATCGAAAAATGATAGGGTAGATAATATATTTTCTTTACCTAAGAAACCATCATTATCTATTTCTGATAATAATATATTTTCATCTGACTTTAATCATCCACATATAAAAGTTTATTATAAAACACTTACAATTGATAATAAACCACTCCGTACGGGCACGTTAGATGTGGTAGATTATACGATAAAGATAAATAAATCATTTTATAATGATTTAGTGAATTTGCATTTCCCTAAAAATAATACGAAACAACGAACATTTAATTATGGTGAGGGTGCGACTGATTTAAGATTACGTATTTCACAGGATTTTAAAGTGCCAAGTGTTAATACACATGAAGTGAATGAATCGATTAATGAGCGCTATGGTTATCAACCTAGAATCAATCAGATGGCTATATCATATCAAAAATTACATCCTAACGAAGGTCGCTTATATTATTCAAATAATGATCCTGGTTATATTTATTTTGTTCGTGAAAATAAATATGGAGGAAAAGAGTTGTTAATTGATAAAGAAAAGTTTATTCTTATTCCAAATGAAATTTTTAAACAAGATTTTAATGAAATTCAGAGGTCTTATTAGTGAACTTATCAAAGGAATGGCAATTATTTAAAAATAATATATCCTGTATAGTAATAAATAAACGTATGGAACGGGTCGCCTATATATTTGCTATTGTCGGAACCGTAATAAATATTTATATATATTTATTTCTTATAGCGTTATTGGGCAGTTTAACAAATAGTCCATTTGTTAAAATACTTCCATATATTTTAATCATTAGTGGTATGATTGTTATTTTTATATCTTTAGTTAGAAGACTAAATGACATAGGTTTAGCAAGATGGGTTATAATTATAGTTTTAACTATATGTTTTTTTATTAAACTAACATTTAATAACTATGATTTGGATGGAGTATCCTTTTTCGAAATCATTTCAATTTTTGATTTAACTAAGGAAAACTTCTTTATAGTTATTTTTTTGATGTTATTTTCATTACCTCCTGGTGAAGCGGTTAATAATATTCATGGATATGCTTATGGTGTTAACAAAATTGATAATTATTTTGTGGCGTATGGAAATAATACTTCTCTAAACAATAAAGTAAATCAAGTTGATTTTTTTGATAATGTTTATAGAATATATTTTGCTAAATTATTTTATATAAGTGGTCGAGCAAATAGGAGAGAATATTTTTCTGGGGTGATTGGAGGGAACTTCGTCTCTTTCATTTTGATGTTCTTGTTTATTTCTTTCTCTAAATTTAGTATTGATATATTTAATGTATCTTTAATTAGAGGTACTAATCTTTTAATGGTTTATATATGGCCAGGTATAGGGATTATTACATTATCACTAAGACGTTTACATGATTGTTTATTAAGCTCATTATGGATTGCTGGTTTAGTACTACCATTTGTAAATGTATTTGTACTATATCATTTACTATTAAAAAAATCTTGGTATTTTACTATAAAACCAAATTTTTGATATTTTCTTTTATTGCTTAATTGTAGAATGAAATTGAACACATAAAAAATCCATAGTGAACCTTGTGTTATGATTTAAGTGACGAAATATAATCTAACGAGGTAATCACTATGGATTATATTAATCATAACACGACATTACGTACAAACACATAGACCTTGAAGAACGTTTTTATTGTAGAAAAGAGAATCGTTGTATCGGTTCGCTTATTTATGGGAGATAGGTATATGGATAATTTAACATAGATAATACATTTCATTTATTTGTTTTATTACATGTTACATGGCAAATGGGAATAGGTAACGCATTTATGGCTATGCAATGATATGGCCATTATAAATGAGTAATGATTGGCTAGATTATATATGAAGAAGAACGTTTTAAATCTGTTAAATGATTTTAGAATGAGATGGATTGGCGCAGGTCTATTTATGATTGTTGCAATTGCTGCAGCTTATGAAAAAAGCAACTATACCTTTTCTTTATCGTTGTTAGGTTATTTATTTCCGGCTTATATTTTTTGCATACCCGTATTATGGCCGGTATACAGACGACGAAAGATTTATTATTTTATTTATAAAAAGGCTTATAAACGTTATCAGTCGAAATGGAAAGTATATCTTTATTTTTTATTGGGCCTTCATGGTAAGTTGTTAGGTATTGATATCATTCCTAGAAGCAAAATAAAATGGATATTTATTTTTTCTGCATATGTTATAGGGGTTATTTGGCTGTTACAGAGTAATTTGCCATTCTTGATAAAGGTGATATTAATATTGGTAGCTTCATATAAATTTATTCGAACTATTAATTCGTAAGAATATAGTTAGAAGATATTTTATGGATACATTTATCAGTATCATCAAAGCTCATGCTAAGAATAATAATCAGAAATTAAAATTCTTGATTTTCATTTTATAGGAATCGTATAATCTAATTATAATTTTATACTCGTCTGAAAGAAACCGATGAGGTGGAGATAAAAATAGGAAATGCACTTACAGAGAGCGGGACTAGCTGAGAACCTGTAGTACGCAGCTTATTAAATGGACCACCGAGGGTGGAGTGAACAGATTGGGCTGACCGGTTGCCATGGCCGAGCGAGATACCT
>NZ_AZYX01000012.1:0-53976 GCF_000517785.1 Veillonella sp. AS16 | reverse complement strand
AGCGGCTTCGCGTTCAGCTTTAGCTTTTTCAGCTGCCGCTGCGCGTTGTTGAGCGGCTAAACGTTCTTGTTCAGCCTGTTGAGCCGCCAGCTGTTCCTGCTGAGCTTTGAGAGCGGCCTGTCGTTGAGCCTCAGCCTGTTGGGCTGCCAACTGTTCCTGTTGAGCTTTGAGAGCGGCCTGGCGTTGGGCTTCGGCTTGTTGAGCAGATATGTATTTTTGTTCCGCCATACGGCGTTGTTCTTCTTGAATACGTAGCCGTTCCTGTTCGGCGGCTATTCGTTGCTCTTCCGCAATGCGGGAGTGTTCAGCCTGTTGAGCGGCGATACGTTCCTGTTCAGCTTTAAGGGCCGCTTGTCGTTGCGCCTCGGCTTGTTGAGTCGCCAGCTGTTCCTGTTGAACTTTGAGAGCGGCCTGTCGTTGGGCTTCCGCCTGTTGGGCGGCTAACTGTTCCTGCTGAGCCTTAAGAACCTGAGCCTTAAGAGCGGCTTGTCGTTGTGCCTCAGCTACTTTTGCTGTGCGGTTTTGCTCCTCTACTTGTTGTTGCTGAGCTTCCAGCGCCGCTTGTTCCAGTGCTTCTTTTTCTAAACGCTCACGCTCTGCGCGTTGGATGTCGCGTATAGTCAGCTTTTGTTTCGCTACGACGGATTTTGTCGTTGTTGTCCTTGCAATTGGCAGAGGGGCCGTAGAGGGTTCCTGTTGAACCACAGGGGCACGTTGAATTTGAGTTTTTTGTAATTCCGGTTTTCCATCAACTTGTTTTTCCACCACCGACTGCTCCGTTTGACGTTGTACATTCATTAAGCTATGCATCGCCAATGTCGGTTCTATTACGGTGTGCGTGTTTTTGTCTACCGTATATTGCGGCTTTTGTACTGTCGCAACAGGTTGTGCTATTGCCGTAACATCAATGGTATTACGAGACGCATTTGCTTGTGATGCGGTAGGTGTGGACGATTGTCCTTGTTGCATTTCCGATTGTGCCGATGTAGCCATCGGTTGTGTGGCGGATGGCGCGGTAGTTTGTTGTGCAGCCGCAGCAGTAGAGGTAGTCGCCGCGGCAGGGGGTGTAGTCTTAGATTCAGCGGTGGACTTAGTGCCGACTAAATCGCTCATATTGAGGGACGGTGCCGCATGTGCTACACCACCTAAGGCCGTTGCCGCTAAAAGGGCGGCAGTGACCTTCTGATTCTTGGTTGACTTCATGAATTAATGCTCTCCTACTAGATATGAATTGATAGTTAAAAATTTTAAAGTTAATTTATAGTTTAGCATAAATCCGTGTAATTGTACACTTTATATACATGCGGACCGTGAATTTATCTGATTTTATGGACATGATAAATTTTAAATTAAGATTAATCAATTGAGATGTGAGGAAATGAATGTCGGATATTGGTTCTACGTATTACGTATGATGATTAGTTCCATGTATTATGATTAGCTCTACATATTATATTTAGTCATATATTATGATCTATTATGCTCGATGATTCGATATGTTTATGATGAAAGTAAAAGCCCTGTACCGCTGCGGTATAGGGCTTTCACTAAAGGATATATTATTTTTTCAAGCTCGGTTTTACCAGGCCTAAGATGATACATGCAATAACGGAGCCGATGGCGATGGACGCGAGATAAAGTAGCGGATTGCCGATGGTCGGCACCACGAAAATTCCGCCGTGAGGAGCGCGTAGGGTGCATTCAAACAACATAGATAATGCGCCTGCTGTACCGGCACCGATGATGCAGGCCGGCAACACGCGAATTGGATCGGCTGCTGCAAACGGGATGGCACCTTCGGTGATGAAGGAGAGGCCCATGATGTAGTTGGTCAAACCGGACTTGCGTTCCGCTTCGGTGAAACGGCTAGGAAAGAAGGTCGTGCAAAGGGCAATCGCCAATGGAGGCACCATGCCGCCTGCCATAACCGCCGCCATGATACCGTATTCACCGGTTGCTAAAGCGCCGGTACCGATAACGTAAGCGGCTTTGTTTACAGGGCCGCCCATATCAACAGACATCATAGCGCCGAAGATAAGACCCAACAATACACGGCTTGTGGTGCCCATGGACTGCAAGGAGTCCATCAACCAGTGGTTGAGTGCGGATACCGGTGGATTGATGATAAAGGTAATAGCAAGGCCTATGAATAATACGCCTAGTACTGGATAGAAGAGAACGGGTTTCGTGCCTTCCAATGCTTCCGGCAGGCCGGATACGAGTTTTTTAACCAACAATACTAAATAACCCGCTGCAAAGCCTGCGATTAAGGCGCCGAGGAATCCGGAGCCGCCCTGGTTTGCTAATAAACCGCCCACAAAGCCCGCTACGAGACCGGGACGGTCTGCGATACTCATGGCGATATAGCCGGCGAGAACCGGCAACATAAATCCGAAGGAGGCACCGCCGATTTGCATCAGAAATGCTGCAAGAGGCGTACCGGAACCGAAGTTTTTAGGGCTCGCGGGATCGAATGTATCAAAGAGGAATGCCAATGCGATTAAGATACCGCCTCCGATAACGAATGGCAACATATGGGATACGCCGTTCATCAGATGCTTGTAAATTTGACGACCGATGCTGTCAGAAGCATCTCCGGTCGTTTCCGAGTCCTGTTGCTCCGCTTTGGAGGCGTGGTATACAGGTGCCGTACCGGACATGGCTTCCGTTAATAATTCCTCGGCCTTGTTGATGCCGTTGGCAACCTTTGTCTGAATCATCGGCTTACCGTTGAAACGAGCCATTTCGACTTGGCGGTCCGATGCGACGATGATGCATTTTGCGTGTGCGATTTCCTCCGCTGTGAGCGGATCTTTTACGCCGGATGCACCGTTTTTTTCAACCTTTAAGGAGATGCCCATTTCCTTGGCCTTGCGGTCTAATGATTCCGCCGCCATGTAGGTGTGGGCGATGCCCGTAGGGCACCCCGTTACAGCTAATACGTCATAATACGGATTAGATTCAGAAACTGTTTCTGTTGCAGAGTTATCGGATTGTGCAGCACTTATCGTGCTTTCGGCGGTCGTAGCGGATTTGATACATCCCGCTACGGACGGATCAAACTTTCCTTGCTCCTTAGCCGTGATGAGTTCCAGGAACCGCTTTACCGTAGGGGCGGCGATGAGGGCTTCCTTGAAGTCCGGGTCGATAACCATCGTCGCGAGTTGACTCAAAACCTCTACATGCGTATCTGCAGCGCCTTCCGGAGCGGCAATCATGAAAAATAATCGGGATGGTTGACCGTCTAAGGACTCGAAATCGACGCCGTTCGGTACGACCATAGCCGCAAGGCCTGCTTCGCGAACGCCTGCGGATTTTGCGTGCGGTGTGGCGATACCGTCGCCGAGACCGGTGGAACCGGATTCTTCACGGGCGAAAACGGCCGCCAGATATTCGGCTTTGTCGATGAGATGTCCGCCTTTATCCATCAATTCCCCTAACATGTAAATGGCATCTGCCTTTGTTACCGGTTCCGCGTTTAAGAGGACGGATTCCGGTTTTAATAAATCGGTGATTTGCATATATGTACTCCTTGATGCAAATAAAATAGAAAATTATTGAAATGTGATTTAGGATCGTACCTGTGAAAGTAGTGCCTCCACCTCGTTCAATGTGGCGAGGTTTTCCGAATAGGCCGAAGCGGATCCGCTGGCGATGCCCCAGTAGAGGGCTTCTTGAAGGCTACCTGTTTTTTCGTAGCCCGTAATAAATCCGGCCACCATGGAGTCGCCGGCTCCTACGGAATTGACAAGGGTTCCCTGAGGGGCTTTGCTCGTGTAGACCGTGCCGTCTGCAGCTACTAAGATAGCGCCGTCGCCGGCCATGGAGATCAGGACGTGTTGAGCTCCTTTTGCCTGTAATTCCTTTGCGGCCGATACCAGGTCATCCTTTGAGGATAGGGTACGACCGAAGATTTCGCTCAGTTCGTGATTATTGGGCTTGATTAAGAACGGTTTATACGGTAATACACGTGTCAGAAGATCCTTTGTGGCATCGACGATGATGCGGATGTGTTTGTGCTGTAAACGCTCCATAATGCGTTCATACATATCGCTCGGCAGGCTTGAAGGAATGCTGCCCGCAAGGATCAGAATATCCTCGTCCGATAAGGCATCCAACTGTGTGTACAGTGCCTGTAATTCATCGTTGGCGATAGTCGGACCGCGACCGTTGATTTCCGTTTCCTCATCGGATGCTTTTACTTTCACATTGATGCGTGTTAAACCTTCGCGCAGACGGATGAAGTTTTCCGTTACGCCGAATTGATTCAGCTGGGTTACGATTTCCTGACCGGTGAAGCCCGCGATGAAGCCGAGAGCCGTTGTATCCATGCCGAGATTGTTGAGCACGATGGAAACATTGATACCTTTACCGCCACCGAGGATGTATTCCTGAGTAGTGCGATTGATTGTGCCCGTTTCGAGATGGTCCAGGCGTACGATATAATCGAGGGCCGGATTAAAGGTGATAGTGTAGATCATATATATTCCTCTTTGATACTACGCAAATTTTGATACTACATAAATAATTATTATATCGAACTATAATTATATTGAACGACTGTTATGCTTTATGCTGAATTATATTTTATACGGAATCCTGCCGAATTGAACAGATATTTTCGTGTCAGAACAATATTTGTATTAGAGTGATTTCGCCTCATCATGTCGGCGCAGGCGCAACCAGTAGATGAGAGGCGCCAGGTATAAAAAGAAGGCGAATGGTATATATCCGGTTGGACCGGTATTCAACATGATAACAGGTACGAGGGCGGCGATATTCCACGGCTGTAAGGCGGCGATGAGGATGCCGCTGTTTTCAAAGTCCAGCATTACGTCGTCCGCCTGGATGCTTTGTTTCGCATAGGTGGTACGCATAATGGAATGTGTCATGATGACCGCGATGGCCTGACTGCAGCCGATAGCACCCGTTAAAAAGGCGAGTCCCGCATTGGCTGCAAATAAGCTGCTGCGCGATTTAGCATGGTCTAAGAGCTGTCTCATATCATTCCAGAAACCGACGCCCTCCAGCATACCGGAAATGGCGCAGGCCATAAATATTGATAGAGACGGAATGAACATGGTTTTGAGGCCGCCGCCGTGAATGACATCTGCCAGCGGATTATAACCGGGAAGCTCGAAGCCTGCCAGGCTGAACCAGGCCAGGTCAGACAGACTTTGGCCCTGATTGGTATACGCAATAATCGCGGCTGCCAATGCGCTGAGGCCGATGGGCCACCTGATGGATACTTTCAGAGGCAATACTGCTACGACGATAATGACGGGAATCCATAACGTCCAATTGATATTAAAGATGAAAGGAATCGTATCCGACAGATAATTGTTTGTAGTATCCAACGGAAACCATTGGGATAGCAAAATGTAGAGAAGCGTTGAAATGACGAGTGCCGGTATGCTGTCCGCAAACATTTTTCGGATATTCGTCCGTACCTCGGTGTGCGTTAAGGCAGCCACGAGAGATGCACTGGATGAGAGGGGACTGTTGCGGTCGCCCACATACGCGCCGGCAATGATAGCCCCGGCTACGATGTTTTCCGGTACATTTCCGGCCCGTGCGACGGTGATGAGCACGATGCCTATGGTGCCTACCGTGCCGAGCGAGGTGCCGAGTAGCATGCTCACGACGACAGTCATGAGAAAGGCACAGGTGATAAAGATATATGGGTTAATCCAGTCGATACAGGTGGCGATGATCATCGGTATAGTTCCCGATGCCTGCCACATGGCGATGAGCCATCCGATGAGAAGAAAAATCTGTATTACGCCAATCGATGACTTCGCACCTGTCCAGGATAACTTGAGCAGTTCTTTCGGCTCATAACCTTTACGGTAGAATACGTACGCCATGATACACCATACCGCGAGCAAGGCGTAGCCGATAGCGATACCGTTAGCTACGGCGGTGATAATGACGATGATGGACAGCAATAAGCCGATGAGAGGTTCTATGTTTTGAGGCATTAATGACCGACCTTGGCGATAGTTCAGAAATGCGTTCAGTATCAGTTGTAACCATTTCATCTTATTCTATGGGAAGTTCGGTTTCGAACACTTCCTCGGCAGGCCCTGTCATGAGCACCGTGCCGTCCTCCAAGTATGAAATATGTAATATACCCAGGTATAATTCCACGTCCACTTCACGACCGGTCAGGCCCTTTTCGCAGGCCATGACGGCGGAGGCACAGGAACCGGTACCGCATGCGAGCGTAGCGCCGGCCCCGCGTTCCCAGGTGCGAACCTTGATGTGGTGGTCATTTACGACCTCCACGTAGTTTACATTTGTATTCGCCGGAAAGGCGTCATGCTTTTCAAGGATAGGGCCTTGCGTTTTAACAGGCGCCTTCGTGATGTCGTCAATGAATACCTCCGTGTGAGGCACGCCGAGCAATACGGAGCTGACCGTTACGGTTTCGCCGTTTACGTCAAGGTCGACGTCGATAACCTTGTCCATATCTACATTCATCGGAATCTCCCGGGCTTTAAAAAACGGTTTGCCCATATCGACGGTGACTTGTGTTACCACGCCGTTTTCAATCGTCAGAGATGGTTTCATTACACCCGCTAATGTTTCGATGGTGAAAGTATCCTTTGTGATTTCTTCATGCTCATAGGCGTATTTAGCGAAGCAACGGATCGCATTGCCGCACATTTCCGCTTCGCTGCCGTCCGAGTTGATGATGCGCATACGTATATCGCATGTGTCGGATGGCACGAGGATGGCAAGACCGTCAGCGCCGATGCCGGTGCGGCGATCGCAGAGGCGAATGGCTAGGTCCGTATAATCTTTTGAGGCCCCTTTTTGATCGGCAAATAGAATGAAATCGTTGCCGAGGCCGTGCATTTTCGTTAATCTCATAAGCGCTCCTATCAATAGATAAGACTTTCACCATGAAGCCCGTGAAAGTCTCTGATTTACATTATATTATTATATCACATATAAGGGGGCCGTACTTTATTGTTTACTATAGAAATGTTACAATAATATGTAATGTAGTTTATCAGTATAGAAAGAGGAATACACATGCGAATTCAAGGGATTTCTGGATCTCGTGGCGTTGCAGTAGGCAATGTATATAGATATATGCAGGAGGAAATCGTCATTCCCGATTACACCGTAGCGGACGACAAGGTGGATGAGGAAATCGGTAAATTTGCCACCGCTATGGCGGCTACCTTGAAACAACTGGATACGATTCGTCAAAAAGCGTTGGAGCACATGGGTCCCGACGAGGCGGCCATCTTTGAGGCGCATATGCAAATCGCTCAGGATCCGTCATTGTCCGACGGCATCAAGTCCCTCGTTGAATCCGGTCATGTGAATGTGGTGGCGGCTACGTCGCAGACTATCGAAACCTTTGCGAATATCTTTCTCGGTATGGATGATCCGTACATGCGCGAGCGCGGCGCCGATATCAAGGATATCGGAGACCGTTTGATGCGCAATATCTTAGGCATGAATCCGCGCGGCTTGTCCCATATTTCCGGCGAAGTCATTTTGGTGGCTCACGATTTGGCGCCATCCGATACGGCATCTCTTGATAAAAATGTGGTAAAGGGTATCGTGACGGCCGCAGGCGGACCTACATCTCATGCGGCCATCATGGCCCGCACTCTTGAAATTCCCGCTGTTATGGGGGTCGGTGATATTGACAGCTTCACTGACGGAGATAAGGCTGTCGTGCTCGGTACGGACGGCATAGTGGAAATCAATCCTTCCGATGCGGACTGGAACGAATACACAAACCAAGCCGAGGCGTTTCAGGAGGAACTCAAACGATTGCGCGAGTCCGCCAATCTTGAAGCGATGACCACAGACGGTCATCATGTGGAACTGTTCGGCAATATCGGTAAGGCGAAGGATGCAAAGCATGCCCTTACTATGGGCGCTCAGGGTATCGGCCTGTATAGAACGGAATTCCTGTACATGGAAAACGATGAATTGCCGACAGAAGACGCGCAATTTGAAGAATATAAAAAAGTAGCTCAGGATATGAAGGGGCAGCCTGTCATTATTCGCACCATGGATATTGGCGGCGACAAGGAATTGAAATGTCTGGATTTGCCGAGTGAAATGAATCCGTTCCTCGGATATCGGGCGATTCGTATCTCCTTAAACCGTCCGGATATTTTTAAAGTGCAGTTGCGGGCGTTGTTGCGTGCCAGTGCTTTCGGAGATATTCATATCATGTATCCTATGATCGCTTCCGTGGAAGAGGTTAAACAGGCGAATGCGATGCTTGCCGAATGCAAGACCGAGCTTACCGCCGAGGGTATCGATTTTAATGATGCTATCAAGGTGGGCATTATGATAGAAGTGCCGGCAGCGGCCGTTATTTCTCCGATTTTGGCAAAATACGTAGACTTCTTCAGCATCGGCACGAACGATCTTTGCCAATATACATTGGCGGTAGACCGGATGAACGAAGCCATCGGCGGTTTATATCAACCGTTGCATCCGGGCGTGTTGCGGCTCATCAAACACGTCATCGATGCAAGCCATGAACAGGGAAAATTCACGGGTATGTGCGGCGAACTTGCAGGCGATCCTGTGGCGACGATGATTCTGTTAGGCCTTGGCCTCGACGAATTCTCGATGACCGCATCCTCCATTCCGCTCATCAAAAAAATCCTGCGCTCCGTATCGAAAGAGGATTGTAAAGCTGTGGCTGACAAGGCCCTCACTATGGATACGGCGGAAGAGATTACAAACTACGCTAAAGCCGTTCTTGAAGAAAAAAGCTTGTTGTAGATAGTGCGGGTACTTGAATTCGAAATATCGAATTGATACAATAAATCTATTACAAGACGTATGAGATGGGTCAGACCTATCGAGATAGAAAGAGGTTATCATGAAAGAATTAACAGTAGAAATCACAAACGAATCCGGTTTACATGCGCGTCCTGCGACGGCTTTCACACAATTGGCGGCAAAATTCGCATCTAAAGTCACTATTGCGGCAAACGGCAAAACAGCGGATGCCAAATCTATTTTGACCGTGTTGACATTGGGCGCTACAAAGGGCACGTCCGTTACATTGACGGCTGACGGCGCCGATGAAGACGACGCACTCGCTGCATTGAGCGAATTCTTAACTACAAATCACGACTAATCTTAAAATTGGAAAAGTCCTCCGACTATGAACTGCATTCCGAAATTTGGATATAATTTCAGAAACCGCGGTTCACTACAGTCAGAGGACTTTTTTGTTGCCCGAAATTCGGCACGTAAAAGGAGATTGATTAACAGGTTGGTAATGGCCCGGTTAGAGGTATGAAAAATCGGCATTAAAAACAACACGTTCCGTTCCATAAGTTAGATTAACAGATATACAACAGATCGGTTGACGGACATGCAAAAGACCGACTATATGAAATAGCCGGTCTCTATTGTTCGTTTTTCATAGACGCCTCGTAGGATTATTTTCCCATATTCGCAAAGCGTTCTACAGCTTTTGTGAAGTCGTTGATTGTTTTCTCTACGTCCCCGTGTTCGATGCCATCACGCACGCAATGGTTGATATGGCCCTCAAGCACGACCTGACCTACCTTGTGCAGTGCGGATTTAGCTGCATTAATCTGACTCAGTACATCCTCGCAGGGAATGTCTTCTTCTATCATACGGTCGATAGCCTGTACTTGACCTAAAATTTTTCGTAATCGACGATGTAGATTATCTGAATCCATACACTGTTTCATAATACTCCTCCAATGGGCATGTTTTATCATCCTATTAATTATACTCTAAATAAACGCGTAAATACAACACAATCACATAGATGTGATACAATACAATCAATATAACTTATTTTTGTATATTTGTACATCGATATATTTGCATGAGGTTACAATGACACTATTTCGCTTTATTCGCCGTGCGCTGACGGTCGTCGTGGTCATACTATTGGCCATGTATATCTATGATGCATATCATAGCTTTCAGGGGACTAATCGTGAAAGCAAGGCACAGACCACCGTTGAGCAACGGATAGAACAAAATGAAGATACACTGAGTAGGATGGATCGCATTGTGCGGCTGTTTACGTTTAAGGATAAGGTGGAAATGGCCCTTACGCAGCGCGTGCCGCGGGAACACTGGGTGAAAGCGGATATCATTCCGGAAAATGCGAAAAATGCGCTCATCGCCATTGAGGACAAGCGCTATTATAATCACGGCGCTATCGATATCTTCGGTATCATTCGCGCGTTTTATACCAATACGGTGTCCGGTGAAACCGTCGAAGGTGGCAGCACCATTACGCAACAATTGGTAAAAAATCTGTTCCTGTCGTCAAAACGTATCGTGACGCGCAAGGTGGAGGAGGCCATCCTTGCCGGAGAAATGGAACATTATTATACAAAGGAAGAAATCCTTACCATGTATCTGAATACCGTATACTACGGGCATAATTATTATGGCATTTACGAAGCATCGCACGGCTATTTCGGAGTCAGCCCGAGTCGACTTACACTGGGACAGTGCGCCCTGCTGGCGGCGTTGCCGAATGCGCCGAACTATCTAGATCCGTACGAGAACTATGAAGGCGCTAAGGCCCGACAGAAACTCGTGCTGGAACAGATGGTCGACCAGGGCATGATTACACGTGCCGAAGCGGACTATGCCTATGAACAGGACTTGGAACTTGTTGAGGAGGAATAGTTATTTTATGAATATCTCTTGGTTAATTGCTAAATTGACTGAGAGATATTTTTTTACGAAAAGTAAAACTTTCATGAAGTTTACGGATATTTTGGCGGAAGCGGTACAGCTCAACGGCAAGGTATGGGCGAATGAAAGCCATGTGGTAACCGGTAACAATACAGTATCTGTCGATGGTAGCGGTAAGGTAACTAATGTTACTAAGACGGATCACTCAGAGAAGGTAGGTCTTGATGTATCTCGCATTGGCGGTATGTATGCGAACAGCATGTATTTAGTGGGAACCAATGATGGTTTCGGCGTGAATAATAAAGGGATTCTTTCCGCACAGAATCATATTTCTGTAGACAGTACCGGCAAGGTGCAAAATAGTGGTACTGTGGTGGCGCCGGATATGAGTATTAGCGCAAAAGGCTTTACGCAAGTCGGTCAAGCTAAATTGTATGCTGATTCGGCACGCATTTCGGCGGAGGCTTTCACACAAACCGGTAATGCTGTTACAAAAGAGGCACCGGTACTCATTGCGCGTAAGAAGTTAGCGGTGGCGACAAAGGCCATACAGAATACGAATGGTAGTGTGCTGAAGTCTGAAGGCGTGTTACAACTTGGAAAGACGATGGATTATAACGGCGCTGTAGCCGGCAAGATGGATACGCTGACTAATGTGGCGGCCACTATCGAGGCCGGTCAGCAAGGAGTGATTCTCGCCAAATCCATTGCTAATACAAATGGTGGCGTTACGTTGAAACGGGCTACCACGGGAACTACGGAGCACGTTAAAAATGAAGTGGCCCCGGAAGGCAGTATCAAACGATATCAGTTATCTGAGGAACGCATTTATGGTCATGATGATCCGATTCCGAAAGATAAGGTCGTAGTTCACTCTTCTGAAAATTTACAACTGTCTATTAATGGACAGCATCATGATCGCTGGACGAAATATGAATATGACCGTACGCGGGTAAAAGACGTGGTGGATAGCTCCAAACCGGGGCGCATCCTCTCCGGCGGTAACTTACAGATTGAAGCGGATGTTGTGCATAATGATGCCAGCCAAATCAGTGCAGCGGGCACTCTGGTCGGTAATATCGGTCACTATGAAGCCCGCAATCCGAAGGGGCATGAATATATTAGTGAAAATGGTACGGCTACAGGGTATAGTCGCCATAAACATACCGGATGGGATTCTACAAATGTTCGTGAGGCGGAGTATCATAATGATGTGGTGCAGCCGATAGATATACCGTTAACTGTCTATGGCAGTCATGTAGCTGATAGTACAACCGGGGCTACGGTGGATACGTCGGTATTGGCGATGATGAGTCAGTTATCTACCAATCCGAATACAACGTATGCGATGGAAACGGATCCGAATTTTACCAATCGAAGAACCTTCTTATCCTCTGATTATGTCATCAATCGGTTACAACTTAACCCTATGCGTACACAAAAACGATTAGGGGATGGTTACTATGAACAGCAATTGGTGATGCAGGCTATTTTACGTCAAACAGGTAAAAGTAGACTGCAGGCAGGGCTTACAGAAGAAGAGCAGTACCGTAAATTAATGGATGCAGGCCTTACCGTGATGAAGTCTAAATCGATGATGCTCGGACAAGGATTAACTGAGGCGGAGCAACAGCAATTGACGGAAGATGTGGTAATGCTTGTCAGTCAACCGGTAGTATTGCCGAACGGTAAGACGGAAACTTTACTCGTACCGACGTTATATTTGGCGCCGACCACACAACGTGTCGAGGGGGCCGCGAATATGCAGGCTCAATCAATTAATTTGCAAGTGGGCACGATGCATAACGGCGGCAGTATAGTGGCGGATGATGCGATAACTGTACATGGTAATACGATTCATAATGATAATGGACTGATTAAAGGTCGTACAACGACAGTGGTGGCGGATACCGATGTTCGTAATACACAAGGCACGATAGAAGGCCGTGACCGTACAACTGTGTATGCTAAGCATGATGTGATAAATGAGGGCGGTACGATTAAGCAAACCGATGAAACAGGAAAACTTGTCGTAGCAGCAGATCGTGATGTTATCAATAACGGCGTTAAGTACGAAGCCGGCAATAGTAAAGTTGTATGGAACAGTGCCAATAGCCGCCGTGAAACGGTAACCGCTGTAGATCAAGGTCAAATTGCGGCGAAAGGCGATGCTGTGGTAACGGTCGGTCGTGATGTCGCTATGCAGGCCGGTACGGTGACGTCGGGTAAGGATGCTACTGTGGCAGCGGGACGCCAGGTCACGATGAAAGCTATGACAGAGAATCATGAATTAGAGGAACATCGCTATGACAAAGGTAAATCCGGTGGCGGTCATTCTCAGACTACAGAAACACATGATGTAGTGACTGAAGCAACCTCTGTAGGCAGTAGTGTGGAAGGTAACAATGTGACTGTGGCCGCTAAAGCTGATGTAGCACTTAGTGGTAGTGAAATTTTGGCCGCTGATAAGGCACAGGTGGAAGGTCAGAATGTAAAACTGGATACCGCATCGGCCACAAGCACTGCCAATCATGTGTATAAGGACAAGAAGAAAAGTCTAGTTAAACGGGAACGTACGGATGCAACCGGGGTGACGCAAGTGACTGCCGTAACGGGGGCTGTTGTGAGCGGTAAAGATGTTGATATAAAAGCTAATAAAGCATTGACAGGTAAATCAGTTACTGTTATCGGCAAGAACAGCGTATCATTACAGGCTAATGATAGCGTAGCATTAGGAGTAGATAAGCATGTTATAGAGTCTACCAGCAGCTACCATCATAAGAAATCAGGTTTATTAGGAGGGGCTGGTATCGGGTTCTCTATCGGTACAGAAAAATTAAATACAGATGATTCAAACCGTGAGGAAGTGACGGCTTATAATACTATTGCTAGCCCTGAAGGAACAGTTGATGTACAGTCAAACCGTCAATTACATATTACGAGTGGTAATATACTTAGCAAAGATGGTACACAATTGACCGGTGATGAAGTTATTCTTGATGGGAATCATGATGCGAGTCATATGAGTCATAATGAAAGTTATAAAAAGTCCGGTCTCACCGTATCTCTCGGCGGTGCCGCTATTGATGCAGTAACAACTGCGACTCGAACGATTAAACGAGCGGGTTCTCGTGATGATAAACGATTGGCTGCATTAGAATTAAATGAGGCTCGTAAGCAGTTACAAGATGGTTATTATGCCGTTGATGAGGCTGTTAAAGGAGCTAAATTGCGAAATGATGAAGGGGCGGTATTAAAGGATACTAAAGGCCATTCTTTACGAGATCAAAAGAATATTGATAATGCGGTGAATTTATCTGTATCACTTGGTAGTACTTCACGTCATCAAAATCAGTCTGTTGATACATCTGAATATAAAGGTGGCACAATTATCAGTAATTCTGATGTGAAAGTTAGGGCTACTGATGCATCCAAATCAGGGGTAAACTTAACTGGACAAGATGTACTAGCCAAGAAGATTGTAATTGATTCTGCGAGCGATGTAAATTTGACTGCCGGACAAGATGCATTACATGCTCATGATGACTATAAACAAAGCGGCTGGAGTGTAGGTGCTAATTTCAGTTTAACTTCCGGCAGTTTGCTTGGATTTGAAGCAAGTGGTAATTTAGCGAAACAAAATGGTGTAACAGAACAGATTTCGTATAAACCGACATCAATTCGTGCTACTGAGTTAGCTCAATTAAAGGCAAAACGAGATACAAATATTATCGGTTCTACAGTAAGTGGTAAAGGTGTTACTGTAGACACGGGGAATAATCTTCAAATTGAAAGTTTGCAAGCTGTTGATAACTTTAAGGAACATAGTAAATCCGGCGGATTCTCGGTATCCAGTTCGCCTAAGTTTAAAGATACATCAGGTAGTATTGGTGCCAGTGTAGGTCGAATGGACAGTAAATGGCGTAGTGTAACAGAACAAGCAGGTATATATGCCGGTGCGGATGGTTATACTGTTAAGGACGGAAATGAGACAAAACTTAAAGGTGCGGTTGTTTCTAGTAAAGCACCGAAAAATCAGAATACTTTAGCTACCAGACGTCTTACCATGGAAGACCTTCAAAATGAGGCTGAATATACTGTTCGAGAAAATGGTGTACAATATAACAATTTTGGAAATATTAAATCCAAAAGTAAAAAAGAGTTAGATAAAATCTATAAACATCTTGGTACAACACCAACTGGTGGTATTGGTGCACATGATAAGGCTACATCTACTACCAAAAGTGCTATCAGTGAAGGTATAATTAAAGAGAACGGACGTATTATCGATGTAAAAACAGTAAATACGGATATTGAACATTCACTTAATACATTAGAAGCAATTTTTGATCGTAAATCTATTGAAGAAAAACAAGAATTGGCGAATTTATTTAGTATAAATGCTAATGAAGCTATTCATCAAATTGCAAAACATGAGGGGTGGAAAGAGGGGGACCCTCGTAAGGTAGCATTACATGCATTTTTTGCCGGTACAGCTGCTAAATTAGGCGGAAATAAATTTTCTGATGGAGCTTATGCAGGCGGTTTAACAGAAGCTATGATGCCTCAATTTGAAAAATGGGCGGGCACAATAACTGGACCTGACGGTAAGAAGTATGTAAATTCGGAGCGTTTACAACAAATAGCAGGTGTATTTGGTTATGTTGTTAATAAGAGTTTTGGAAAAAACGGGCAGTCGGGTGCTTATGTGGCTCGAATGGGGGCAAAATATAATGAAGGCTTTGAACTTCCTGAGTCAATAGATAATACATTGCAGGTATTTAAGCGTAGATTATTTGAACCTAAAGGAGATGGGCCAAGTTATCAGTTCCCTGATAAACCGGATGAAGAGCCATTGACACTCCAAGATCGCGCCAATATCCTAGGTGGTATTGGTGGATATAGTCAAGAGCAAGTTGATGAGGCATATGCTCAACAAGAGGCATATTCTAATGAAATTGCTGAAACTGTGCAGACCGCTATGGCAAATTCTGAACCTGGAAATGAGGAAAATTATGCTACCCCTTATACTCCGTCTGTTGCAGAACAAGTTCCTGGAGGAGAAACTGAAGCGACACAAGTGTATAATGTTGCTATGAATGAAATTAATAATCCTACGGATGTTTCAACTGAGTCTATTAACAGAGGTATTGCTGTAGGTGGAGGGGTGGCAAGCAGTCTTTTTATTGGCAGGGTCTTGCATCATGAAGGAATGGAGATGGTTGATAAAGTTGTTTCAAAAGAACGGGTCAAAAGCTTAGTAAAACCGCTGGCGAAAAGTGCGACTAAAGCTGTAGCTATGGAGGTTGGAGGGCTTGCTGGTGATGCTGCATTTACAGGTATTAATATGAATCAAAATAGAATCGATTTTGAAGGTCGACCTGATCTTATTGAAGAAGCAGATAGTTTAGATGAGAGCGGACTGGCTTTATCAGCAGCTGGAACAGGGGCTACTATTGGCGGTTCTGCTGTTGGAGGGGTTCCAGGGGTTGTTATAGGGGCAATTTCATTATTTGCCAATGTAGGTTATTCTTTTTATGTAGAAAATGAAAAGGTTAAAATGAAAGAAGAATATAAACGGTGGAAGAATGTACAAGATTGATATTTTAAGAATAATTTTCCTGATTACTATTGCATGGGCAGGGAGTATTATTTATAGAATTGAGATAGCCCAAACTTTAACAGATGAAAAATGGGAAACGATTAAGAAGTTTAGACGGTTTCCAAAGTTAGTTAAAGTTTTAAATCAGCTAGCATTACTTGCTTTATTACCGATAGTAGCTTCTTATGTAATATTTAATAATGATGTTCAGTTTATTCGTACTACTATATTATGGGGCGGAGTATATACACTGATTTTAGTAATAGGTTTATATCAAGAAAAATCGAGTCCTAAATATAAGTTGATGAATATGCTGATTATTATGCTTTTAATATATCTAATACTCATGGGATATATTTTAAAAATAATGTTTAAGTAAATTTGATATTAAATTTGCAGGACGATTTCTTGACTATGATGGTAGTCACTTTACAGTGATTCTGATGTATATACTATTAGCGAGATGAGTAGGAATGAAGTAGACGTTGATTTTAGTGAATCAGAAGGATTAACGTATTGTGTGTGTTATATAAAGTTGATAACCAGCTGAAAACTCAATACTCTGCTTCGCAAGAAATATTTTGGGCTGAATTAAGAACTCTTACGAATGAAGTTGATCTTAAAGTTGATTCAATTACACCTTTTATTTTTGATATAAGTACGCTTTCTCCACATTTTGTAGTTAAGTTTATGGATGTAGACGATTCTAATGATATTAAAAAATTTATATCTAAGAATGGATGGGAGTTGTCGGGGAATTATTATCAAAAGGAGATTGATGGACAGTTATATTATTTATCTATTAAAGAAGATACTCCTGATGAAGTAGTATTAGAGTTTTCTGACAAGGGCTTTTGAAATAAATTTACGATTAGTCGCTAATCTATAGGTATGTGATAAGTATTCATATTCTTGAAGCTTGATTTGGGAAATGCATACAAACCGAATTATATTACATAATTGCATAAAAATAATACTTGCATTTATAAATATACGAGTGTATACTATGTTTTGTCAGATTGGTGAAATGCTTTCAACGGCTGTAAAGCCACGGGGCTTTCACAGTTGTCTGATAGTGTATCACGTATATTATAGAAATATATAATGGGTTTATGAGGTGTTATCATGGGCAAAGCAAACAAAGTAGTACTCGCGTATTCTGGTGGGTTGGACACATCTGTTATCATTCCTTGGCTCAAGGAAAATTACGGTTGCGAGGTCATCGCCGTGTGCGTTGATTTGGGGCAGCCTGAGGATTTCGATGCTGTTGAGAAAAAGGCTATCGCGTCCGGCGCGTCCAAGGCGTATATCGTCGATGCGAAGGAGGAATTCGTTAAAGAATATGTATGGCCTACTGTGAAAGCCGGTGCCGTGTACGAAGGTAAATATTTGCTCGGAACATCCTTTGCGAGACCTTTGATCGGTAAAATTCTGGTTAATATCGCCACTAAAGAAGGTGCCGATGCGGTTGCTCACGGTGCGACCGGTAAAGGTAACGATCAGGTGCGGTTTGAATTGGCTATCAAAGCCCTTGCACCGAACTTAAAAATTATCGCGCCATGGCGGGAATGGGATTTGAAATCCCGTACGGACTGCATGGAATATGCGGCGAAGCATAACATTCCTGTAGTGGCCACTAAAACGCATCCGTATTCGATGGACCAAAACGTATGGCATTTATCTCATGAAGGCGGCGATCTTGAAAATCCCGCAAATGCTCCTAAAGATGATGTGTATTTGGTGACACATACTCCGGAACAGGCCCCTGATGAAGCCGATTTTGTGACGGTTACTTTCAAAGAAGGCGTACCGGTAGCCGTAGACGGTGAAAAAGGCACCCCGTTGCAATTGTTGGAAAAACTCAATGAAATCGGCGCTCATTATGGCGTCGGCGTCGTAGATATCGTGGAAAACCGATTGGTAGGCATGAAATCCCGTGGCGTTTATGAAAATCCGGGCGGATCTATCATCATGTATGCGCACAGAGAATTGGAATACCTTTGCCTCGACAGAGCGACGTATCACTATAAAGAACTCATTGCGAACAAGTATGCGGAACTCGTGTACGACGGCATGTGGTTTGCGCCGTTGATGAACGCGTTGCAGGCATTTGTGGACGAAACGCAGAAGACGGTAACGGGCGATGTGAAACTCAAATTGTACAAAGGCAATATCATTTCTGCAGGCAGCACCTCTCCATATTCCTTGTACAGCGAAGATTTCGTAACATTCGAAGAGGATGATGTATACGATCAGGCTGATGCGGCCGGATTCATCAACTTGTTCGGTTTACCTCTTAAAATTAATGCGTTGATGAAAGAAAAGGCAGGTTTATAATGGCTAAATTGTGGGGCGGGCGTTTCACAAAGGGCACGGATAAAGCGGTAGAGGATTTTACATCCTCTATCGCTTTTGACGCTCGAATGTACGCCGAAGATATTGCCGGCAGTAAGGCACATGCGAAAATGCTGGCTAAACAACATATTATCTCCGACGCGGATCGGGATGCAATTGTGGCGGGCTTAACGAAGATAAAGGGGCAAATCGACACGGGTGAGTTTCCGTTTTCCGTCGCCCTTGAAGATATTCATATGAATATTGAAAAGCGCCTCACCGACGATATCGGTGAAGCGGGCGGTCGTTTGCATACGGGGCGTAGTCGTAATGATCAATGTGCGGTGGATTTGCATATGTACGTGCGCAAGGCCGTTGTGGAAATGGGCGAACTCATCGTGGATATGCAAAAGGCGCTCATCGAAACGGCGGAGAAATACAGAGACGTAATCATGCCGGGGTATACTCATTTGCAACGGGCGCAACCGGTGTTGTTCGGACATCACATGATGGCGTATTTTTCCATGTTGGAACGCGATTTTGACCGTTTGCTGACGGTCTTTAAGCATGCCGACATCATGCCTCTCGGGGCGGGTGCATTAGCGGGCAGCACATACGGCATTGATCAGACGTATACACAGGAGCTGTTAGGATTCTCTCGTATTTATGAGAACAGTATGGATGCCGTATCCGACCGTGATTACGTAGTCGAATTCCTTGCCTTTGCGTCTCTTGTGATGATGCACTTGAGCCGTCTCAGCGAGGAACTGATTTTGTGGTCCACCAATGAGTTTAATTTTATTGAACTGGACGATGCGCACTGCACGGGCTCCAGTATCATGCCGCAAAAGAAAAATCCCGACGTATGTGAACTGGTGCGCGGCAAAACAGGTCGTACCTATGGACATCTGTTGGGGCTGCTAACGACACTCAAAGGTTTGCCCTTGACGTATAACAAGGATATGCAGGAGGATAAAGAGGGGATTTTTGATGCCATTGATACGGTTCACTTTGCATTATCCATCAATGCGGCTATGATTCGGGGTATGAAGGTAAACGGTGCTCATATGAAAGCCGTCCTGGATGACGATTTTTCGAATGCGACGGATATGGCGGATTATCTTGCGAAAAAAGGGGTTCCGTTCCGTGAAGCTCACGAAATCGTGGGCAATGCCGTACATCATTGCATCGAAAAAGGCTGTGTACTCCTCGATTTATCCGTAGAGGATTTCAAAGCCATCTCTCATCACTTTGATGCGGATATTCTTGATGCCATCTCCATTGAAGCCTGTGTAGAGGGACGTAACAACTACTCCGGAACCGCACCGGAATGCGTGGAACGACAACGGAATAACGGTAAAGCCGTTATCGCGGCAGAAGAAAAACAAATAGCCGACTGGAAGGCCATTGTTGAATCCGTACAGGAATAAAATAATTCATCAGTATAGCTGAAAAATTTATAAAGCCGATATATACATAACCGTTGATTTGCCGTTAAGGGAATCGATATAGACTTATGTTTATATCGGCTTTTTGTTTGCTGAAACTGTTATGTATTGTAAGTGAGAATGTACTATAAAAATGGTGTGATTTTGTGTTCGCATACAGTGGACGGTAGAAAATAATAGTCTTGTACCACGATACTATAACCGTCATAGATAGGAAAAATCACATATAGACACAGGATAAAATAGGGTAAAAATATATATTGTCATCGTTAAAATAAATTCAGTTCGTTTTATATGTTAAATTATATATGATTTATTCAATTCGTGTAATATGACATGTCCGTCAATAAAGTACTTTCATTTTGAACTCATAGGTGATATTATTGGAGTCGTATTAAGAATAAAAACGGTAAATCCACATTCAAGCCCATCACAGCACGAACTGGATTTACTTAGCGGTATATATAGTACAAGTGAATTATGGACGAGAAAAAATTCACCTTAATGAAAGGGGATTGATACATGAAAACCACCGCTAAAAAAATGTCTGTATTCCAGCTAACCACAATGGTAGCAGCCAATATGCTAGGAGCTGGGATCATTATGTTACCGACTAATTTGGCTCAAGTTGGTACTATTTCAGTTTTATCTTGGCTCGTGACAGCTGTGGGTGCGCTGGTACTGGCGTATATTTTTGCTCAAGCGGGTATGTTCTCCACAAAACGTGGCGGCGTGGGCGGTTATGCAGAATACCGCTTCGGTAAAACTGGACATTTTATGGCGAATTATGCTTACAGCATATCGCTTATCATTGCTAATATAGCCATTGCAGTATCTGCAGTCGGTTATGGCGCAGTTTTCTTTGGGGTTGATCTTAATGCCATTCAGATGAGTGAGGCGGCAATCGTATTGCTCTGGTTCGCGGCGATTTTGAATTTCCGCGGCAATCGCTTCACAGGTCAATTAAGCAACCTTACTATTTGGGGCGCTATCGTCCCGGTCCTTGTAATCGGAACCCTCGGTTGGTTCTGGTTCAACCCTGACACGTACATGGCGGCATGGAATCCAAACGACTTGCCGTTCTTTGATGCAATCAAACAATCCATTGCATTAACATTGTGGGGCTTCCTAGGATTTGAATCTGCTGCAGCGAATGCTGATGCTGTAGAGAATCCAAAGAAAAACGTGCCTATTGCGACTGTAGCGGGCACATTAGCAGTGGCGGTGATTTACATCTTGTCCACTAACGTGATGGCCGGTATCGTGCCTAACGTTGATCTCTTAAATTCGAATGCACCATTCGGGTTGACCTTCGTATACATGTTCAATGATACGGTGGCTGACATCGTAATGGCGGCTATGGTGATTTCCTGCTTCGGTGCATTATTGTGCTGGCAGTTCACCTTGTCTCGTGTTTTTAAAAGCTGCGCAGAGCACGGCTATTTCCCTAAGGTGTTCGCTCGCGTGAACAGCAAGGATGCTCCTGTGCGTGGCGTCTTTATCTTGTTGGCTATTGAAACGGCGATTACATTATTTACGGCAGATGACTCTCTTCGTCAGCAATTTGAAAATCTTGTAAACTTGGCCGTTGTAACTAATGTGTTCCCTTATGTATTGTGTATCTTAGCCGTAACGACTATGATGCGACAGGAGGGTGCTGCAGAGGTGAAAGTTAAAAGATTCGCACCGGTTGCGATGTTTGGCGTAGCATACTGCTTGTATGCGATCTACGCATGTGGCGTGGATGCGATGATGGGCAGCGCTATTGCTATCGGCATCGGCTTTGTAACGTATATGGTTCGTAAAGCATGGCTACATCGCCGCCAGGTCGGTTTACAACAAAGTATCGATTAAACTCTCGTCTTTTAGCGGCTGTTACTACTGTAACGGCCTCTTTTTTGTGTCTTGATGTGTGCTTTGTACCCATAGGGGGTATGTGTATTGTAAACTAAGTATAAATATAGTATATTTATAATCGATAAAAATGAATAAACTAATGAGTGTCGGTGTATACCGAGCGTAAAAGAGGAAAATGGGTGTGAATCCCATACTATGCAAATAGCTGTAATGAGGAGCAAGGTTTCATTATAGGGTCACTGGGGAACTGGGAAGGCCGAGATGTTGCGATGAATCATAAGTCAGAAAGCCTGCTCTAAAGGAACGGTATATTGTATATGGTATTTCCTGTTTAGGTTAGTCAGGCTGGCTAGCCTTTTTTTGTGCATATTTCCGGGTATAGCTCAACTGTGTAGAGGCCTCCATATTGCAAAGCAATAAAATTATGGAGATAGGAGATATTGGAATGCAGCAGCTTGGAGTGTCACTTATAGGGTTATTCATGTATCTCTGGTATTTAGGGTTTTAGAGAGTTTAGGAGGTGCCTATGGGCAAACGCATTGCCAAGCAGATCGGTCAGTTTATTGTGACCCTGTTTGGCATTACATTTTTGACATTTTGTCTAACCTATTTAGCCCCCGGTGATCCGGTAACGATGTTATTGGAAACGGCGGATACGATTGTATCTCAGGAAACGATTGATGAAACGCGAGCACAGTTGGGGCTCGATAAGCCGTTTCTGGTGCAGTATGCGAACTGGGTTGTCAATGCGGCGCACGGCGATTTGGGGATGAGTTATTCCTCGAAAAAACCGGTGGTGGACCGTATGCTTGAGGCTTTGCCGGGAACGGTAGCCCTCGCGGGAACAGCCTTAGTATTTACATTGCTGTATGCATTGCCGGCAGGAATTGTGAGCGCTCTTAATCGGAATAAATGGATAGACTATCTGCTCAGATTTGCTTCCTTTGTAGGTATCTCTATGCCGACATTCTGGTTGGGATTAGTGTTAATCTACATTTTCGGTCTTAAGTTAGGTCTGGTTCCGATCGCATCATCCCGTGTAACGGCAACGGGGGTCATTCTCCCGGCGATTACATTGGCCGTGGTGGTAGGTTCCAAGTACATGAGGCAAGTACGTCTTGTCATCCTGGAGGAAATGCAGAAGGATTACGTCATCGGTGCTCGCGCTCGTGGTGTCAGCGAAGTGAAAATCTTATTCGGCCATATTTTGCCGAATGCATTACTTCCATTGATTACTATCTTGGGCGTACTTATCGGATGGCTTTTAGGCGGTGTAGCCGTAGTGGAAATGGTATTCTCCTGGCCTGGCCTCGGGAATATGGCGATTTATGCCATCACCATGCGTGATTATCCGCTGATTGAAGGCTTTGTGTTGTGGGTTGCATTAGCGTATATGTGCATTAACGCTTTAGTAGATGCATCGTATATCCTGTTGGACCCTAGATTAAAACGGGAGAGAACATGATGGCAGAATTTATTCAAAAACATAAATTGTTCTCTTTCTACAGTATGTTGATGCTCATCGTCGTGTTCATCGCTATCTTTGCACCATGGCTTGCACCGGGCGATGCTTTCACATCGAATATGAGTCAGGCTCTGCAGGCGCCGAGCGCACAGCACTGGTTCGGCACGGATAAGCTGGGCCGCGACGTATTATCCCGTATCATTTACGGTACGCAGTTGTCCCTCTTCATGGGCGTGTCTATCGTCGTTATCATGGTGACAATCGGTACCGTTATCGGTGCGGTGGCAGGTTATTTCGGCGGGAAAATTGAAATCGTCCTCATGCGTATGGCGGATATTATGTTATCCTTCCCGGGCGTTGTATTGGCGATTGCTATCGCCGGTATTTTGGGCGGTAGTATTGTAAACACCATTCTCGCTTTGTCTGTCGTAGGCTGGGCGAAATATGCGCGTATCGTGCGTTCCCTTACGCTGAAAGTACGCGGCGAGGAATATGTAACGGCGGCGGTTATGATGGGGGCTTCTACGGGAACCATTCTCAGACGTCATATTATTCCGAACATTTTACCTCTCGTCGTAACGACCGGTGCTCTCGACATCGGGGCTATCATGATTGAGGTTGCGGGCTTATCTTTCCTCGGTTTCGGTGCGCAGCCGCCGACTCCGGAATGGGGCCTTATGCTCAATGAAGGGCGTCAATATTTACAGACGAGCCCATGGCTTATGGCATTTCCGGGGATGTCCATTTTGCTCGTCGTAGCTATTTTCAATCTCTGGTCCGACTCGCTGCGTGATGTAGTGGATCCTAAGAATCAGGGATAAAATTTAGCTCAAGGTATATTCAGGAAAAAATTCGAAATATATTCTGTGAAAGAACCGTCCTGTGGCGGACGGACTGTAATGTGGTTTTACCATTAATGCCACCCATAGCGTGGCATGGTGATATTATATATGTTGTAATTGTACAAGGAGATTTACATGAAAAAATCTTGGAAAAAGGCCCTCATAGCAGGTCTTAGCATTGTGATGATGGGTTCCTTCATTGCCGGTTGCGGTGCTGATAACAAAGGTGCCGAGAATAAGGATACGTTGAAAGTAGCCGTAACAAATTTTGCATCTACATTGGAACCGACTGAAAACTTCTTCGCATGGGTTGTTATGCGTTACGGTGTGGGCGAAACGTTGACGAAATTTGACGAACAAATGAAGCCGCAGCCATGGATCGCCTCTAAATGGGAAGTATCTGATGATAAGAAAACCTGGACTTTCACAATCAATGACAAGGTAAAATTCTCTAACGGCAAAAAGGTTGATGCGGCCGCTGTAAAAGCATCCATTGAACGCGCTTTTGAAAAATCCAATCGCGCCAAAACGTTCTTCAAATATGATTCCATCGAAGCGAACGGTCAACAATTGATCATCAAGACGGATAAGGAATACCCTAACATGCCTGGTCTTTTAGCGGATCCGTTGTTCCTAATCGTCGATGTGCAGTCTGAAAAAGACGGCCGTAACTTTGCTAAAGAAGGACCGATCGGTACAGGTCCATACGTAGTGAAATCTTTCACGAAGGAACGCGCTGAAATGGTGGCAAACGAAAATTACTGGGATGGTGAAGTACCGTTCAAGACTGTAGAAATCCCTTCCATCGATGATCCGAATACGCGCGCTATGAGTTTGCAGTCCGGTGATGTGGACATGGCTGTTAACATCGGACCTGGCGAAATCGGTTTGTTCCAAGGCAACGACAAGTTTAAGGTGGATGAAATCGCATCTCTTCGCGTAGTATTGGCGCGTATCAATCAACGTGGCATCCTTGGCGATGACAAGGTTCGTGCTGCGGTTATTTCCGCAACGGACCGCAAAAACTATGCGGATGTATTGTTAAAAGGTACATTCATTCCCGGTTCCGCTCCAATTCCACCATCCATGGATTATGGCTTCAATGACTTGAAAGACCCTAATGCGTATAATGTGGAACGGGCAAAACAATTATTATCGGAAGACGGCTGGAAAGATACTGACGGTGACGGTGTTCTTGACAAAGACGGTAAACCGTTGACATTCAACTTCGTTGTATATAACTCTCGTGCTGAGTTGCCACTTTATGCGGAAGCTGTACAAGCGGACCTCAAAAAAGTGGGTATCGATATGAAAATCAAGACTGTTGACTATAACTTGATCGATAAAATGGGTCAGGATGGCGACTATGATATGCTTATTTCCAATATCGTAACGGCGAATACGGGCGACCCGATCTGGTTCTTGGCGAATTACTGGCACTCCAATATCAATGGTTCCAACCCTCAAAATGGGTCCGGTTATTCCAATCCAGAGGTTGACCAATTGTTAGATGCGGCAGAAACCGAATTTGATCCTGCTAAACGTCGTGATTATGCTATTAAAATCCAACAATTGTTGATGAATGACGGCGCAGCATTGTTCTTGGGTTATCCTAAAACTAATATCGTAACCGGTTCTTACTTGAAAGGTGCTGTTATGTACCCAAGTGATTACTACTGGATTACAAATAAAATTACGAAATAATGAGGAGCTGTAATGGCGGAAAACGTACTTACTGTAAAAAACCTTAGCATCGCGTATCAAGGTGTGCCTGCTGTTATGGATGTAAACTTTACCTTGGAACGCGGCAAGGTATTAACCATCGTAGGGGAATCCGGATCCGGTAAGACTACCGTAATCCGGGCCCTAATGGGATTGTTGCCGGTAGGCGGAGAAGTGACGGACGGAACCATGGTGTTTAACGGTCATGATCTTCGCACACTATCCAAATCAGAATGGCGGTCTATACGCGGTAAAGATATGGCCATGATATTTCAGGACAGCGGTAGTGCATTGGACCCTATCGTGCGTATTGGAAAGCAGTTTTGTGAACTGTTTAAAGCGCATATAGACATTACTGATGATGAATGCGACCGACGTGCTATTGAGTTGTTAGCGTCCGTATCCCTGCCTGACGGGGCGGATATGTTGAAACGATACCCTCATGAATTATCCGGCGGTCAACGTCAACGCGTGGGAATCGCTATGGCGCTTGCGTTAGACCCGGCACTTCTCATCGGCGATGAACCTACATCGGCGCTTGATGTGACAACGCAATCTCAGGTGGTAATGCAAATGCTCGAGCTTTCAAAGGAACATAATTCGGCAATCGTCATGGTAACGCATAACCTCGGTGTGGCCGCGTATATGTCTGATTATATCCTCGTTATGAAAAAAGGCCGTGTCGTCGATGCGGGAACGCCACAGGATATCTTGGAAAACCCATCCAATGCATACACGAAACAGTTGAAGGATGCGGTACCGACATTGGGAGGAGGCCGTTACATTGACTGATTACGCAATAGAACTAAAACATGTATGCAAGCGCTTCCCTTTGCCGACCGGCGGTGAACTCGAGGCGTGTAAAGATATCAATATCACGCTTGAGAAAGGCCGGTCCCTGGGCATTGTAGGGGAATCCGGTTCCGGTAAAACTACGCTGGTGCGCATGATTATGAAGATGCTTCCTATTACGGAAGGCGAAATTTATGTGGACGGTGTTGAAATCCAGCATATGAATCGGGAACAGACGAAACAATATCGTCAAAAGATTCAAATGGTGTTTCAGGATCCGTCAGCAGCGTTTAATCCGCGCATGAAAGTAAAGGACATCATACTGGAGCCTCTATATAATTTCGGCTTGCTCGAAAAGGGTCAAGAGGAACGAATTGCCGGTGATTACCTGGAAATGGTAGATTTACCGCGTGAGTTTATGCATCGCTATCCTCATGAAATGTCCGGCGGTCAGCGCCAACGCGTAGCGATTGCTCGCGCTATCGTATTGGAGCCGGAAATTCTCGTTCTCGATGAAGCGACAAGCGCTCTTGACGTATCCGTACAGGATTCCATCGCATATCTGTTAGCGAGATTGCAGAAAAAGAAAAATCTGACATATCTATTTATCGCCCATGATATTGCATTCATCCGTACTATGTGCCACAAGGTCGTAGTCATGTATAAAGGTGCTATCGTGGAGGAACTGGATGCGTTCCATCTGGCTGATGCAAAACATCCATATACAAAGGTGTTATTGAGTTCTATTTTTGAAATCGGACAGGACCATAAACCGTTGACGATGGATAGCGTAGCAGAATAAGAATATGGTGAAAGCCCCCTTTCAGGGGGCTTTTTTGTACAAATATTCATAAATTTACATTGTGTAAATACTCGGAATATAGTATATTTAAATAGATTTAATATACCCGTATGGGTATATAGATGTATGTTCATATGAAATTATATACATAGATTTGTGTGAAAGGAAGGTGTGTAGATGAAAGGATTTAGCAAGGCTTTATTAATAGGTGCCGCATTGGGTATCATGGTGTTTGGTATCACGGGCTGTATGAATCAGTCGGAATCGGGTTCCGATGATGTCCTTAAGGTGGGCACTATCGGTTTTGCCAGCACATTAGAGCCGACGGCGGATTATTTCAGCTGGGTGGTGGTGCGTTACGGTATCGGTGAAACACTCGTTAAGTTTGATGACTCCATGCAGGTGAAACCGTGGCTTGCAACATCCTGGAAACAGGGGGATGATAAACTGACCTGGACTTTCACCATCAATGACAAGGTGAAATTCTCAAACGGCAATCGCTTGACGGCTGAGGCGGTGAAAGCATCGCTGGAGCGAACTTTCAAAAAGAGTAATCGCGCTAAAACGTTCTTCAATTACACGGAGATAACTGCAAAAGGTCAGGAGCTCACGATTAAGACGGACAAGCCGTATTATAATTTGCCGAATTTGTTAGGTGATCCTCTATTTCTCATTATCGACGTGACCGCAGAGGAACAGGGGCGTGATATCAGCAAGGACGGTCCTATAGCGACAGGTCCGTATGAAGTGGAATCGTTTACGAAGGAACGGGCTGTGCTTAAACGCAATGAAAATTACTGGGACGGCAAAGCCGGATTCAGCAAGGTAGAGGTCCCTGCCATCAACGATGCGAACACGCGCGCGATGGCGTTACAGTCCGGTGATGTGGACATGGCCGTCAATATCGGTCCCGGCGAATACGAAACCTTTAAGAATGACAAGAATTTTACGGTCTATGAAACCGCATCATTGCGAGATCTGATGGTGCGTATGAGCCAAAAAGGGCCGTTGAAGAGTGCCGATTTTCGTAGCGCTCTTATCAGCGCGGCCCCTCGTGAGGAATATGCGAAAACCCTTATGAAGGGGACTTTCACACCGGGTAAAGCACCGTTGCCGCCATCGGTGGATTATGGATTTAATCAGTTGCGCGATCCGAATGCATATAATGTGGAACGTGCGAAGGAATTACTGGCTCGCGACGGGTACCGCGATACGAATGGGGACGGCATCGTCGATAAAGATGGGGAGAACCTCGTATTGACGCTTTATACCTATGCATCCCGTCCTGAATTGCCGCTATATGCGGAGGCGTTGCAGGCGGATTACAAGAAAATAGGTATTGATGTGCAAATCAAAATCATGGATTATACCGTGGTGGATTCGATTGCGCAGTCCGGCGATTATGACATGATTTTATCCAGCATAGTCACATCTAATACGGGGCAGCCCGTATGGTTCCTGAAACAATATTGGGGGACCGGTAGTGAAAATAACGGTACGGAATTTTCCAATGCACGATTTGATGAACTCTTAGCACTTGCTGAAAGCTCCGATGATCAGACGGTACGCCGTAATGCCGTTATTAATGCACAACAATTGATGCTCGACAATAGCGTAGCCCTTTTCTTGGCTTATCCGAATATCAATGTGGTAGGGAATAGTAAGATTGACGGCATCGCTATTTCTCCTGCGGAATATTATATTATTACGAAGGATTTGAAGCGGAAATAAGCTGAAAACAGTTGTCCTATAATCCCTTTTTGAATAGGTTGGAATATAAAATAAACCTCCTGAGGCTTACCTTAGGAGGTTTATTTTCCTGTTTTAGCATTTAAATTAATAATGCCGACTCCGACAGTAATCGGACTCGGCTTATTCTTCATTTCTTGTTTTTTTCGGTTATATCAAGATCATTCATATTAACGGAGTTGGCTTTGCTCACCATCTTGTTATATTTTATAAACAACTGGGTATATGCTTCGCCGTAAGATGAATTGATAATGATGTAGTTCCGCGCCTCTGCAACGAATTCCTTTGTGGAATCCTGATATGCTTTTACAGCGGCCTGTGTGCTTGGCGTGGAGCCTGGTTGTAATTTATTGATGCGTTGTGTAATCTGTTGTAAGTTGGATTCGACCTTTTGCGTGTCGGTGTTGCCGTCCGGGTCGATAAGGTTAATTGTCTGTGCTGTGATAAGGTTGAGTTCGATAAAGTTTACCGCATTTTCCCGTTTTTCCTCTTGGAACTCACCCATGCGTTCCTTGTAGAGTTGATTGTTACGATTATCTAGAGCGAGATCCAATGCATTGTAAGCGGCATTGAACTGTTCCGCCAACGGGACGTATTGAGCGGCTAAATCATCGCTGCCCTTGTAATTATCTTTTTCATAGGTTCTTGCTACGTAATAGGCTTGTAGTTGATCCGCAATCGGAATGATTTGATCTAAAAGGGCAAGCACGTCATTTGTTGCCTGATTTACATCCTCATAGGCGGTAGGACTTTCCTGCTTTGCTTCCTCTAAAGCTTGTTTTAAGTCCTTATATTTCGGTAAGGTAATCGTTGTGTTGTGTGTACCGTTACGAAGTTCTTCAAGGGTTGGTTGTAATTGGCTCTCGTAGGCCACGCTGTAAGAATTATACGCATCCAATGCATTGATATAAGGTCGAAGCGCGTTGATTTTGTCCTCTACGGTAGAGCGATATAAAATTGTCGCTGTATTGGATGATAAGAGGGTATATACCCCGTAGATTCCGCCACCAATAATAGCAATGCCGAGTACAACGGCTGCAATTAGTTTGATGTAACCTTTTTTCAACTGTGTACGCTCCTTACAACTACACAAACCCTTCTAGATACCTAGTCTAATTACACACACAAGAGTAATTAGTTACATTATATCATATGTTAAGGGGGTAAAAAAGACGTATAGGGCACAGAATTATAAGAGATTCATGAAATTTATTAATATTACTTCTTATGAAAGCTGATATTCATTGTCTACAACCTTTCTTCGTTATATAATAAACTATATCGCATCTGACATTTTCGATATGTTTATAGAAAGGAGTACATATGTCTAATTTTATCACTCCTAAAGAATTGTTAAGTTGTCTAGATGAAGTCATTATTCTCGATGCTCGCGGGTATCAAAATTATAAGCAGGGGCACATCAAGGGTGCTTATGCTGTCGATTTGGACAAGGATTTGACAGGGCCGCTCGGCGAGCACGGCGGTCGTCATCCGTTGCCCGATATGGATCAGTTGGCGCATACTCTTGAATCATACGGGATAACACGCGAATCGAAGGTTGTTATTTATGATTCCTGGTTGTTTCTGGCCGGTCGTTTGTGGTGGACGTTGCGGTACATGGGGCTCAAGGATGTGCGCGTCTTATCAGGTGGCGTTGAACGCTGGATTAAGGAAGGTCATACTTTAACGAAGGAACCGACACCGTTGCCGGATAAACCGTCAGTATTCAACTATGAATTGCAGACTCACATGGTGATGAGTCGCGATGAGGTCCTCAAGGCCAGTGAAAGCGGTGATCATGTCATCATCGATGCCCGTGCGCCGTACCGGTATGACGGCTCTGAAATAGACACCATGGACGGTATGACCGGGCACATTCCGGGTGCCGTGAATCATTTTTATGAAAGCGGCTATACAGCGGACGGTCCTAAATCTGTAAAAGATTTGGAGGCCGAGTTTTATAACGAGTTATACCAAAGTCGGCCGCTTGTGACGTATTGCGGGTCCGGTGTTACCGCGTGTAATGCCTTGATGGCGATGAGTGAAATCGGGCTCGAATCCGCTTTATACGTAGGCAGCTCCAGCGACTGGGTGACCTATGACGGATTTCCGCTCAATACCGGCGTCGAAACCTTGCAACAGTCCTAGGAGGTATGATGGAAAGTTTAAAACACATATTGTCGATTATCGCATTTGGTTATTTATGCTATCATATCTATACGTTCGGGCCCGGTGCATTTAATGTAACGGTCATGATTATTTTTCTTCTATCCGTGCTGGCTAATTATTATCGGAGAAAAAAGGAAAATGCCATGCGTGCCAATGAAGAGTCCCGAAAAGCCCGTGCTGAAGCACGTCATGGGAAGAAGCATAAAAATAAAGGAGTTTAAATGAAGTTAATTTCTTGGAATGTAAACGGCCTGCGTGCCGCTGTAACAAAGGGGTTTATGGAATCCTTTAACGCATTGGATGCGGATATTTTTTGCCTGCAGGAAACGAAGTTGCAACCGGATCAGATTCAACTGGAATTGCCCGGCTATGAACAGTTTTGGAACAGTGCGGTGAAGAAGGGATATAGCGGTACCGCCGTATTTACGCGTATCAAGCCGCTTTCCGTGACAAACGGTATCGGTATTGAAGAACATGACCAGGAGGGTCGTGTTATTACCGCGGAATATGATAATTTTTATCTCGTGTGTTGCTACACGCCGAACAGTCAGCGTGAGTTGGCGCGTCTCGATTACCGCATGACCTGGGAAGATGCGTTCCGCAATTACTTGCTTGAACTGGATAAGAAGAAACCGGTTATTCTCTGCGGCGATTTAAATGTGGCGCATCAGGAAATCGACCTTAAAAATCCGAAGACAAATCGCAAAAATGCGGGCTTTTCCGATGAAGAACGGGCAAAGATGACGGAATTACTGGAGGCCGGCTTTACGGACACATTCCGCCACCTCTATCCGGATGCGATTGAGGAATATAGCTGGTGGTCATACATGGGCAAGGCGCGTGAACGGAATACGGGATGGAGAATCGATTACTTCATTACATCCAAGCGCCTTGATGACAAGATTAAAGAGGCGAAGATTCATCAACAGATTTTCGGCTCCGACCACTGTCCTGTAGAACTCGATATCGACTTATAATCGTGTTCTGAAAGGAGAATTTATGGCTCAGAAACAACGTGCCGTTGTTTTGTTCAGCGGCGGCGTGGATAGTACAACATGTCTGGCGCTTGCCATTGAGCGGTTCGGTAAGGATAATGTGGTGCCGTTGTCAATCCGATACGGTCAGAAGCACGGTAAGGAATTAGAGGCGGCAGCCGCCGTTTTGGCGCATTACGGTATCGAAGGAAAGACGATGGACGTGACGAAGCTGTTTGCTTTCAGCAATTCGTCCCTTTTGATGCAATCCGATGAAGCCGTGCCTCAAGGTTCCTATAAAGAGCAGCAGGACCGGGAAGGGGACGGCCCGGTGAGTACCTATGTGCCCTTTAGAAACGGATTGTTCCTGTCGGCGGCGGCGTCCCTGGCCCTATCACTCGACTGCGGTTATATTTACTACGGCGCGCATAGCGATGATGCGGCAGGAAATGCCTATCCGGACTGTACGGAACAGTTTTATAAGTCCATGGGCGATGCTATCTTTGAAGGCTCAGGTCAGGCTTGTTCATTGGAGGCGCCTTTCATCAATGTCAACAAGGCGGATGTGGTGAAAGAAGGATTGCGCCTTCATGTGCCTTATGAATTGACGTGGTCCTGCTATGAAGGCGGAGCGGTGCCGTGTGGACATTGCGGTACCTGTATTGACAGGGCCGAAGCGTTTCGTGCCAACGGCGTTGAGGACCCGGCGATTCATTTCGGAAAATAATCCGGTTCGTCTGACGTTGCGGATTAGGTGTTGAACTTTCACTAATTGCGAAACGAAGGGATGTATGCTAAGATGTGTATATGCCGAAAGGCGACAATTGAATAAGACAGTTTGAAACCATCCTGTCTCTAAACAAAACTACGGAAAATCATAAGCATTCGAGCATGGTAGTTTTGCCATGCTCTTTTTTATTTGAGGAGGTGAGTGTTATGAGTTCTACCCGAAAAATGACAATTTCCGCTATGGTTATAGCGCTTTATATCGTCTTATTGTATGTGACCCAAAGTATTTCTTTTGGAGCTTATCAAATTCGTATAGCAACATCATTGTATGCACTTGCTTATGCCTTTCCGTTTTTGGTGATTCCCATGGGGATTGGCAACCTCATTTCCAATTTTTTATTTGGCGGCCTCGGCATTCTCGATATGCTGGGCGGTTTCGGTGTCGGCATATTGACGACGGGTATCATCGTAGGCATGCGCCGCATGGGGCTCAGTTCGTGGTGGGTTATCTTGCCGATTATCCTGGTGCCCGCGCTCTGTGTGCCGTTGTGGCTCAGCCAGTTGCTCAATATTCCCTATTGGCCGTTGGTATTGAATCTTTTAGTGGGACAGACTGTGCCGGCTGTGGTCGGATCTGTTCTGGTGAGATCCTTAATGGAGAACCCGCGTATGATTGCATTGATGGGGACTTTTAAATAAAAGCGTCGGAAACCTTCGCATGAAATAGCAATCCTTCGTATGATAATATTGATGAGGCTTTCAAATAAAAGAGCGTAAACTCTGTATATGTAGAGTTTACGCTCTTTTTATGCTTATAGCATAGGAGGATGGATTAGAAATTGCGGAATTATTTAATTGGTTGATTATAAATCTAATTTTTCATTGAAAGCTTAGCAGTTGTAGCCCCGCAATGTGGTTTCTATTACGAGGCGTTCGAGAGCAACCATGTATGCCGCTTGGCGAGGCGGTACATTATATTTCTGCTGCATGTTCCAAACCGCTTCGAAGCTGTTTTGCATATTTTTAGTCAACCGTTCGTTGACCTCTTCTTCGGTCCAGTAGTAGCTCGCCTTGTTTTGAACCCATTCGTAGTACGATACGACTACGCCGCCACCGTTAGCGAGAACGTCAGGAATGATGTCGATGCCTTTTTCGTAGAAGTACTTATCCGCATCATTTGTAGTAGGACCGTTCGCACCTTCCAGGATGATTTTGGCCTGGATATTTTCCATGTTATCTTTGTTTAACTGGTTTTCAAGGGCTGCCATGTACAGAACATCAACAGGTTGAGCCAATAGTTCCTGCCCGCCGATGAGGGTCATACCCGGTTCGGAGTAACCTTTCAAGGATCGACCGTGTGAATTTGCATATTCGTATGCTTTTTCAACGTCGATGCCGTTCGGATTGTAGATGTTGACGCTCACATCGCCGATGGCAACGACTTTAGCCCCTGCCTGTGCGATGAGGCGTGTCCCGACGGATCCTACGTTACCGAAGCCCTGTACGGCTACTGTGAGATTTTTGATATCCAGATTCTTTTTCGCAAGATAGCTTTGCAATGCGATGAGACAGCCGCGACCGGTCGCTTCGTTACGACCCAGAGAGCCGCCGACCTCAATCGGTTTGCCCGTAACGATACCCGGGCTCCATTCGCCTTTTAATGTGCTGTACTCGTCGGCAATCCAGCTCATAATCTGAGCGTTTGTGTTTACGTCCGGTGCAGGTACGTCCGTATTTACGCCGATAATAGGGGCAATGCGACGAACAAAATTACGGGTTAAGCGTTCCAGTTCGCGTTGGCTCAACGTTTTTGGATCGACCTTGATACCGCCCTTACCGCCGCCGTACGGAAGATTGGCGATCGCATTTTTTATGGTCATCCATGCGGCCAAGGCACGCACTTCGTTTTCATCGGAATCAGGGTGGAAACGGAGTCCGCCTTTAGCGCTGCCGCGCAATGTGGAGTGCTGACAACGATAGCCCTCGTATACGCGTACTTCGCCGTTGTCGAGCTGTAATGGAACGGAGACCTTGAGTTCCCGTTCCGGATGGCGCAGTACTTCGTAATCACTGCGGGAATAGCCGAGTTTTTCCGCAGCCACATCCAGGGTATTTAACATGTTTTCATAAGGGTTATATGCTTTCATACATACCTCCTGTATATAGAATATGTTATGAGAATACGAAAAGAATTCCATATTAATAGTATTCGACATGTTTTATAAAATAACCTGCATAAAGGATAACTATATTCTATAGTTTGTGAAAGTTTACGGACGATAAGGAGGGAAAAGGATTGAGAAGGTCTTGATAAGAGATAATAGAGCATATTTTAGAAAATATAGTAAAAATATAGGACCCCCTCGGTGTCGATAATTGCACCAAGGGGGCCTATATTTTGGTTAGGAAATTATATGTTATTAGAAAATTTAAGCACTATCTGTTTTCTACCGTATTTTCAATCGGTGTAGGCGGTACGGAGGAATCCGTCGTCTGACCGTCACCCCACCATACAACGCCGTACGGATGATTCAATACGGAGCGGTGGAATACGGGTGATTCGACGCCGGCCTTGCGTTGTTTGATGTAATCGTCGAGGGCGAGACCTGCAGTTCGGCCCATGCGCACGATGGAGCTCACATTTGTCAGCACCAGAAATGCCATGAACAAGTCGGCCAGATTCCATACCAGATCGAGCGATGCGATGGAGCCGAGGAATGTCATGATGATAACGCCGATACGGAACGCATAGAGATAGCCTTTTTTATCCGTCAAATGGCTGATGTTGATTTCACCGTAATAATAGTTGCCTACGAGGGAACTGAACGAGAACATCACGATAAACACGGCTACGGCCAATGGGGCCCAGGAACCGAGTTGTTGTGCCAGGTTATGTTGCACAAGTGCGATGCCGGTAAGACCTGTCGTGCTGTAGTCTCCTACGACGAGGACGATGAAAGCGGATGCGGTACAGATGATGAATGTGTCGAGGAAAACTCCGAAGGCTTGTACGAGGCCCTGTTCTACCGGATGATTAACGGCTGCTGTAGCTGCCGCATTCGGTACGGAACCTTCGCCGGCTTCGTTTGAGAAGAGACCGCGTTTGATACCGTTCATCATGGTAGCGCCCATGAAGCCGCCACCTGCCGCATAAGGGTCAAAGGCGGATGTAACGATGGTGTAAATCACATGAGGAAAATGCTCGATATTCATGATGACAACGAAGAGGGCTGTCAAGATATAGAGAACGGCCATGATCGGTACCAATACTTCCGATACCTTGGCTACACGGCTGATACCACCGAAGATGACGAGACCTACGAGTACAGCTACGACAGCACCCGTGTATGTTACATCAAAGTCGAAGGTAACAAGGGAGGCCGCTAATGTATTGGCCTGTACGGAATTGTAAATCCATCCGAAGGTAACACTGATCAGGATGGCGAAAAGAACGGATAAGAACTTATTGTTGAGACCGTAGCGGATGTAGTAGGCCGGACCGCCGTAAAATCCGCCTTTTGCAAGGGGTTCTTTATAGATCTGAGCTAATGTACTTTCAATAAAACCGGTTGCAGAACCGATGAGAGCGATAATCCACATCCAGAAGATGGCACCGGGACCGCCTAATACAACGGCGATGGCAATGCCTGCGATGTTGCCGACACCTACGCGGGAGGCGGTGCTGACACAAAAGGCCTGGAATGAGGATACGTGATTTTTTTCGGTCGAGTTGCCTGCACCAGTCGCTACTAGGCGAAGCATTTCTTTGAACATGCGAATCTGTACGAAGTTCGTCGTCATTGTAAAGAAGAGGCCTGCGCCGATGAGAATGAAGATGATGAGGTAGTTCCACAAATAACCGTTTATGGTGGACACTAGGTCATTTAAATATGCTTCCATAAAAAATCCCTTTCTTGTTAAAACTTATTTGGACATATCGAATTCGGTGGATTCCTCCATCCCTTTTAAAAGGGTCTGTTCGGAATGTTCCATGTGAATTCGCGCTAGCTTGCGTGCTTGCGTCTCGTTATGGGAGGCGATGGCCTCTACGAGCTGGCGATGTTCCTCCCATGTTTTGCGCAACCGGCCCGGCTGATTCATGGAGAAGCTGCGGAAACGGTAGGTCTGCTCCCGCAGATTGTGAACAATATCCGCCAGCCGTTGATTACGGGACGCCTTGTATAATACTTCGTGAAATTCCACGTCAGCGGTGATAACGGATTCCATATCCTTGTTTTCCATGTGGTCCCCGATTTCAACGAGCATGCGCTCCAAGGTTTCGATTTCTTCCGCCGTGATGCGCTCCGCCGCAAGACCTGCCGCGAGTTCTTCCAGGGCGGATCGAATTTCAAAAACCTGCGTAATATCCTTCAAGGAAATGTTCGCCACATAGGTGCCTCGGCGCGGTATCATAACGACGAAGCCCTCCAGTTCGAGCTTGCGGATGGCTTCGCGAATCGGTGTACGGCTGACGCCCAGTTCCTCTGCCAGAGGAATTTCCATGAGTCGCTCGCCGGGCTTTAAAATGCCTTCCTGTATGGCTTGCCGCAATGTTTCACTTACAACTTCCCGTAGCGGTTTGTACGCGTCGAGGCGTATGGGTTGCAGCCGTTTTGTCATTGTTAATCCTCCTCCGTGCATGTTTTTGTAATGAGTGATAGCCAGTCGTGGCCCGCTTTGGAGATTTCCTCCTGCAGACGTAATGCGTCCGCCGCTTTATCGAGCAGTACCACCATCGTCGGGCCGCTGCCGGTCATGATGGTCGGATATCCGCGGGATGTAAAGAACTCCTTGCATTGCGCCAATTCCTCGTGTTCGGGGAACAGCAGTTCTTCAAAGGTGTTGATGCTGCTTGTGAAAGCAGCATACATATCGTTGTTTTCGATGTGTTTCTGCACCGTATCGATCGTTTCGGACGTGGCCTTTGACTTACCTTTGAATTGATTATATGCGGATGCCGTTGAAACGGATGTCGTCGGTTTAACCAATAGGAGCCAATGCGGTTGTGGAGACATACCGTAGGTCAGGACTTCTCCGCGACCCGTGCCGCGTGCCGTACCGCCGTGTAATAGAAAGGGAATGTCGGAACCTAATTGAGAGCCTAATGTCAATAATTCATCTTGCGTCAGACGAAGGTCCCAAAATTTGTTTAATCCTTTTAACATCGCCGCCGCATCGGCACTGCCGCCGCCGAGACCGGCCTGAACGGGCACGCGCTTTAACAGGTGAATGGCGGCACCCGCTTTACACCCCGTATAGGTTTGAATGGCGCGTAACGCCTTAAGAGCGAGGTTGCTTTCACCATATGTGACGAGGTTCTGCATATAGTCGGGCAGCTCCGGAGCACCTCCGGAAAATACGACGGAATGGTGTTTGGCAAAGTAGATGGAATCACTGAGCCGGATGGATTGAAAGATGGAATCGATATCGTGATAACCGTCATCGCGTTTGCCCGTGATGGCGAGCCCTATATTAATTTTACTGCAACCGAGTTGCTCGAAACTTTTACTCATAAAATCCTCGTTATTATATGTATATAGTTAAATTCTGAAATATGCGTCGAAGAATATGTGTCGAAGCCGGATTGTAAACCTTATCGTTAAAGCTTCGAATGGATATGTGATATATACATTTCATATGTTTATTCTATACTGTTATAAAGTGATTGAAAATAACCATTAAGTGGTTTATGATGAATCTGTATACGCTGTTGTATTATTCTTAAAGGTATTGTAAATGCGTATGTTTTAGTTAATCCATTATAGAATATTTATAGGGAAATGGCAATTTGGAGGGGTTATGTTAACCAAGTATAAAGCCGATATATACCAGGTTGTGATGGTTGCCGTCGGGTGTGCTGTTTTCGGCGCCGGGCTTGATGCATTCGTTCTGCCGCATAAGCTGGTAAGCACCGGTCTCAGCGGTTTAGGGCTTATATTATATTATCTTACGGGACTATCCATCGGGACATGGAATATTATTTTGAATATACCTATATGTTGGGCCGCCTGGCACTGGTTGGGAAAACGCGTCGTAATCAATACGATATACGGTACGTTGATGTTATCCTGGATGATTGATCAGTTTGATTTTCTGCAATACAACATGATTATTCAGGATCCTCTGTTGAGTTCCATGATGGCCGGTGTCACGACCGGTGTGGGACTCGGTATCGTATACCGGGTCGGCGGAAATACGGGCGGTCTTGACCCGATTGCCCTCATCGTGCGGAAATATTACGGATTGCAGATGGGGTCCATTAACAGCATCATTAACTGCGTTATCCTTGCGGTGGCTGTCGCCGTTGTAGGCCTTGAGGCGGTGGCGGTGACACTTGTCAGCGTTTATGTATATACGATCATTACGAATAAAGTAGTCATCGGGTTTAATCAGAGAAAGGTGGCTTTCATCATCACCTATCGGACCGATGAAGTTTGTGAATGCATCATCAATAAGGTCGGTCGCGGTGCGACCATTATCAACGGTATCGGTGCCTATACGCGGACCCCGCGACAAATCGTCATGGTGGCGGTAAATCTGTTGCAGGTGAATAAACTGAAAGAAGTCATTCAAGAGGCGGACGAGCATGCGTTTATCCTCATTACCGATGCGCAGGAGGTTATCGGAGAAGGTTTTACACGACCTACGATACCGGCTTCGGTGGAAATGCTGGCAAAAGAATGTCAGGAAAATGCACATTATGTGACAAATAAGTAAGTGCATGGTCATGTTACGCTAATTAATAGATTATATTATTATTTCACAGAGTATGATTTTATGGACTGTGTAGACATCTATCGTTATGTAAACTGAGCAGATGTTCATTATTATTCAGATATGTACATGTACGGTTTTATGTATGTTCGCCGCACATGTGATTGGGAGGTTCCTATGGCTCATGAGTTAGCAGGCAAGCCTGTACAAGAACAAGATATTATTGATTTAGAGGCCTTGATAGAGGCGTATTCTGATAATACGCCGGACATGAATGATCCGACACAACTGGTGTCTTTCGGCACGTCAGGGCACCGCGGAACGTCGCTTAACGGGACCTTTACGGACCTTCATGTGGCGGCTATTACACAGGCTATCTGCGATGGACGGGGACAGTTCGGCGCTACCGGCCCTATATTCGTGGGTCAGGATACACATGCTTTATCACAACCGGCATTGGTGACGGTTCTTGAGGTGTTGGCCGGCAACGGTATCGTTGCAATGGTTGACAGCGATATGGACTTTGTACCGACGCCGTCTATTTCCCGTGCTATTATTCGTTATAATGAAAGCCATGATGATAAGGCTGACGGAATTGTCATCACGCCGTCTCATAATCCTCCGGATAACGGCGGTATTAAATATAATACCGTTAACGGCGGGCCGGCGGATACATTGGTGACAAAGTGGATTGAAACCAGAGCGAATGAATATTTGCGCGCTTATTGCGAGATGGATGGATTTAAACGCATCAGTTTGGACAATATAGAGCCGTCGCAACAGGAACCGTATGATTACAAAGGACTTTATGTGGAAGAATTATCCTCCATTATCAACATGGAGGCCATTCAAAGTGCGAAACTGAAGGTTCTCGTCAACGCTCTTGGTGGTAGCGGCAGCAGTTACTGGAGGGCTATTAACGAGCGTTACCATTTGAATATGGACATCATCAATGATGATTACGACCCTACGTTCAGCTTTATGACCTATGACCATGACGGCAAGGTTCGCATGGACTGCTCGTCCGAATATGCCATGGCGGATGTCATCAGGCAAATCGGCAATTACGATTTGGCTGTCGGTAATGATCCTGATTATGACCGTTACGGTGTGGTAAGTCCGGAAGGGCTGGCATCACCGAATGCCTTTCTGGCGACTGCGGCGGATTATCTCTTTACGACGCGCGGATGGAAGGATAAAGGCGTCGGAAAGACCGTCGTATGTACTACGATGATCGATAAATGGGCTGCGAAGAAGGGCATCGAGGTCTATGAAGTACCGGTGGGCTTTAAATATTTCAGTCCTCTTTTATTCGACGGAACTATCGGTATCGGCGGTGAAGAATCTGCCGGAGCATCGTTTCTCAAAAAGGATGGCACCGTTTGGACCACCGATAAGGACGGCATAATCATGGCCTTGTTGTCCATTGAAATGCTGGCTGTTATGGGCGCCACCGTTGAAAAATTGTATAAGGGTATCATTGAAGATTGCGGAGAACCTCGATTCGGTCGCATCGACGCACCTTGCTCCAAGGCGGCAAAGGTAAAATTGAAAGCCCTTGATGCGGGTGCGATTACGGCTGTTGAGGTAGATGGTGATCCGATTACTGCGATTCGCACTACATCACTTTATAAAGATATGCCCATTGACGGGGTTCGTGTAGAAACTGAGACAGGCTGGTTTGTAGCGCGTCCGTCAGGCACGGAGGACCTGTATAAAATTTATGGTGAAAGCTATAAAGGTGACCGCGGTCTCGTGGCATTGTTGACGGCCGGTGAAGAAATTGTAACCGCCGCACTTTCAGAAGATGCATAACTATTTATAGTTTTGTGTAATCTCATGAAGAATTCACCGAAAAAAAGCGATAAATTATGATATAATATATTAATATAGTTTATCGAATGACCGTATACGGTTAGATGGTTTGTAGTCCATAGAAAAGGTGATATTATGAAATTAGTTGTTACCGTTGTCGGCGTCGACCGCGTTGGTATCATTGCGGGGGTCAGTACAGTTTTGGCTGATCATGGAGTCAATATTCTGTCAATTAATCAGACTATTTTGGATGGTCTGTTCAATATGATTATGATGTGCGAGACTGAATCCGAAGACGTAAAGGATTTGACGTCTATTCAGGATGCATTGACAGCATTAGGAACGAAACTCGGCGTGGAAATTCGCGCTCAACATGCGGATATTTTCTTGAGCATGCACCGCGTAGGATAGGGGGCACCATGTTATCTATCGATAATATTCTAGAAACGAATCAGATGATTCACGATAATAAGCTTGATGTGCGTACGATTACGATGGGTATCAGTTTGTTAGAATGTGCTTCCGGTTCCGGTAAAGAGTTATGCGACCGCATTTATGATCGCATTACAAAGGAAGCGGAACATTTGGTATCTACCGGTGAAGATATCGAGCGAGAGTTCGGTATCCCTATCATCAATAAACGTGTTTCCGTGACACCTATCTCCCTCGTGGCGGGCGGTACCGATTTAACGTCTTATGTACCTGTCGCGGAGGCCATGGATAGAGCGGCAAAGACCGTAGGTGTTAATTTTATCGGCGGTTTCTCAGCTCTCGTTACGAAGGGGGCGACACGTGCGGATCGTATCCTGATTGAATCGATTCCGGAAGCATTGGCGATGACGGATATCGTGTGCAGCTCCGTAGGTGTAGGTTCTACTAAGACCGGTATCAATATGGATGCGGTGCGGGAAATGGGCCTCATCGTAAAGAGAACGGCGGAACTCACCAAGGATAATGATGCTCTTGGCTGTGCAAAGCTCGTTATATTCTGTAATCCTGTTGAGGATAATCCGTTTATGGCGGGGGCCTTCTTCGGCGTTACGGAACGGGATAGTGCTATTTCCGTTGGGGTATCCGGTCCTGGCGTTGTGAAACATGCATTGGAGTCCGTTCGCGGTGAGCCCTTTGATGTAGTGGCTGAAACGATTAAACGGACGGCTTTCAAAATCACTCGCGTCGGCCAGCTGGTGGCACAAGAGGCGTCCCGTCGTCTCGGTAAACCGTTCGGCATCATCGATTTATCGTTGGCTCCGACACCGGCCGTAGGCGACTCTGTGGCACATGTATTGGAGGAAATGGGTTTATCTTCCTGCGGATGTCATGGTACGACGGCTGCGTTGGCACTGCTCAATGATGCGGTGAAAAAAGGCGGCCTTATGGCCTCTTCGCATGTAGGCGGCCTCAGCGGCGCATTTATCCCTGTATCGGAAGATGCGGGCATGATCGATGCCGTGGCTTGCGGCAGTCTTTCCCTAGATAAGTTGGAAGCCATGACTTGTGTGTGCTCCGTAGGGCTTGATATGATCGCTATCCCGGGGGACACGACGGCAGATACGATTTCCGCTATCATCGCTGATGAAGCGGCGATTGGCATGATTAATAATAAGACGACAGCGGTTCGCGTCATTCCTGTACCGGGTAAAACGGTCGGTGAAGTCGTTAAGTTTGGTGGACTGTTAGGCTATGCCCCTATTATTGAGGTGAGTCCTTATAGTGCGGCAGAGTTTATTGCGCGTGGCGGTCGTATTCCGGCACCTATCCGCAGTTTGACGAACTAATTCAGTGAATGTGACCCGGTTGTTGGAGGTGTCTTATGAGAGAGTTCATGCCTGATTATGTGTGGGCCTTTGTGTTGGCGCTCATCATAACATATGCATTGACGCCCCTGGTGAAACGCTTTGCGGTCGCCGTCGGGGCAATAGATAAGCCGGATGCTCGTAAGGTGCATCACGGTGCGATTCCACGACTCGGTGGATTGGCGATTTTTCTCGGTTATATGGGATCTGTTCTGCTTAACGGTTCAATCCCTCATGACCATAAATTATTCGGTTTTGTGCTCGGTACGGTCATTCTCGTTATCGTCGGTATTTGGGATGATATCAAGCAGATTGAACCTAAGACAAAGCTGATGGGGCAGATTATTGCGGCGGCTATTCTCGTGGCCTATGATATTCGAGTGGACTTTATCAACCTTCCTTGGGGCGGTGTAATCTACCTCAAATATTGGGCGATTCCGTTGACTATATTTTGGATTGTAGGCTTTACGAATATCGTAAACCTCATCGACGGTCTTGACGGGTTAGCTGCGGGTATATCCTTTATCGCCTGTATCGCCGTGTGTGCGATGACCTTACAGCTCGGTCAAATCGATCTGGCTTGTATTGCGCTTGCTTTGGCGGGTGCTACGGTAGGCTTTTTGCGATATAACTTTAATCCGGCTAAAATATTCATGGGTGATACGGGTTCTATGTTGTTAGGCTACACGTTGGCGGCTATTTCCGTTATGGGTGCCGTCAAGACGGCGGCCATGATCGCTTTAGTAGTGCCGGCTATCGTGTTAGGATTGCCGATTTTGGATACCTTATTCGCCATTGTGCGCCGCAAAATCAGCGGACGTCCGATTTTTAAACCCGATAAAGGTCATGTGCATCATCGTTTATTAGCTCAGGGCCTGTCTCAAAAGCAGGCGGTCCTCATGATGTATGCCGTAACAGCTCTTTTCGGTGGCGTATCCGTTATCGTTGCGGAGGTTAACGCCTGGGTCGGAGCGACCTTGGTCTTAGTGATTTTCTTGTGCAGTATTTATATTGCCCGCCGTCTTGGTGTTATCATGCATAGCGATGCGGCAGGGCATCCGTTACCACGTCCTACAATTGAACGCAGCGATTCGGATGATACCATATCCTTCGATCGTGATGAATTGGCCAAAGCTTTGGAGAATCCGGATGATTCTCATAAGGAATAACCATATGTGGGGCGCTTGCGCCCCTTTTTTTCTACCTTATTATATTGGAGGCAACTATGTTAAAAGTTATGACAATCTTCGGTACAAGACCTGAGGCGATTAAGATGGCCCCTCTTGTGAAAGCATTGCAGGCGGCTCCGGATATGGAGCCCATTGTAACGGTAACGGCTCAGCATAGAGATATGCTCGATCAAGTACTGCACCTGTTTAACATTACGCCGGATTATGATTTAAATATTATGAGTCAGGGGCAAACGCTGTATGACGTAACAAATCGTGCGTTGTTGGGTCTCAAGGATGTGTTGGAAAAAGCGAAACCTGATGTCGTTCTCGTTCACGGCGATACGACGACAACCTTTGCGGGGGCTTTGGCGTCCTTTTATCAGGAAATTCCCGTGGGACATGTGGAGGCGGGACTTCGGACGGGAGATATCTACTCGCCGTTTCCTGAGGAGATGAACCGTAAACTCACAGGCTCTATTGCAACCTATCATTTTGCGCCTACGTCCAGCTCTGAAAGCAATCTGAAAAAGGAAAATATCAATGATGCTCATCTATATGTAACGGGCAATACAGTTATCGATGCTCTCGATACGACGGTACAGAATAATTATATCTTTGAGGACGAAGCGATTAATGCACTGGATCCCGCTAAAAGAACAATCCTCGTAACGACTCATCGCAGAGAGAATTTGGGCGAGCCTATGCGCCATGTGTATCAGGCTATCCGCGATTTGATTGCTGAGTTTGACGATATTCAAGTGGTATTTCCTGTTCATAAGAATCCGAAGGTGCGTCAAGTGGTGCAGGAGGAACTGGGCTCCGTTGAGCGCGTGACCCTTATCGATCCTCTCGATTATGAACCGTTTGCAAATTTGATGGCTAAATCCTATCTGATTCTCACAGATTCCGGCGGTATTCAGGAGGAGGCTCCTGCGCTTGGAAAGCCGGTTCTCGTATTGCGTGATACGACGGAACGCCCCGAAGCCGTTGAAGCGGGTACGGTACGTCTCGTAGGCACGGATAAGGATGCTGTACATGGTGCGGCCTATGAATTATTAAGTAACGAAAAAGCCTATAAATTGATGTCGAACTCCGTGAACCCTTACGGTGACGGCAAAGCATCGGAACGTATCATTCAGGCGCTTCGTCATGAATTCTTGGGCGATGCGAAACGTCCGGAACGGTTCGGTAAATAAGATGGATAAGGATACTGTGAAAGCCATGGCTATGGCCACATCCGCAGGGATGACACTAGCTGCCTGTATCGGCGGCTTTGTTTGGATCGGATATAAATTGGACGGTTGGTTAGAAACCAGTCCGCTATGCATGATAATATTGGGTCTGATCGGAGCCGTCACAGGATTCTATATGTTGTACAAACAGGTTATGTAGTGAGGTGTATATGAATCAATATGTAAAATTCATAGTGCGCGTGCTACTGACTTGTTTTTTTATTGCCTTTTTAGGTGTAATAATACAGGTTGCATGCGGATTACAACACTATGTATGGGGCTGGTTGTGGGGCGTTTTCATAATGGTACTCTACTTGCTTAGCCTTGCATTACATGGTCAAGCAATTATATTAGATGATCCTTATAAGGCTGTTCGTAAGGCGCGCAGACAGATGATATGGCGTCTCTTATTAGTAGGCTCTTTAGTGGTCTTAGGATTGAAAATCCAAGGAATAGAGGCTATTAGTATGTTTATTGGTATTGCACTGATACAACCTGTATTATATGTAGTGTACTGGTTGCTTAGTCGACATTTCTAATCTCATGATTATATGTATTAAATGATATGTGTATTCCAATAATGCATTATGCACAAAATATTTATGAGTAATTGGAATTGTTTACCCCTCAAGTGTTGATTATATATCTATAACGATGTATGATGATACATATATATTATATTTATATTAATGTAAATATATTAGGTTTTATTATGTTTATGGAAGGGGTTGAGAACGTGGAATTACATGCGGGACACCATGAGGTCGTGCAGTGGTTGGGGTTGACATTTAATATGGATACTTTAATTGCTACATGGGTTACTATGGCTATCGTAATACTGATAACAGTATTAGCCACCCGGGGACGTAAATTGGTGCCTGTAGGCTTGCAGAATATAGTGGAATCTATATTAGAAGGCTTAGAGGGGCAATTAGCTCCGAATTTGGGTCGCCATTGGCCGATGGTGAGTTCCTTGTTATTTACGTTTTTCTTATTTATTTTTGTAGGAAATGAGTTAGGATTAATGCCAACATTCAAGGCTTTAACATCACCAACATCCGATATTAACACTACAATTGCTTTAGCTTTATGTAGTACATTAGTGGTATGGGTTATGGGGGTTAAAGTTAAAGGCTTATCTTATTTTAAGCATTTTGTACGACCTTATAAGGCTTTGTTAATACTCAATATTTTTGAAGAAATTGCTAGACCTGTTACACTTGCTTTCCGTCTATTCGGTAATATCGTAGCTGGTGAAATTTTGTTAGAAGTATTATATAACTTGCCTTGGTTTGTGCCGGTACCATGGGTTTGGATTGCTTTTAGCTTATTTATTGGTATTATTCAAGCCTTTATTTTTACTGTTCTTACTGCATCCTATTTGGGGATGGGGCTTAGTGAGGAACATTAATTAATTTATATGGAGGATATATTATGGAAGCTCAAGGTTTATTCGCGTTAGCAGCGGCAATCGCAGTAGGTTGTGGTGCCATTGGTGCAGGTATCGGTGATGGTCTTGTATCTAGCAAAGTTATTGAAGGTATTACACGCCAACCTGAACTGCGCGGTCAATTGATGTCTACTATGTTCGTAGCGATTGGCTTGATCGAAGCGATGCCTATTATCGGTGTAGTAGTAGCATTTATTTTGTTATTCAGATAATAACGAGGAGGAATAACCTTGGTTGACTTAAGCCTTGGAACGATTCTTGCTCAAATGTTGAACTTTTTTATATTAGTTTGGCTATTGGCTCGTTTTGCATATAAACCATTATTGGCTATAATGACAGAACGTAAAGAACGAATTGCTAAAGACTTAGAAGATGCAGAACAAGCTCGCGCAGAAGCAGAAGGGTTTAAAGCTGATTATGCAGCTCAAATTGCTAATGCTCGTGTAGAGGCACAACAAATTGTGGAAAAAGCAGTTCAAGAAGCAGAAAATACAACACGTGAACAATTGTCAAGAGCACGCGAGCAAATTGAACAAGAAAAAAATCGTGCTCGCCAAGATATTGCTATTGAACGCGATCGTGCTATGAATAGCTTGCGTAACGAAGTGGTATCTTTATCTGTAGCTATGGCTGGGAAAGTTGTTGCTAAAGATATGAACAGCGAAACTAATACAAAATTGATCGAAGACGCTATTCGTCAACTTGATAGTAAAACGATAGGGTTGTGATACGATGAGCACAGAAATTGTAGCAGATAAATACAGTTCGGCTATGTTTGAATTAGCGCAAGAACAAAATAGTTTAGCCCTCATGGAGGAACAATTGGGTTATGTAGCCTCTGTTATGGCGGAACAGTCTGAGTTGCGGGCGTTTTTAGAAAATCCGCTGGTTACGACAGATGTGAAAATCAAGTTGATGGGCAAGATTTTTGAGTCCGCTATCGATAAAACGGCTCTACACTTCCTGTATGTTATGATAAAACGCGGTCGTTATCGCTATATTGAAACGGCTATAAAAGGGTTTATCAAAAAGTCTCGGGAAGCGAGAGGTATATTGGAGGCTACTGTCATTGTAGCGGAACCGATTACCGCGGCGGTAGAACAATCCGTACAGGCTAAACTGCAAGATGTAACGGGGAAAGAGGTCATCCTGACGGTGCGCCAGGACCCATCCATTATGGGCGGTATCGTTATCCAATTAGGGGATAAGCGCATAGACGGATCCGTATCTCGCCGGTTACAGGAATTAGAAAAATCTTTATTGCGAACGAACTCTATTAGATAGGGGTGAATGGGTATATATGAAAATGAAGCCTGAAGAAATCACTGCTATAATCAAACAGCAGATTCAGGACTATGATGTTGATCTCAATGTCGATGACGTGGGTACAGTTCTCGACGTAGGGGACGGCATCGCCCATATTTATGGTCTTGAAAGAGCCATGGCCGGTGAGTTGTTGGAATTACCTCACGGTGTTTATGGCTTGGTTTTGAACTTGGAATTGGATAATGTCGGTGCCGTACTTTTAGGTGATGACTTCCTGATTAAAGAAGGCGATGAAGTGCGTCGTACTGGTAAAATTATGGATGTTCCGGCAGGGGATGCCTTGATTGGTCGCGTTGTGAATCCATTGGGACAACCGCTTGACGGCAAGGGCACCATCCATGCTACGGAACGTCGTCCTATCGAGCATCCTGCACCGGGTATTGCGGATCGTCAGTCCGTAAATGAACCGTTGCAAACGGGGCTTAAAGCCATTGACTCGATGGTACCGATCGGCCGTGGACAACGTGAACTTATCATCGGTGACCGCGGTACCGGTAAAACGGCAATCGCCTTGGATACAATCTTGAACCAAAAGGGCAAGGACGTTATCTGTATTTATGTAGCCATCGGGCAAAAGGAATCCACCGTTGCGCGCGTGGTTCAGAAATTAGAAGAAGCCGGTGCGATGGATTACACTATCGTAGTATCCGCAAGTGCATCCACAGGTGCGCCGCTTCAATATATCGCACCATATGCGGGTGTTGCCATGGGTGAATACTTCATGTATCAAGGCAAACACGTATTGTGCGTATATGATGACTTAACAAAACAGGCGGCTGCATATCGTGCTATGTCGCTATTATTGCGCCGTCCACCGGGGCGTGAGGCATATCCGGGTGACGTATTCTACTTACATAGCCGTCTGTTGGAACGTGCGGCGAAGCTTTCACCAGAACTCGGCGGCGGTTCCATTACGGCATTGCCGATTATTGAAACGCAGGCCGGCGACGTATCCGCGTATATTCCGACAAACGTAATTTCCATTACGGACGGTCAGATATTCTTGGGAACCGATATGTTCTACTCAGGTGTTCGTCCTGCCGTTGACGTAGGTTTGTCCGTATCCCGTGTAGGCGGCAGTGCACAGACTAAAGCGATGAAACAGGTAGCGGGTCAATTGCGTTTGGACCTTGCTCAATATCGTGAACTTGCGGCATTTGCCCAGTTCGGTTCCGATCTTGATGCGGCGACTCGTGCTCAGCTCGATCGCGGCGAACGGTTGACGGAGATGTTGAAACAGGGTCAATACGAACCGATGAGCGTTGCTGAAGTGGTTATCTGTTTATATGCAGGTACAAAGGGATATTTATCATCTATTCAGGTTGATGATGTATTGGCGTTCGAGGCGGAATTATTGCGCTATGTGAAAGCTAATTATCCTGAAATTATCAGCAATATCGATACGTCTAAGAAATTAGAGGAAGAAACAGAAAACCTATTGAAGCAAGCAATTCCGGAATGTGTGGAAGCATTTGGCTCTACTCATACGTTAGTGTCTCATAAGGAGGCGTAATGTATGGCTAGTGCACAAGATTTGCGAAAGCGCATAAAAAGTGTTACCAGTACGCAACAAATTACAAAAGCGATGAAGATGGTAGCGTCAGCTCGACTCCGTAAGGCTCAGACAAAGGCGGAAGCAACCCGTCCCTATGCGGAGAAGGTTGGGCAAATCTTGCGTCATATGTCGAATAGTGACTTGGAAGGTTTTGAAAGCCCTCTCTTGGAGGTACGCCCCGTAGAGAGAACCTGTTATATTGTAGTGGGCGCCGATAAAGGCCTTGCCGGAGCGTTCTCGTCGAATGTGTTGAAGTTTGCTATGGAGCAGCTTCACGGTAAAAGCCCGGAAGCGTACCGTGTCATCACGGTGGGGCGAAAACCTCGGGACAGCATGAAATCCAGAAGTATCCATATCGATAAATCCTTTAGCGGATTTTCCGACAAGCCATCCTATGAACATGCGCGCGCTATTATGAATGAGGCGCTTTCACTATACGAACGTCATGAAGTAGACGAAGTTATCATGATTTATACACGGTTTGTAAATTCTATGACGCAAATTGCACAGGCTGAACGTTTGTTGCCGATTGAGCAGCCGCAAGACGAGGTACAGGGTGAGGAATATGATTTTATGCCATCCGCCGTATCCGTTTTGGAAGCGCTATTGCCGAAGTATTTAGAAATTACCGTATATAATGGATTGTTGCAATCCGCTGCCAGTGAACTGGGCGCTCGTATGACGGCCATGACATCCGCAACGGATAATGCGGGGGAACTCATTGATTCCCTAGGGCTTGAATATAATAAGTTACGTCAATCCAGTATTACAAATGAAATTTCTGAAATCGTTGGTGGCGCTAATGCCTTGCAATAGATAAGGAGACATCTGTCGATGAGTAATAATATTGGTAAAGTTGTGCAGGTCATCGGACCGGTTGTAGACGTGCGTTTTGAAGCGGGTCATTTACCAGCCATTTATAACGCTATTTACATCTACCATGATCATAAAGCACACGATAGACAAAAAATTGTAGTAGAGGTTATGCAGCATTTGGGGGACGATACCGTTCGCTGTGTTGCCATGAGTTCTACTGACGGTATGACCCGTAATATGGAGGCTGAGGATACTGGTGCACCTATTTCCGTTCCTGTAGGGGATGGCGTATTAGGTCGTATCTTTAACGTCCTCGGTGAAACGGTGGACCATGATCCGGCGCCTGTGGTAGCTGATGCAAAATGGCCGATTCACCGTCCGGCACCTAAATTTGATGACCTTTCTCCGGACACACAAATTCTGGAAACCGGTATCAAGGTCGTTGATCTCATCGCCCCATATGTAAAAGGCGGTAAAATCGGTCTTTTCGGTGGTGCCGGTGTAGGTAAAACCGTATTGATTATGGAACTGATCCACAACGTTGCGACTGAGCACGGCGGCTATTCCGTATTCTCCGGCGTAGGGGAACGTACCCGTGAAGGTAATGACTTGTGGAATGAAATGAAAGAGTCCGGCGTTATCAATAAAACGGCCCTCGTATACGGCCAGATGAATGAACCGCCAGGGGCTCGTATGCGTGTAGGTCTTACAGGGCTTACAATGGCTGAATACTTCCGTGATGTGAAGAAACAGGACGTGCTCTTGTTCATCGATAACATCTTCCGCTTTATCCAGGCGGGTTCCGAAGTATCCGCCCTCTTAGGCCGTATGCCGTCTGCCGTAGGTTATCAACCTACATTGGCTAATGACGTAGGGGCGTTACAGGAACGTATTACATCTACAAAAGAAGGTTCCATTACCTCCGTACAAGCTGTATACGTACCTGCCGATGACTTGACTGACCCGGCACCGGCTGCAACATTCGCTCACTTGGACGCGACAACTGTATTGTCCCGTTCCATTGCGGAATTAGGCATTTATCCGGCGGTGGATCCGTTGGATTCTACAAGCCGTATTTTGGACCCACATGTACTTGGTGAAGAACATTATGCGGTAGCTCGCGGCGTACAGGAAGTATTGCAAAAATATCGGGATCTTCAAGATATCATCGCAATCCTCGGTATGGAAGAATTATCTGACGAAGATAAGCTCACCGTATCCCGCGCACGTAAGATTCAACGTTTCTTGAGTCAACCGTTCTTCGTAGCCGAAGTATTTACCGGTTCTCCCGGCAAATACGTACCATTGTCCGAAACATTGAGAGGCTTCAGAGAAATCCTGGACGGTAAGCATGATGATTTGCCGGAAGGCGCTTTCTATATGGTCGGTACCATTGATGAAGCCGTTCAAAAAGCAAAGGAAATGCAAGAGAAGGGGGAATAATCCATGGCGGAACCTATGACCCTACAGATTATTACGCCTGATTCGGTTGTATATGATGGACAGTCTACATTCTTTGTGGGCCGTGCTATCGACGGAAGCTTCGGGATATTACCCAATCATGCACCCATGATTATCGCTTTAGATGTGGCCCCGTTACGCATTGATGAGCCCGGTGGTACATCAAAGGAATATGCTGTATTCGGCGGTTTCTGTGAAATCGAACATAACAAGGTGAATATCGTAACGCCTGATTGTCAAGATCCGGACGTGATTGATATTGAACGTGCTCGGCGTGCGAAAGAGCGTGCCGAAAGTCGGCTGTCCCATCCGACACCGGATATTGATGTGGAACGGGCGCAAGCTGCTCTGAAACGGGCGCTGTTGCGACTACATGTAACAAAACAAATATAATAAAAGAGGGCTTATAGGACAGAACGTGTTGTTTTGTCCTATAACCCTAAAAGGGCTAACCGATCGGTTAGCCCTTTGTTATGTATTATGCGATTTTATAATACGCTGACCCCTTTGAGGGAATATGCCGTGTTTTTAGGTTGTTCAACTTGAAAGTCCAGCACTACCGGTGATTCCGCATTGACGCCGGGAGCCTGATAGCGGTCTTGGTCCGTCGGGATTCGCTTGTATGGTAATTGATCGAGCAACATGGATACAACCTTGTTCCAAATCATTTTATGCGTTGGCATAGTCAATGTGTCGTCCGTTTGATTGAAGCCGCTACGTACCGTATGAACTATTTTGTCATTTGTATCATAGTAGTATAAAAGCCCGCTTACCTTTGCAGTGATGTAGATTTCATCATTATCGGCTGGGGGAATTTTATTGATGGAGTTTAACTGGACATATGTATCCTGAATCGGAACCGGCATGATTACGATATCGGAATTTTGCGCCGCCGCAATTTGAGTTAAATCGGTAGCCGAAATATTTGCAGTCGGCGTATTTGTGCTGACGATGGTCGTATCATAATATGGATATTTTAATAGGCTTGATACGCGTTCCGTCATATATTGACCGAATTGAGCGGTTTTTTCATTTTTCAATGTGGCGGGAACAACGATGGTCACCTTTCGGCTCGGGAAATTTTTTAGGTGACCGTCATAATTTGCTGTGGAATCGTTGATAGTCGCTTTGTCCTGTGCACCGGCATTACCGGCAGCAGTTGGTATCTGGTTTATTACATTCGCATCATACGGTGCTATAGAAGCTTTTTGAGTTGAAGCGGACAGTATAGGGTGTTGTTCCCTTGTTTGAACTGATGTTTCAGATTGGATTGTTGCCGCCTGGGCAATGCTCGCAGCTGAAATAACCGCCACAGCGCCTAGGGTGAGTAATGGACGAATAAAGCCTTTAAATCTATGTGTCATGATTCCTCCACGAATTTAAATAACAATATGAAAGGTTGATATTAATAACTATTATATCATAGTGTAATAAAAAAGAAGCAAGCTTTGAGCTTGCTTCTTTAGCT
>NZ_AZYX01000011.1:0-96850 GCF_000517785.1 Veillonella sp. AS16 | reverse complement strand
GAGCACTACAATTACATTGTAACGATAGAACTATAGACTCGTCCTTGACGTCAATTGTCATGGGCGAGTTTTTTTGTTGGCAAATGCCGAATGGAGGTTCTTATGATGTTTCCTACTCTTGACCGTGTGAAAGCGATCGCACCGGGGTACGATGTCGTGCCGGTGTACATGGAGCTTTTATCTGATGTACGTACACCGATTAGCGTGTTGAAAGCGTTAAAACAGGTGAGCAGTCATACGTACTTGCTTGAAAGTGCGGATAACAGCAATCATTGGGGCCGCTATTCCTTCTTGGGGTATGACCCGAAGATTGAGCTGTTTTGTAAAAACCATCAAATGACGATTAAAGACGGGACGACTCGCAGCTTTGCCTGTTCGGATCCTGCCGCTGAAATTCGTCGCATCCTGCATCAATATAGGAGTCCGCGACTCGAAGAATTGCCGACTTTCACAGGTGGATTCGTAGGATATTTTGCATGTGAATATATTCGTTACATCGAGCCGACCCTGGATGTGCCGGTTCCGGACGATGACCCGGCGATGGTCAACGATGTGGATCTCATGCTGTTTGATAAGGTTATCGCCTTTGATCATTATAAAAATAAAATCTATTTAATCGCCAATATCGGCACTGATGATTTGGAACGGAACTATAACAAGGCCGAACTTGAGCTGAAAGCATTGGCAGATCTCGTGCTTCATGGTAAAGAGGCGGATGTGCCGAAGGGCCTGCTGCAGTCCGATTTTACATCAGAGTTCACAAAGGAAGAATTTGAAGCGGTCGTTACAAAGACGCAGCATTACATCAAGGAAGGGGATATCTTTCAGGCCGTTGTGTCGAATCGTCGCGAAGCGAAGTTTGAAGGCAGTCTCCTGAATGCGTATCGCGTGTTGCGTACGCTGAATCCTTCGCCGTATATGTTTTACCTGTCCGGCGGCGATGTGGAAATGACCGGTGCGTCGCCCGAAACATTGGTGAAACTGACGGACGGTACGCTTAACACATTCCCGATTGCGGGGACGATGCCTCGTGGTAAAAGCGAAGCGGAGGATCTTGCTATCGAGGAAAAACTCATCAATGACGAGAAAGAGCTGGCGGAACATAATATGCTTGTCGACTTAGGCCGTAATGATTTGGGTAAAATCTCCAAATTCGGTTCCGTGAAAGTAGAGGCTCTACATATGCTGCGGCGTTTCTCTCACGTTATTCATATCACCTCCACCGTAAGCGGTGAAATTCAGGACGGTAAGGATGCATTGGACGCCATCGGCGCTACATTGCCGGCAGGGACTTTATCCGGAGCGCCGAAGATTCGTGCCATCGAAATTCTGCATGAGCTCGAAAAGAGTCCGCGCGGTGTATACGGCGGTGCCGTAGGCTATATCGACTTCTCCGGTAATATGGACGTATGTATCGGTATTCGCATGGCGATGAACAAGGCCGGCAAGGTATATGTTCGGGCCGGAGCCGGTATTGTGCGTGACTCCGTTCCTGAAAGTGAATATAATGAAACGATTTATAAGGCGCAGTCCATGGTGAGCGCTATTACAACAGCACAGGAGGTGGAATAATGGTACTCCTCATCGATAATTACGACAGCTTTTCCTTTAATTTGTATCAATTGGTAGGATCCATTGATCCGGATATCAAGGTGATTCGCAGTGATGAACTGACGGTTGATGAAATAAGAGCGTTGAAACCTGACCATGTGATACTTTCACCGGGGCCGGGAAGACCTGCCGACGCAGGTGTATATGAAGACCTCTTGCGCGAATGCAAAGGGGAATTTCCGATTCTTGGCGTGTGCCTCGGACACCAGGCCATCGGTGAAGTATTCGGCGGCACCGTGTCCTATGCAAAGCAGGTGATGCACGGTAAACAAAGCGTAGCGAAACAGGTGCGTCCGTCAAAAATCCTCAAAGATGTGCCCGAAGAATTTGAAGTGGCAAGATACCATTCCCTGGCGATTATTGATGAAACGATTCCGAGCGACCTCATCATTACATCCGTTACAGCGGACGGCGAAGTGATGAGCGTGGAACATAAGGACTATCCGATTTACGGTGTGCAGTTTCATCCGGAGTCGATCATGACGCCGAACGGGGAACAGATGATTCGCAATTTCTTAGGCAAGTAAAACGGTTATAAATCGGCGCTAGGGGCTATTTTGAAATAATTTCTTGTGCAACAATAAGGTCTTTCGGAACTCCGAAGGCCAACCACCCCTTTTGGGGCCGCCAAGTCGTTCCTCAAGACCTTATTGCTTGCATAGAATAAGAAATTTTGATTTCCAAAGCCACCCGCTTTGCGCGCTAAGTCGTTTGTGAGCGCCCTTTATGCCGTTCCTAAAACGGTTTAGCCTAAGGCATTGCAAATCAGATCCCCTTATCTCGGGAGGGGCGCGTAGCGCCTTTCCCGGTGAAGCGCATGTTTGCAAGGTCGTTTGGGTGTAATGAATCTGTGTGTTACGGCATACAATGCACAGGTTCAGTGGTTAAGTGTTAATATGAGGGATATTTCCAGCAAATTGATATGATTATATATAGGGACGATTGGTGTATAGCCGAAGCCGACTTGGCGGCCCCGAATAGGGGTGGGTGGCCTCTGGAGGCTGAGGTCATGCGCCAATCGTTATCGGATTGTGTTCGTATAGGTATCAATTTGCTGGAAATATCCCCAAAAGGAGATATAAACATGATAAAAGACGCATTATATGCTGTAACGCATGGTCAGGACTTATCTTACGACCTTGCAAAGGATACGATGAACAAAATTATGAGCGGCGATGTATCGGAGATTCCGATGGCCGGTTTCTTATGTGCTCTTGCGGCCAAAGGTCCTACGGTAGACGAGGTGACCGCTTTTGCGGAGGTTATGCGCGAAAAGGCGGGTTCCGTACCTCATAACGGTACGGTTGTAGAAATCGTAGGCACCGGCGGTGATGAAGCGAATACGTTCAACATCTCTACTACCTCCGGTTTTATCATTGCCGCTGCAGGCATACCTGTCGCAAAGCATGGTAACCGCAGTGTATCCAGTAAATGCGGTGCTGCGGACCTCATCGAAGCGTTGGGGGCTAAATTGGAACTCGACGGAGCGCAAAATGAACAGGTGTTAGATAAGGCGAATATGTGCTTCATGTTTGCCCCCGTATATCATCAGGCCATGAAATACGCCGGCCCCGTGCGTAAAGCCTTGGGCGTTCGCACCGTATTTAACATCCTCGGACCTCTTGCGAATCCGGCAGGGGCTACCGTTGAACTGATGGGCGTTTATGATAAAGCGTTAGTAGAGCCTTTGGCACGGGTATTGTCCAATCTCGGCGTAAAACGCGGCGCCGTAGTACACGGTTTCGATGGGCTTGATGAGATTACGGCTACGAATAAGACGTACGTATGCGAAATTAATAACGGTGCTTTCACCGAATACGAGCTGGACCCTAAGGAGTACGGATTTGACTATGCTGACAAATCCGAGCTTGAAGGCGGCGATGCAGCGGTGAATGCGGAGATTACACGTCGCGTCCTCGACGGGGAGCAAGGCGGTAAGCGTACCGCGGTTCTCCTTAATGCGGGCATGGCGATTTACCTTGCGAAAGACGGTATTACGTTGGCGGAGGGCATCGAAGAGGCGAAACACATGATCGACTCCGGCAAGGCGTTGGCGACGATGGAACAATTTGTGAAAGTAACGCAAGAGGTATAACCGTTGATTTTAGATAGAATTGTAGAGGCCACCGGGATTCGGGTGGCTCGAGAAAAACAGGAGGAATCTCCGGAGTCCGTGAAAGCGGCCGCATTGGCGTTGCCTGCGGATACGGGATTTCCTTTCGAGGCGGCCTTGCGCCAGCAGGATTTTAATTTTATCTGTGAGGTCAAGAAGGCATCGCCCTCAAAGGGAATCATCGCTGAACACTTTCCGTATCTGGATATCGCTAGGGAATATGAAATAGCCGGCGCGGCGGCTATTTCCGTGCTGACGGAGCCGGACTTTTTCAAGGGCGATAAACGATACTTGCAGGAAATTGCGAATACTGTTAAGATTCCGGTGCTTCGTAAGGACTTTATCATCGATGAATACCAGATTTATCAGGCCAAGCTATGGGGCGCATCGGCAATCCTTCTGATTTGTGCCTGTCTTGATGTGCCTACATTGACGAAGTTCCGCGAACTGGCGGATTCATTGGGGTTATCCTCTTTGGTGGAGGCTCATGATGAACATGAGGTGCAAATGGCCATTGCGTGCGGGGCGCGTATCATCGGCGTCAATAATCGGAATCTGAAGGACTTTACGGTGGACGTTCAGAACAGTGTGCGCCTACGTAATCTGGTGCAGGATGATGTGATTTTCGTATCTGAAAGCGGCCTTGAAACGCCCGAAGACATTCAGGTGTTGCGGGACAATAACATCGGCGTCGCGTTGATGGGGGAAACATTCATGCGTTCTCCTGACAAGGTTGAAAAACTGGCGTATCTTTACGGACCGACATACTATACGCCGAAAGTTAAGATGTGCGGCATTTACGATGTGAAGACAATTCCCGCCATTGTAGAGGCAAAGCCGGATTACATGGGGCTCGTTTTCGCACCGAGCCGGCGCCGGGTAACCGTTGATCAGGCAAAAGAAATTGTGGATGCGCTTCATAAGCAGTATAGTTATTCTTCCGCTATTGCACAGGATGGTATTGCGAGCGCTGAGAATAAGGACTTCCGTATTAAAACGGTCGGCGTTTTTGTTAATGAATCCATCGAGAACCTAGTGAGCATCTCCGGCGAGGTCGGCCTTGATGTTATTCAATTGCATGGTGATGAGGATGAATCCTTCATCAAAGCGTTGAAGAAACAAACAGACCTGGAGGTGTGGAAAGCCGTTCAGATTCGCAGTGCCGAGGATGCACAGGCATGGAGTGACAGCAGTGCGGATATGCTCCTGTTTGATGCATATCACAGGATTGAGCGCGGCGGCACGGGTGAAGTGTTCGACTGGTCCTGTTTAGATGAATTTGAACGACCGTTCATGCTGGCCGGCGGTATCGACAGCACCAATGTGGCCCGCGCTATTCGTACGGTTCGGCCTTATGGTATCGACATCAGCAGCGGCATCGAAACAGAGGGCGTAAAAGATAAGGAAAAAATCAGAACTTTCACAAATATGGTAAAGCGTATCGCCTATTAATCACGGAGTTCACATAGATGTATCATATAGTATAGGTGGTTTACGATGCGATTCATCATAGAGCAGAGTAAATGATAGTTTCAGATAATTCTATTATGGGAGGAACCTGTTATAGGGAAATCTTATGTTGGAATTTGAATCACTATATAAATGAGTCTCAAGAAAGGTAAGTTATATGAGTAAGCAAGCAAGACATGGCTATTTTGGCAGCTTCGGCGGTCAATTTATGCCGGAAACATTGATGAATGCAGTCATCGAATTGGAAGAGGCGTACAACAAATATAAAGACGATCCCGAGTTTGTACGTGAGTTGGAGGATTTACATCGTAACTATACCGGTCGTCCGTCCCTTTTGTACTATGCGGAGCGCATGACGAAGGATTTGGGTGGAGCCAAGATCTACCTTAAACGGGAAGACTTGAATCATACCGGCTCTCATAAACTGAATAACGTACTCGGTCAGATGCTGCTCGCGAAACGGATGGGTAAGACCCGCGTTATCGCCGAAACAGGTGCCGGCCAACACGGTGTGGCGACGGCTACCGTAGCGGCTTTGATGGGCATGGACTGTGAAGTGTTCATGGGGGCAGAGGACTGCGAACGCCAGGCGCTCAACGTGTACCGCATGGAGCTGTTAGGGGCCAAGGTCCATTCCGTGACGAGCGGTACGGGTACATTGAAAGATGCCGTGTCGGAGGCGATGCGCGAGTGGACGAACCGCATGGCGGATACGCATTATGTGTTGGGCTCCGTTATGGGAGCGCATCCATTCCCGCTTATCGTGCGTGATTTTCAATCCATCATCAGCCGTGAAGCGCGTGAGCAGATTCTGGCGGCGGAGGGTAAACTGCCGACCGCTGTTATGGCCTGTGTCGGGGGCGGATCTAATGCGATGGGCATGTTCTATAATTTTATTCCTGATGAAAGCGTACGCCTCATCGGCTGCGAGGCTGCCGGACGCGGTATCGATACGGAAGAACATGCAGCGACAATGTCGAAGGGCAGTGTAGGCATCTTTCACGGTATGAAATCCTATTTCTGTCAGAATGAGGACGGACAAATCGCGCCGGTATATTCTATCTCGGCCGGTCTTGATTATCCGGGCATCGGACCGGAACACGCATTTCTGCATGATAGCGGTCGTGCCGAATACGTGCCGGTAACGGACGATGAAGCGGTGGATGCTTTTGAATACTTATCTCGATTAGAAGGTATTATTCCTGCTATCGAGAGTGCTCATGCGGTGGCGCATGCTCGAAAAATCGCCCCTACCATGAGTAAGGACGATATCATTATTATTTGTTTATCCGGTCGCGGTGATAAAGATGTGGCGGCTATGGCGAAATATAGAGGGGTGGATATTCATGAGTAAGATAAAAGACGCTTTCACAAAGGGTAAGGCATTCATCCCGTTTATCAGCGCCGGCGATCACGGCATTGAGACGACGGAGCGCTATATTCGCATCATGGTTGCGGCCGGTGCGGATATGGTGGAAATCGGTATTCCATTTTCGGATCCTACGGCGGAAGGCCCCGTTATTCAGGAGGCGAGCACCCGTGCATTGTCGACAGGCGTAAAAATCAACGATATCTTTGATATGGTGCGTCGTTTGCGCTCCGGAGATGATGCGGTGACAGTGCCTCTCGTGTTCATGACCTATTTAAATCCGATTTATGTATTCGGTCGTGAAGCATTTTTTAAACTCTGCGAAGAAACGGGCATTGCCGGTATCATCGTGCCGGATATGCCGTACGAAGAAAAGGGTGAGCTGGCAGGTATTGCACATAAATATGGTGTTGAAGTGGTATCGCTCATTGCGCCGACATCTGAAAATCGCATTGAAATGATCGCGAAAGATGCGGAAGGTTTTGTCTACTGTGTATCGTCTCTCGGCGTTACCGGTATGCGCAGCGAAATCAAGACGGATATTAAATCTATCGTCGATTCGATTCGCAAGTATACGGATATTCCGATTGCCGTCGGGTTCGGTATTTCCACGCCGGAGCAGGCGGCGGCTATGGCATCCGTTTCGGACGGTGCCATCGTGGGCTCCGCCATCGTTAAGATTATTAAGAACTACGGAGAATCAGCCGATGAGGCGTTGTTTGAGTATGTCAAAAAAATGAAAAACGCTGTACGTGAGCAATAAAAAAATCCCTCGGTATCGAGGGATTTTTTATGTAGACCTTATCTTGGCATATCAGGTTGTTGCGGTTGTTCCTGTGCATTTTGATGATGGGAAGGCGCCTTTTTTGCTTTTTTGTGTTTCTTTTCTTTAGGAGGTTTTGGAGCAGGTGGTTGATCCTTTAATTCTTTATGATGTTGCTGAACCTCTTGTGGAGGTGGCGGATTATCGAACGGTTGTTTATCAGTCGCACTTGCCAATCCTGCTGTTAAAAACATACTCATAGTTGTTAATAAGAGAGCTTTTTTGAAGTTTACTTTCATAATATGTCTCCTTACATTTTACAAATTCTAATATTAATAGTCAGTACATAGTGTTATCCGGAATTTACATCATGTACTAGCTATAATGTAATGCAAGGTAGTGAAAGTAATATGAAAAATATCAGCCGTTTGTAGATTCCGCTCTCATATGAGCGTGACTGCGTTCCGCTTCGCTCTTGTTATCGAACTGGCCCCAGTAGGAATTTCTCCGTTTTTTATTCTTTTTAGCCTTGCGTTCTTTCTTTTGATGATGCTTGTTCCATTCACCGTGCTGGTGGTGATTTTCATCGTAGGAACCGTCTTTATATTTATGAGCTCCATATGGTTCGCCGATTTTATAGCGATATTCTTTTGCCTGTGCTACATTAGAGCCGATGCCGACAACTAAAAATGCGGCCAATCCTGACATGGCGATTGCTTTGATCAATTTAGCTTTCATAATGTTTCTCCTATACAAATACAAAATTAATTGTGTAATTTTTAGTTTTGAAAAACTTTTTAATAGTATATGCAGATTTGATGAAGAAATGATGAGTGTTTGTTACTTCCTTGGAACATAGTATAATAGTTATAAATTAATTTATAAATGAGTTTGTTGATATACGGATATATCGTATTGCGATTGATATAAGGAGAATTATGAAAGAGAACATATATGGTATCCTCTACAATGAGTTGGTACTGAATTATGCGAACAGCAAAGGACGTACAAATCGGCGGGATTTTTGGCTAACAAAGGCCTCTATAGTCTTTTTATATGGGTGCATTACTTTGCTTATGGGACTGGTGGCCGTCTTTACGCCAAATCATTTTATATATGTCGTCGGATTTGGAAAAGGTTTATTAGTCTGCCTGACATTACTCTTGTGCCTACCTATGATCATGCTGATGGCACGGCGATTACGGGACTCCAACAACTCCCGTGAATTGCTTGTTTTAATACTGGTGCCTATATTGGGCTGGCTATTGTTAATCTTTTTCTTTTGTAAGAAAAGCCAGCCGTATGCCCTTAATACCGAAACGGATTTGAATGTTGCTGGCGCTTCTAATGCGAAATCTGCTTCTAATACTGAATTTGCTCTAAACTCGGAGCCGGGTTTTGTTCCTGAACGTGAGTCTGTTTCAGAAGGCGCTTCTGAACATTCTTCTGCTTCGGCAACTATTTTCAGAGCTGAAAGTGTAGCGGCCCATAATGTGCCAATCGTTATAACGATTGCGCTATTGGTGGTCGGTTCTATTTGCAATTATTTAGGTATGTCTCTCGTTGACCGTGCCTATGACCGGGAGTTGTCCGCCTATGCCGCATTGCAACCGAGTTCTTTTACCAGAAAAGCGGCTATAGAATTGAGAAATCCGGAAGCTACGTCGGACGGACGCAAGGTGGTCGAACTGTATTTTGATGCTCTTGCGAAAGGGGATTACAGGACGGCATATCGTCAATTAGCACCTCGTGAGATGGAGCGATACGGTGATTTTGAGACATGGAAAAACAAGGTGGATAAGCAGCATTATGCGGTGAAAAATATCTCACTGGACTTTGTCTATCGCAGTGAGGACGATGAACCGATTAAGGAATATATGGGCTATGTTGTCACTTTCAAAGACAATAGACAGAGCATGGCTGTTAATATGTATTATACGGGAACGGCGTGGGTGATTTATTCTGTAAAGCCCGCCGAAAAGGAGTAGGTGAACTATGCGATCAGTAAATATATATGATTTAAATTACACCGATGCATTCCTCTTGGGGGTCAGGAATTTTGTAAATTTTAAAGGCCGTGCAAGCCGCAGTGAATATTGGCGTTTCATAGCGTGTATCATGATTATGCAAGGTATCGTGGAGGTATTTCTTTTTCTCTGTCATGAAATGGGATTCTACCAGGCTTTCAAGAGCTTTCAGTATGTCAGCATGGGTGTGGGTCTGCTCTGTATATTGCCTAATTTGGCCATCACGACGCGTCGCATGCATGATATCGGGCGAAGCGGATGGACACAGCTATTGGGATTTATTCCGATTATCGGGGTATTTATGCTGCTCACCTATGAATTGCGCCCCGGTGATAAAGGCGTTAATGTCTATGGTGAACGAACCGGTTATATTACGGTGACGCCTGAATTGAGTCAAACAATCGGGGTGGAAGCAACGCCTACACGACGCCAGGACTGGCTCATGGGAACAGTGGTATTCCTGTTTCAGGTAATTTCTATGACTTCGTTCGTCATCGAGCTGATCTGGGCATTTGTTAATCTTAACGCTTACTTTTAGATGCCGTGAATGACTGCTTTTAAAACATATTTGTTCCTGGTGGTTAGCAATCAGATAATAGCTGTTCAATACAATCGGTGAGTTTATATTAATTTATGAAAGTTTAACAACTCCTTTATAGACAATATAAGACTTTGTAGTAAGATGAATATAAGATGAAATTAAAGTCGTCCTGTAAGGAAATCAAATATGATTCCCTTACTATAATGTGCGTATATATCTATAAGTATAGTCTGTTCATATACAAATATATGAATTGTCGAAGAAAGGAGTTATCCATGAGGATGTGTCCATATTGTGGACACGAGGGGTTGAATAGCGGCTCATACTGTTCATACTGCGGTCGTATTCATAATGTATCAACCTCGTTAGATAAATATAATTTAGGATTGATTGAGAATTGTAAGAGATGTCTCATTTATAAGTATGCCGATTTTGAAGGCCGTGCAAGTCGTGGTGAATACTGGCATTTTTTCTTGATGTATCAGCTGCTCTTTGTGGCGACTCTCTTTATCTGTGCTTTTTTAAGTTATATTAGTCCATTATCCAGCATCGTCGGCGTAGGGTTAGGATTAGTACTGTTAGTGCTTATATCCGTGGCCGTAGCAATTCCCGGCGTTGCCGTTGCTGTCCGTCGTCTTCATGATCAAGGACGTTCGGGCATTTTTGTGTTTATTAATATTATACCGTTAATAGGGACGGTGATTTTCTTTATTCTGATGGCTCTGCCCGGTGAAAGTACAGAGAATCGATTTGGTATGCCGACCGGCTATATGCGGATGACGAAACGAATGGCGCATGAGATGGGTCTTATAGACGCATCGCCGACAATGAACCTTATCATAGGAATTATCTGTACGATCGTTGTGCTGTGGTTCTTTGTGGATCGGTTGATTATGGCTTAGATGACAGAAATCATCTGATGAGTATTTTACTTAAAATTAAATATGTTAAATTGCTTAAAATGTAATATGAAATTCGACAATATTCAGATCCACTATTCTAGTTAAATTGTAAATTGCACCTTCAAAAGTAAGTTAAATTTTTGAAGGTGCAATTTTATGTTGAAATAGGATGGTGAAAAATGTAAATTTGTTGTACAATTTAATAATTAAAGCATTTATCTATAGATGTTTAGATAGATGTTTTCTTTTATTTGACTAAAAAATAATAAATTCTTAAATTAATGCTTGCATTATAAAAACAAAAGCTGTATAATCAACTTAACAAAAGGTAAAGTAAATTTTACATAAAGTAAATTAAAATTTACTAAAAGTAAATTTAATTTAACTGAGAGTACAATGTGCTTTGCTGGATGCAAATTTTATTCTATTGTAGTAAATGTAAGACGTGTTGTATCGAATGTAAGACGTGTTGTACCGATTGTAAGCCGTGTTGTGTTGTATGTAAGGCGTGTTGTATTAAATGCAAGAGTGTTGAAGTCTGTTTTGAAATAGTAGATAGAATTATTTCGAAACGACGGACGAGTAAAAGGGAGCAGTGGGAGAAATGGCAAATAAAATTAAGCTTTATAGAACTATGTTGGGCTTATCTCAGCATGAATTAGCGGAAAAAGTAGGTGTTACTAGAGCGACAATTAATAGCATTGAAAATGGAAAAACGATCCCTAGTTTAAAATTAGCTAATGATATAGCCATAGTTCTCGGTAGAAGCATAAACGATGTATTTCATACATTGAACTAAAACGGAGATTAAATTTAATAACTGGTAGATAATAAACCTGCATTACTCATGACCACCGGGCAAAGGGCTGTTTCATAATATGTCAGCATATATTTTTGTGTGTTATACATACGCGCAAAGAATATACATAAGGCCTTTAATGGTGGAATACTGTGTAAATGGAGGTTTTTTATTATGTTATTCACAAAACTTTTTAAATGCGGTAACTGTATTTCGGTTCCTGGAATTTTAGTACATGTTACATATGGGCCAAGTTGGTGTCGTTGCTTATAATTCTTTCGGCTGATAATATTATTGCACATATTTCTTTGTAAGTATTACGGTTACAAGGAATATGCATAAAGCCTTGGATGGTGGAACACTGTGTGAATGGAGGATTACTATGTTATTTGCAAAACATATTGGTGGCGGTAATTGTATTACTGGTGGCATTTTTGTGCAAGTTACTTATGGACCAAGATGGTGTCGTTGCCTATAATTTTTTCATCAAATAATCTTTTGCATATATTTCTTTGTGAATCATATATTTAGAGAGGATATGCATAAAGTTTTGAACGATGGAACACTGTGTGAATGGAGGGTTTATTATGTTATTCGCAAAACTTACTAAATCTGGTAACTGTTTCTCTACTAATTATGGCCTTATTATCATTAGCTATGGCGTACGTTGGCTTGGCTAAGAAGGATGTATTTAAACTTATTTGATTAGTTGAAGTAAGGCTTAGTGAATTATTATTCTAACGAGTTTACTGATTGAATGAGAGCCAACATCCAAGGCATCTTATTATATGGCTTTAAAGGATATCGATTTAACTCTTAGCACATAATGGTTTGCTATAGGTATAAGAAATTATTGAGTAGCAAAATTATTTATCTCATATTATTTTGAACATACTCTTTGTGAGCTTTATGTTCATAAAGAATATGCATATAAGGTCTCGGGTGCTAGAACACTGTGTGAATGGAGGGTTTACTATGTTATTCTCAAAACTTACTAAATCTGGTAACTGTGTTTCTGTTGGTATAGGTATTTTTGCTGTTAGCTATGGTCCAAGTTGGGCATGGGGTTTCTAACTGTCAACCCATTTAATCTATTTGATGAACTAAGACTTATAGTGATTTATTTTAAGATTTACTGATTAAATGAGCGCTGGCATCCGAGACACTTTATTTTAAAATTGAACGTATATCAGTTATTTCTTAGTACTTGATGAATTATTATAAGTCATTCAAGATGAATATGTGTAGTATTTGATAAGATTATTCAGTTTATATTTTTGAACATACTCTTTGTGGCGTTTATGTTCACAAGGAATGTGTATAAGGTCTTGAATGGTAGTAATACTGTGTGAATGGAGGAATTTACTATGTTATTCTCAAAACTTACTAAATCTGGTAACTGTGTTTCTGTAGGCGTGGTACTTGTTAGTGTTAGCTATGGTCCAAGTTGGGCGTGGGGCTTCTAATTATTTGTTAGATTTATATTAATAAGGTACTTAAAATATAATTCATTATTTTGATCTAGATGTAACTGGTCAGATAAAAGCTACCATTCAAGACTCTTCATTTTAATAGTTTTATTCAATGATTATGTTTAGTTTTGTTGATACGTTGATACGTTGATTAATAATAAAATAAATAGTTTGTTATAAAGGATTGAGATCAATGAATCAAATTAAGGAAGATAAGGAGAAGTTATATATAAATTTTGTTGTTTTATCTGTATTTCCGGTTATTTTAACACTTGCTGCAGGTTTAATAATAGATCTTCTTATCGGCGATTTACGATATGGTCACTTCTCCGCTTTGATTACCGTTTGGACAAGTATGATTATTGGAATGGTAATTTTCCCGGTGATTTATTTACGCAAAAATGATAAAGAGGTATGTAATTTATCTGATTTAGGGCTAGTTATTGATTTACCGATGGATGGTATAATTATAGGTCTTTTGATTGTATCTCTTATAATAGTAAAAACAATATTTTTAGGAGGCGATATTGTCTTTGCCCTTATGCAGAACATACCGATTGCTTTTTGTGAGGAGTTCTGGAGTAAGGGCGTTCTTTTTACCCAATTAAGACAAATATTCAGGAATGATTATATTGTCATTGTAATAGCGGCAATGGTTTTTGCTTTTATAACACATATGGGTAATAGCTTTGTAGACAATCTTGTGCTTAGATTTCCTTTCGGATTAATTGCCGGATTCATTTATTATAAAACAGGAAAGCTAGCGTATCCTATTTTATTACATTTAATATATAATGCAATGCTTGTTTGATGTAAAATGGTAATTATTATTAATGATTCAAGGAGGCCGATTATGAAAAAATATGTTTTTATATTGTCTCTTGTATATCTTTTCAGTATATTTGCCCTTACTGTATATACTGATCAATTTAATGGATTATCTGTTTTGGGTATCCTTGTAGCTCAAATTTTTATTTCGATTATTCTTTTGTTTCTTTTCAGAAATCAAGCAAAACAACATTTGAAGACATTGGCTGGATTAAATGTTGCTTTTTTTGTAGTATATAGTATTTTACAGAATTTCTTTATCTTAACAGGTAGCAGACTTGAAACTATTCTGGCAAATAGTAATTTTATAAACAGTAATAATGTAACCGTACAAGCTAACAATCCAATAGAAGATACTATTACCGGCATCGTTATTTTCGTGATTTTACATTGGTTTGTTACCTATCGATTAAGTAGAGCAAAGAAAGATGAAACGGTTTAGCTTACTCTTTCAAAAACCGTTAATGGCGATAAGTTCATTAACGCTAGCCATCCTTTATGCAATTGCGTTGCCGGCATTAGCGCTGTTAATACAATGGATTACTAATACTTTGGTTGAAAAACAGGAAATCAGTTCCACTCAGGTAATGATATCTTTAGGATTTGCAGTGGCTGTTCTTGGCATATCGGCTTTATATGTATATGTAAAGGATCGATTGATAAATTCTATAATACGAATGGAAAAGAACCGTATTTTTACAGAAGTATTTAGTAAGAATATAAGTGATTTCCGCAAGAATAATACATCCGTTTATACATCTGTTCTCAATCAAGATATTTATATTATTGAAGATGATTATTTTGAGACCCTGTATAGTATTGTCGGTGGCATAGCTACAGTTATTGCTGCATTTGTTATTATGTGGTTTATATACTATAAAATTATCTTTATTATGCTAGGGTTAGTTATAGCAGGCTTGATCATCCCCAACTTATTAGGTACTAAGATGGGGAAGTATAAGAACGAATATCTCGTCAGTTTTGGACAGTTTAATGGTGTTATAAAGGATTATTTTAATGCTTTTGAAGTCATCAAGGCTTATCGTGTATTGGTAAATGTTATAAATTCGTTTGGCCGATATAATAATGCACTTGAAAGTAAAAGACTGAAAAGTAAGTTGTTCGAAGATATTGTCTTGGTTGTTTCTAATTTTGCCGCATTTATGTTGAGTTTGGCAATGTTTCTCATATGTGCCTATTATGTGAGTATAAATGAAATACGTGTGGGCGATATGGTTGCCGTTGTGCAGCTTTCCAACAGCATTATGAGCCCTATTATGATGATATTGTTGTCATTGGGGCGTGTCATTTCGGCAAAAAAAGTGTGGAATAATATCGATGAGATCAAGTTGCGAAAATCCGGAGTTCATGATATTGATAAACTACATGATACTGATCGGATTCAATTCAGTAAAAGTATAGAATTTAAAGATGTCAGTTTTGCCTATCCGGGAAAAGAGCAGAATACACTTCAGGATATCAACATAGCATTCGAGAAAGGTAAAAAGTATGCAATCGTAGGTATGTCCGGAAGCGGGAAAACAACTTTATTAAAGATGATTTTGCGCTATTTCGACAGCTACTCAGGCTCTATATCTATTGATGGATATGAATACAGTAAGATTGATGATGAATCCGTGTATGAAAATATCACATATATGCAGCAGCATAGTGTGATGTTCAATGATACGTTGGAATACAATTTGACGTTGGGTAACACTGTTTCCGATAACTTATTGTATCAGGCTATTGATAAGGCAAATCTAAGAAAGACAGTTGATAAATTACCGAAAGGGCTTAAAACGATTGTTCAGGAGAACGGGATTAATTTCTCCGGTGGAGAGAAAAAGCGTATTGAAATATGCAGAGCGCTTTTAAAGAAATCGGATATTGTTATAGTTGATGAGTTCTCGTTCGGACTCGATAATCTTACTGCTAAAATATTGGAACGAGAGCTGGTAGGACTTGATGCAACGGTTATTAATGTTACGCATTTCTTGGATGAAGATATCTTGAGATTATATGATGAAATTATTGTATTAGAGGACGGCAGCATTCGAGAAGTCGGATGTTTTGATGAATTGTACGATAATGGGTCTTTATTCTACCGACTAATAGAAAAAGGAGGAGAAATGAATGAGCAACATGCTTCATGATAGGACTTATTTATTTAATGTCAAAGGTGTAAACATCATTGGCAATGGTGATAATGGTGCAATAATCGGTCTGGATAACGAGGGATTAAATTTTATTGATAAAATTAAACAGGGCAAGCTTGGCGAATGCAGTCTAAGTGAAGAAGAGCAACAAATAATGACGGCTTTGAATGAGTTCGGTTATTTTACGAGATCTGCCGGCAACTTGGATACTGCCTATCTCCACGTGACGGACCGCTGTAATTTAAGTTGTGTTGGGTGCTATTCTTTCATAGAAAATCGTAACTCACAAAAAGATTTATCTACTGAAGAATTATTGAGTATTGTCGATCAACTGGCGGAATGTGGTGTCCAAGGAATAACTATATCCGGCGGGGAACCTTTTTTGAGAACCGATATGCCACAAATACTTGAGCGCATTAAGAAGCATAATATGTATGCTGCCGCGATTACAAACGGTACAATGGACTGGGATCGGGTTAAAGATGCCCTTCCGTACCTTGATGTTTTGAATGTGTCGGTGGATGGGTATAATAGGGAAACAAGGTTTATCAGAAATGACGGTATAATGGATAAGGTGTTGGATTTCGTTGAACATTTCAAAGATCTTATCCCTGTCAATCTAGTGTTTACTTTGCACAAGAAAAATGTTGAATATATGAAAGAATATATTCACCTCGCAAACGAATTAAATGTATCTTCTAATTTTAGTATATTTTCAGTAGACCCGTACGATGAAACGTTTTCCGGTTTCGTTTTAGATGAAAGTGACCTTGGTAGGATTGCAAAGTTCGTTAATGACGTAGAGGGTGTTTACATTGAAGATAGTGTTATTAACGGACAGAGTGACGGCCTTGAGGGATTACGATGCAAAGTCGGTTGTGGCCTAGGATGCGGTATAGTCAGTGTTGCCGCTAATGGAGATGTTTTTCCTTGTCATATGCTACATAAAGAGGAGATGAAATTGGGCAGCCTTAAGACTGATTCTTTGAAGAATATTCTTAAGAGTAAAGAAGCAAAGTGGTCCGGAATAACGGTAGATGATATTTCAGACTGCAGTGACTGTGAATATAAATATATGTGTGGAGGCGGCTGTCGCGGCAGATCTTATTTATATCACAAAGCTTTAGAGCACAAAGATCCGTTCTGTACATTGACAAAATTATACTTGAATAAACGCACAAAGATTTTTGAACAGATTGCTCAGCAAGCATAAAAATATAGCGGATAGTTGATTATATGTACTCGACTATCCGCTATATTTGTTTGTAAAGAGAAATTCTACTGATCTATATTGGTCAGGGAAGAGGTTTTAGTACTTGGAAAAAAGCTTTATTCTGACTGTGTTAGAACCGAGTCATCAAATGTGATGTTGTCTATTAAAACCTTATTATGATTAGAGCCGATAGCTCGTTCACTATATTTATGGTACCTTTCTTTTAATTCCCGGCGCATAGCTGCTTGCATTTGTTGTAGAATGCTATTGGTGATATCAGGAGTTTCTTTTTGGTATCGGACATCTCCAAGAAGAATCGTTTTGTCCTTTTCAATGAAACGAAGTATGGTGCGTCCTTCGTCGTAGCTAAGTTGATTTTTATATTTCTCATCATCAGATTTACCATTTACCGGTTGGACCGATCTTGCTGTGGTAACTCTAGATTTTTTCTTTAGAATATATTTTATGTCATATTTGCCGTTGGCTTTTGCTAGATTGTCATCACTTGTGGCGAATAAGGACCAAAGGTTTGGTTGAGGATATTTTTTTTCCGGCTCATAGGTGTAAGTTTCCTCTGTAACCATATATTCTTTTCCATTTTCTTGGAATGTGATGCGATGCATGGTTTTATCTTCGTCGTATCCAATCCACGTGCCTGTATAGTCAGGTTTATTGCTACAGCCTGCAATGAGTATGGTAGAAAGTAGCATAATCATGATACATGTTAATTTTATAATAGATTTCATGTGCTATGTCTCCTTATTGTGCCGTATCTAGAATAGAGTCATCGAAGGAAAAATCGAATTGAATAGTTGGTTTTGGTCGGAAACTTCCGAATGTACTCTTTTTCCTTTCTTGAATAACATCGTTTTTTATAGCATCTTTTAATTTGGGCAAATACGATTGAATCGAATTGTCATCTGATTTTTTATGGAATACTATGTTGTCGAAAACAAGGGTGTCATCTTTCTCGTTGTAAAGAATCGGGTTTACTCCCACATCTAATTTGTTATTTATGGCTGTAAGGAGCATGTTATGGATGGAATCAGTTTTTTTAATTAATAGATAGTCCGCGTTAGCTGGGGCAGTTTCATTTCCTTGTTTGGCGTTATCTGCTTCCTCAAGCCCGCTTGAAAAATAGTCCATTAATGAAGAATAAGAATATGTGTATAAAGATACCAATAATTGATCATCTATATTCTCTATGGTTAACTCTTTGATTTGATTTTGACTGTTATTTTGATTATAGGCAATCCAGGTACCTACAAATTTATTATTATCATTTTGGCTACTAGAATTTGTGCTGCAGGCAGTAATCATCATGGTGAAAGCAAGTAGTAGCGTAATTAAGATATTTCGTTTCATAAAAACCTCCTTATGCAGCATCGCCATAATACTTACGACGTAAATAAAAATTATAGCCAATTCCACCTATAATGATAATACCTAAAATGATACCAACATAAAGCAACCAGCTATGGCTTGGCTTGAAGGTGAAGTGGATTTTACTATTTGGAGGGAATGTAACTGTGTTTCCGTTGAGAGCTCCATCTTGAACACTTTCTTTAATGATGTCGCCGTCTACAGTAATTTTAGTTTGGCCGGCAGCTTTACCTAAATCAATAATAAATGCATCATCGGCAGTTTTTTGTAATGCCGGTTCTTTAGCGGTTCCTGAGAATCGTGCTGTAATGGCATTACGGATTTGTTCTAATTCTGTGCCATTTGCAAATTTAGTTTCAACTTTCCATACTTTACGAGCTGTAGTGTCAGAATCCTCTACGGTAGTCATTTTGCCTTCTGCATTAGGTGCTTTTAATGTATAGTTTTGTACATTATTGTTTGCTAACGTATCAGTGATCATTTTCTTTTCTAATGGACCTGATTGGGAGCTCACTGTTGCATCCCAGGTACCGCTGCCGTCACGGTTGATGTGTACATCCGAATCGATAGTAGCACATCCGGACAATACTAACATACACACACTTAGAATCATAAGGCATAATTGTCTCATAATACTCCTCACTTTCAAACTACAAAATTTAAACTATTTATAAAGTGTTAATTATGATATATTGTACATTAATTAAGTAAAATTAATCAATATGTTGCGCTGATAGGACTCATGAAATGTTAATGAAGTTTTACTTGGCCAAGATATTTTATAATTAGAATATTTTTGACGTATAAATTTTATCAAAACTGATTTGACAATCATTATATTTCCGCCCTATAATTATCTAGTATATAAGAATATTGCGTTGAAAAAGACGGCACACATCGGAAGGGTTTAGTAGAGACCGAACTCATGGGCTGAAAGGTTTGGAAATCCGGATGTATGCGGATCACTTTGGAGCAAGCGGCAATGCCGCCGGTGAACACCGTTATATGTTTAAGTGGCTTTCACAATATATGTGATGAGTTGCGTCTCATGTGTTACAATCATGCGCTCGCATGGTGTGACAACCGCATAATATGCGGTGGCGCCGGCTTTCACAAGCAGCGAGAGTCAGTAGGGTGGTACCACGGATATGACGTCCGTCCCTTCGGGGGCGGGCGATTTTTTTATGTAAAAGGAGCACATCATGGATTACGGTAAGACGTTACATTTGCCTGAAACAGAATTCCCGATGCGCGGCAATTTGCCGAAACGGGAACCGGAAATTTTAAAATTCTGGAAAGATCACAAAATATATGAAAAACGATTGGAATTGCGTAAAGGTGCGAAATCGTTCATCTTGCACGACGGACCTCCGTATGCGAACGGTAAGTTGCACATCGGTCATGCCCTCAACAAAACGTTGAAGGATATCGTTATGAAATACAAAACGATGACCGGTCATTATACGCGTTATATTCCGGGTTGGGATACGCACGGCTTGCCAATCGAACATGCGGTTATTAAAAATACAGGCCTTAACCGTCATGAGATGGCGCCTCTCGATTTGCGCAATAAATGTAAGGAATATGCATTAGAATGCGTAGAAACACAAAAACAGGATTTTATTCGTTTTGGTGTATTAGGCGAATGGGATCGTCCGTATTTGACATTGCGACCTGAGTTCGAAGTAAAACAGATTGGCATCTTCGGCGAAATGGCAAAACGCGGTCATATCTACAAAGGTCTTAAAACCGTATACTGGTGTACACACTGTGAAACTGCACTGGCAGAGGCGGAAATTGAATATGCTGAGAAAAAATCCTTCTCCATCTATGTAAAATTCCCTTACGTATCCGAGAAAAAGGTGACATTACCGGACGGTGTTGATCCTAAACAGGCATACGCTGTAATCTGGACGACGACACCTTGGACAATGCCTGCAAACGTAGCCATCTCCGTTAATCCTGAGCTTGAATACGGCTGGGTAAAAGCCGGCGACGAATACTACTTGATGGCTACAGAACTCGTTGATTCTGCAATGAAAGACATCGGTATTGAAGACTACGAAATCGTAAACCGCTTCTCCGGTGCCGATTTGGAATTGGCTGAGTTCAAACATCCATTCGTAGAACGTAAATCCACAGTATTATGCGGTGACCATGTAACACTTGAAGCCGGTACCGGCTGCGTTCATACGGCGCCTGCACACGGTGAAGACGACTTTAACATCGTGCAACGTTACAATAAGGACGGCAAAACTGAACTTCCTATCGTGTCCCTTGTCAATGAAACCGGTAATTACACGAAACAAGTGGATGACAACCGTTATGGCGATACCGAATTCCCTTTGGCGGGCTTAGAAATTCACGATGCAGAGGTGCCTGTTATTAAAATTCTGGCGCATAATAATGCATTGCTTCATAAATCCAGCTTGCGTCACCAATACGCTCATTGCTGGCGTTGTAAAAATCCTGTTATCTACCGTGCGACGGAACAGTGGTTCTCCTCCGTTGACGGCTATCGTCAACAGGCGCTCGATGCTATCGATAATCAGGTGCAATGGATCCCTAAATGGGGTCACGACCGTATCTTCAACATGGTTCGCGACCGCGGCGACTGGGTAATTTCCCGTCAACGTATCTGGGGCGTGCCGATTCCTATTTATTATTGTGAAAGCTGCGGCGAGCATATCATCAACGATGACACGATTAAGGCTTTACAGGAAAAGGTTGCTGTTGAAGGCTCCGATGCATGGTGGGCTCATAGTGCTAAGGAATTATTGCCGGAAGGTTTCAAATGTCCTCATTGCGGTCATGATGAATTCAAAAAAGAAACGGACATCATGGACGTATGGTTCGACTCCGGTTCCTCCTGGGCGGGCGTACTTGAAGTCAACGATCTTGATGTACCATGCGCTATGTATCTTGAAGGCTCCGACCAACATCGCGGCTGGTTCAACTCTTCCTTGTTGACGGCTGTGGCGACAACGGGTAAGGCGCCTTACAACTCCGTATTGACTCACGGCTTCGTTGTGGACGGAGAAGGCCGCAAGATGTCTAAATCCGTAGGTAATACGGTGGCTCCAAGCGATATCATCGACGTTTACGGTGCAGATGTTATGCGCTTGTGGGTATCCTCAGCGGATTACCAGGCGGACGTGCGCCTGTCCAAAGACATCGTAAAACAATTATCCGAAGTCTATCGTAAAATCCGTAACACATTCCGTTTCTTGCTCGGCAACTTGGATGACTTCAATCCGAATACCGATAAAGTGGCGTATGCGGATATGTCCGAATTCGATAAATGGGCTTTGTTGCGCTTGGAAGAGGTGCGTCAAAAGGTTACGGAAGCGTATGAAAATTATGAATTTCACATGTTGTATCATGCGATTCATAACTTCTGTACAGTAGACTTGAGCTCCATCTATCTCGATGTGATGAAAGATACGATGTATGCTGAAAGTAAGAATGACGTAGCTCGTCGTTCCGCTCAAACGGCTATGTACGAAATCCTGAAAACGCTTGTGGCTATGGTGGCACCGGTGCTTTCTTTCACAGCGGAAGAAGTATGGAAATACATGCCGAAAGAAGACGGTATGCCTGAATCCGTTATGCTCATCGATTGGCCACAAGGTCATGCGGATCATTTTGATCAGGCATTGGCGGATAAATGGAACCGATTATTAGACTTGCGTACATCCATTCAAAAAGCATTGGAAACCGCGCGTCAAGACAAAACAATCGGTCATCCACTGGATGCAGCCATCACAGTATACGCTGAAGGCGCCGCTTTCGACGCATTGAATGCACTTGGCGAAGAAGGGTTGGCTAAACTTGTCATCGTATCCGAAGCGCACATCGTAAACGGCGCTGCTCCGGCTGAGGCTGTTAAGGACGAGGAAACCGGCGTTGCTACCGTTGTTGTCGCATCGGGCCTTGAAAAATGCGAACGCTGCTGGATCCATCGCGATACGGTAGGCCAGGACAGCGAACATCCTACACTATGCCATCGTTGCGCAAGTGTCGTGAAAACGTTATAGATACAATATTATCTAATTATTGTGTGTTGAATAATTGAAAAATACCCTCTTAAAAACTTGACTGCCTTTTCTGACTTGAACGTCAGTATAGGATTTGTTTTGAAAGAGGGTATTTTTTGTATGTGAGGTACGATATGAATACATCTATGTTGACAATTTTTATGGCTTTAGTCTGTCATCCTTTTACAAAGGGGGCTTCGTTACTAAAATCATCTGCCAACCCTAAGAATGCTTTTGGGACTTATATTATAGGTCTTATTATTAGTTATATTATCAATTTGCTATTAGAATATAACGGATGGTTTATTAGCCCATTGATGAGTACTTATACTTATCCCGGTTTAGTTAAGTTGGCATTCTATGTATGTGGTTTTTTATTAATACTTGTGTATGGTTGGATTTTTAGTAAGATCGCAAAAACTCTTGGTGGTGAAGGTTCCTTTAATCGAGTTATTACTGTATTTTTGTATATGGGTGCCTATAGTAGTATTTTAATTTCTGTAATATTTGCTTTTAATTGTTATGCAAGTTTCATAGGCGATGGTATTTTATACATGATTAGTACTATACTTTATTTGGGATTTGGAATTTGGACGATAATTTTGGCACTGAAATTAATAGGTCGACAAATGAATTTTAGTGCATGGAAGGCTTTAGGAAGCCTTATTTTAACACATCTGACAGTAATCGTTGTTGCCGGATGTATTGGTTATGTGGTAACGGAATTCATTAATATATAATACATAAAAAACTCTCTATACTAAATGATATATAATGTGTCCTCTAATGTCGGATGTGTCAGGTCTAACATTAGAGGACAGTTCATTATATTAAGTAAAGAGAGTTTTTTATCGTATAAGTTGTATTATGATTATTGTAAATCTTTAGGAACCCTTAGCTGTTTCCACTGATCAAGGTCAGGTATTTCCAGCGTATTAATCGTTTTTTGAATCCAATAGTTTAATGATATTTCGTTATCAAAGTAGTGCTCAAATAGATATGCGTTTCCCGGGGTATTTTGTTGTTCACCGTTTTCGTCGATGTGGTGGCGTACGGATTCTTTCAGATACAGCTGCACTCTGAACGGATGGGCGGAATTGCCGCGAAAGATGAAGTACGACGGTCCGATAAAGTCGTGTGTGCGGATGTTGATTTGCTTATACTGTTTATCGTTAAGGCCTTGCAGTGCCGTTTGAATCATGGCGCCGGCGTCGTCGTATTCTTCGAGCAGAAACGGTTCCTGATCCACATCGAGCACATAATGCCAAATAGGTTGCGGTTTTTCGCTTTCAAGGGCCCACTCGTCGGATAATGCGGCTATGGTACGATCATTATAGATTGTGTGTAGAAGTGCTCGCACCGATTCGATATCCAGCGCGGCTTTATAGGTGATTTCCTGACCTTCCGTTTCGGTATAACCGTGTAATCGCACCTGGTACTTGTTATTCAGGAGAGGCTGTGCCTCCAGTTTATTGAGATTGCGGAGCGTATTCGGAATGGATAGGAAATGATTGTAAAAGCTGAGCATCATGCGTTGATGTTTCTGTAATGCGGTATCAATCGTATTCCAATCGTATAATGTGGTCTCCCAAGGGTAATCGTCCATATCGATGGCAAGGCGCGCTCCGAATTGCGGCCATGCTGCAGGGGCCGGACGTGCGGGCGACGTGGATTCCGTGTAGCTTTCCCGGTAGTGCCAATGCCCGTCAATTTCTTCAAAGGCCTGCAGGCGATCCGCCGCTTCATCATCGACGGGAAAACCTTGCATTTCTTCATCGCAATTGGCCTTGTGGGATAGGATATACTGATGGGAGCTTTCATAATAATGAACGGCCATATCAAGATCAGGGGTGCCCGTAACATATCCTTTTTCATAAGCGTAACCGAGGGCGACGCGCGTCAAGGCGCGGGTAATGTCGTAAAAGAGAACGCGATCCTCTTTTTCAAGGGCGCGGGTTTCCTCCTCCAAGACGCGCAGCAATGACTGGACGGCGAATCGGGTATTTTGGGAAACACCCAATCCATGCAGCCGTATATAGGCTATGTAGGGGAGGGCGAAGACGAACCGTTCCTTCGTGGCTGCCGTATGTGTTAAATCCGCAATGAGCCCCCAGTCCAGCGGCAGATGTCCTATGTGAAAGATATATCCGAAGGCCGCCTGCAGCGCCGCATAGCCGGCATCGTTGAAGTTCTTGGCGGCCGCCTTTCGATATAGGCCGATGGCTTTAACCGGGTCGTAGGGAATCGTGGCGCGGAGATCTTTCGCATCGTAGAAATGGTAATAATAGTCCGCCAATTCGGCGATACATTCCGGCTGTCCCAAGGCGGCGCCCTTTGTAAACCATGTGAAAGCATCTTCATAGTGGCCGTTTTCGTGACAGTCGAGACCCGTATAGAGCATCATCGTCGGATTTCCAAGCTCCGCAGCGGTTCGCGCAACACGCCGTGCATTGTCATGGTCACCTTCGTCGATGTAAATATTCCTGAGGTTGCCTTGAAACATGGCCAGTTTATTATCTAAGGCCTTGTTGAACCAGTACTTCGCCGCATTCAGGGCTTTTGCATGTAGTGCCTTGTCCGTCACGGTTCCTTGCAGTGCCGCGATACCGTCCTGAATATTGCGACTCTGAAAGACTCTCTGTAGTCGCTTAGACCACTTTGAATCGGTGGGCTCCAGTAATGCTTTGGCCGCATCGATACGCCGGTCATCGCGCCAGAAAAATACGTTGCCTATGATGTACTGGCAGTACGCATCGCCTTGTTGGGCGTACTCGTATACGATATTGAAAGTATCATTAAAGGATAGCTCCATATCCTTTTTCACCGTAGGCGTGATGGAGCCCGCAATGCGCAATGTCTGTAAAGTACCGATAGGACTGTGCCGGCGTATGCTGTCGTGAAGGCATTGGTACGTACGCATATTGTCCTCGGGAAAACCGGATTCCTCCCATGTAAAGTGAGGACCTGCATAGACTCTGGCCAGTAACGCATAAGCATCACCAAGCTCACGCTCCTCCGGATTTTTCAGCATGATATATAATTCCTGATCGGTTAATTCGGTAGACTCCGCAGGTGTCGGCCCGTCACTTCGTAAACTGTGATGCGTTGTATAACTGTCTATATTTTGATTATTTACAATTAACTCCAACCGGCGCAAACCCTCTTGAGCGGCCTTTTGATCGTATGATGTAAAAATCATGTGGAAGACTTCTTGCAGGCGGTCTGTGAAATATTGTCCCATAAGGACTCCTTTCGTTTTTATCAATTCATATTTATTATATACCGTCATAGAAAAACGTAGAAGTAGAAGAAACCAACCTGTTCAAAAAGCCTCCGAGGCCACCGCTACGCCGCCAAGTCGTTTTTTGAACAGGTTGGTTCCTCTCTCTTGGTACGCAATCTGACGGTATATAATAAATAACTTATCTAAAAATCGTTGCCATGCCCGACCGCCGGGGAAAGAGCCAAGTCGTTTTTAGAGAGAACCCCATCACCGCGAACCACGGTCGGGATTGCAGTAAATAATAAATATAAAATTTCTAAAGACCGTTATTGCCACACCCAACCGTACGGGAAATAGTCGTTTTCCGAGCCTATTCTGCCATTTTGTATATATAACGAATAACATATTCGGTATATAATAAATAAGTTTTCTAAAAATCGTGGCCATGCCCGACCACCGGGGAAAACGACTTGGCGGCCCCTGAAGCCGCGTTAGCGTAGCAAAAGAAATAAACCGTTAGCGTTGGCTATAGGTAGATAGAAAAATAAAGACACCTCTTGAAAAATGACTTGGCATCCCGTTTTTCCTCCTATACAAAACAAAACCCTATTTGCAGAGGTTATAAAAAAATAAATCCTCGAGGAAAACGACTTGGCGGCTTCGCGGAGCGAAGCGTTGGCCTTGGAGGCTTTCAGCGAGGATTTATTTAACCTAACATACTGAGACGAATAGGGTTATTTTTTTGTATAATCTCCGAACCATTTATCGTAGATTTTCTGATATGTGCCGTCTTCTTTAAGTTCTTTGAGTGCTTTGTTAACAGCTTGTTGTAGTTCGGTGTTGCCTTTTTTAACGCCCAGTACGGTGCCAGAGGATTGTGTAGGTTGACCTACGAGTTTAAGGTCTTTGTCAGCGCCTTGTTTTAGGTAGTACATGGCAACAGCGTTGTCGATGATAGCGCCGTCAATGGTGCCTGCGTTTAATTCCATGAAGATATTCGCATTGGAATCGATTTCTTTTACCGTTGTTCCCGGAATTTTATGTGCCATTTCTACAGGAATGGTACCGATCTGAACACCTACGGTTTTATTCGCCAATTCATCCATGTTGTGAATCGTGTCGTTGTCTTTGCGTACGACCGTGATAAAGCCGCCCTGATCAAAGTATACGTCGGAGAATTCCAATGCTTTTTCGCGTTCAGGAGTAGCGTTGATGCCTGCCGCAATCATGTCGATATCGCCGGATTGAACAGCCGGAATCAAAGCGTCGAAGCCCATGGACTTGAATTCCATTTTCATACCCAGTTTTTTAGCGATAGCTTCGGATAGATCGACGTCGAAGCCCACATATTTATCGCCTTCCGTAAATTCAAACGGCGGGAACGTCGTTTCGGAACCTACACGTAACACGCCTTCCTGTTGGGTCATTTTACCTTTTTCACTGCCGCAACCTGCTAGAATTCCCATTGCCGCTACAGCTACGAGGGCGATGGCAGTCAATTTTTTGAACTTAAACATAATATCCTCCTAAACCATGTCATAAACGTTGGTGTCTACAAATCTGATTATATTGTACGGAATTTTGTAACAATAGGCAATAACATTGTATAATTAAAGGTATTAAATCCCGATTTTTAAGGAGGTCATATGTCTCGTATCGATACGTTACGTTCCGCTTGTGAAAGCTTTACGCAGGATGCTTTCACCATCAACTATACACTGGCGAAGAATCCGGAGATTTCCGGCCGCGAGTTTGCGCCCGTTAAAACCATCGGTGCCGTTCTGGAGAAGCACGGCATTCCTGTTACCTATGAATTCTGCAATTTGCCGACCGCGTTTAAGGCGTCCGCTGTGAAAGTAGAAAACCCCCAGGGGCGTCTGGCGATTCTCTGTGAATACGATGCGCTGCCCGAGGTGGGGCATGCGTGCGGCCATTGCGCCAGCGGATCCATGAGCGTATTGGCGGCGCTAGCGTTGCATAAAATGCAGGAGGACGGCGCGGCTTTCACCATGGATATCGATATTATCGGAACCCCTGACGAAGAAGCGAAGGGGTGCAAGGTCGATATGTGCAATGCCGGCGTATTCAAGGAGTATGATTTGGCGATTATGGTGCATCTCGATGGAAAGGAAACGCGGCCGAATTCGCAGTTTTTAGCTCTCGACTGTTTCCGTGCTCAATTCCACGGCAAGCCGGCTCATGCGGCAGAGGGGCCTTGGAACGGCATTAATGCGGTGAACGGTGTGCAGCTGGCGATTCACGCGATGGATATGTTGCGGCAACAGGTGCGGCCGGAAACGCGTATCGGTACATGGATTATCGCCGGCGGTACCGCATCTAACGTGATTCCTCCGTTCGGTGAGCTGGAGGTGACGGTACGTCATACGGAGCGGGATTACCTGAACGGCGTATCTCGGCAGATTCAACAGATCTTTGAAGGGGCGGCGCTCTGTACGGGAACGACCGTGGATTATGCATTTTACGGTAATTCCTATGACAGCATGAATCAGAATGTGCGGGGCACGCATCTCATCGAAGAGGTGATGACGGAGCTCGGCATTGATTTCAAGCCTGGACCGGCTGATATCGGGGGCAGCTCGGATATCGGTAATGTGAGCTTTCAATGTGCGGCCTTTCATCCGAAACTTCGCCTGGCCGGTGAGGAGAAGGTGTGCCACTCGAAAGAATTTGCAGCGGCCATGTTGGATCCGAATATTGAAAAAACAATCCTCGACGGTGCCGGCATTATCGGCGGGACCTTGCTGCATGTGATGGATGATCCTCAGACGCTGGCGGAGATTGTAGCGGAGTTTAGGGAGGTCATATGATTCACTCAGACAATTTAACGGTTCAAAACTATATTGGCCTCACCGGTGACAAGCCGATCCGATTCATCGTTTCCGATGTGGACGGTACCTTGGTTAATGATGCGAAGGCAATCACCCCGGAGGTGGTGGACGCCGTTCGTGCCGCCCGTGAAAGCGGTATTCGCGTTGCCATCGCCAGCGGCCGCGCGTGGAATGAAATGCATAATGTTATCGACGCATTGCCTTGTTTGCGGTATTTTATGTGTACCAACGGGGCGTATGTCATCGACAAGGATGAAAATAAAAACTTGTTCCATATCGCCTTTGATAAGGAGCAGGCTCTATATTTGTTGCGCAAACTCCTTGCGTACGGCGTGTATGTAGAGGCTTATGTGAAGGACGAAATCTTCGGCATGTATCCTCCGTCGCGTTGTATTACGCCTGAACGGTTAACCTCGTGCATTTGTGATCGTCGTGATGAATCGGCTGACATAGTATCCGGCACATCGATAGACGGGAATCAACCCGTATCTGTTGGAGATACTTGCAATCCGGTGAATGGAGGACTATCGGAATGTGAGTTGGAGCAATCGACATTCTTTTTCCGGTCAAATATCCGTCCTTTTATCTTGGCGACACGCACCATGGTTAGTGATTTATCGGCTCATATGGAATCCCTCGATGAAGGCCCTGAAAAAATACAGATCTTTTATGGGGACGAACCGATGCGTCAGCGCATTTTACAGGACCTGCGTGACGAATACCAGGGGCTGACTCATGACGGAACGGGGCGGGAGCGCTTTTACGATGTGCTGTTGTCCAGTGAGGGAAATTTGGAATTCGTGTTGCCTCATACTACAAAAGGTACGGCTGTGGAGGCGTTGACAAAGCACTGGAACTTCAGCCCTGACGAGGTGATGACGATCGGCGACAGTGAAAATGATCTGTCCATGCTGCGCTTTGCCGGAGCCGGTGTGGCCATGGGCAATGCAAATGCTAATATAAAAGAAGCGGCCCTCTATGAAACGACGGATAATAACCATCACGGCGTGGAAAGAGCCATCTATTCAGCGATTGCATATAATGAGGCGCTTCATAAAATACGATGAAATGTGATGATTCGCGATCGTCACGGATAAATTGGGTTTCACTAAATGATTGGTGTCTGCTCAACGGAATTAATTGTTTTGAGTAAGCGTTATAGGAACAGAGGGTATTGAAGTTTACTGAAAGGAGGCTGCGCATGGGCAAGTTAAAATTCCATATTGATGATACATGTGTTAAATGTGGCGCCTGTGCTGTAGACTGTCCCGTTCAGTGTATAACGGAAGGTACCACAAGATTTGTCATCGGAAAAGGCTGTATCTCCTGCGGTGATTGCTATTCCATCTGTCCGGTGGGTGCCGTCAAGATGGTAAAATTGGGTACCGTTACGATAGTAAAACGCAAGGAAGATGCAAAAGAAGATGATATCGATTAAATGTTAACCGGTAACTGTCGGTATTTATTACCGGTGATTAGATACTGGATGTTAACTCCTATACTACATAGAATGGGCCTTGAAATAATCCGAACGTTTAAAAGTGTTGTGAAACTTTCATACGGAATATGTAGAGGCGTTGTTGTTCCTATGCTATAATGAAATGTAAACGCAAAACGTTTTAAACGAGGTGATAGTGATGGAATATATAACACTCAATACCGGGGCTCGAATGCCGATGATGGGATTTGGTGTTTTTCAAGTTACTGATTTGGCTCAATGTAAACAGGTCGTACTCGATGCTATTGATGCGGGATATCGCTTGTTTGATACGGCTGCCGTATATGGAAATGAAACAGCGGTAGGAGAAGCCGTTGCCGAAGCGATAGCCAAGGGGGCGGTAACACGTGAAGACCTATTTATCACATCTAAGTTATGGGTTCAGGATATGAATGCCGAAGATGTGGATGCCGGTATTAATCAATCTCTAAAAAATTTAGGTGTCGAATATCTTGATTTGTATTTATTACATCAAGCCATGGGAGATTATTTCAGCGCCTGGCGCGGATTGGAACAGGCGTAAACCGTGAGTCAAGTCGTATTTCGTTGGAATATTCAACGTGGTGTTATAGTTATACCTAAAACCACTCATAAAAACCGTATGATTGAGAATATCGATGTTTGGGATTTTGAACTTTCACAGGATGAAATGAAAGCTATTTCAACACTCGATATGGGATATGGTGAATCTCGAACAAAACATTTTGATCCGGAATTCGTGCGCATGGTATTAGGTGTAAAAATTCATGATTAAATAGTGCCGGTAATGTATATAGTTTTGTCTGTAACATATATCGTATGTGAAAGCCGTGTAAAATAGATATTTCTTGCTTAATGGAGGAATTATGGAAAACAAGGAATTTGTTATTGTTGTTGATTTTGGAGGTCAGTACAATCAGCTGATTGCGCGCCGCGTTCGTGAAAATCACGTATACTGCGAAGTATATTCATACAACAAGGCATTGGAAAAAATTAAGGAACTGAAACCGCAAGGGATCATCTTTACGGGCGGTCCGAACAGCGTGTACGAAGAAAATTCCCCGAAAATCGACAAAGAGATTTTTGAACTCGGTATTCCTGTCCTCGGCATGTGCTACGGTATGCAATTTATGGCGCATACATTGGGCGGCGAAGTTAAATCTGCGGAAAACCGCGAGTTCGGTAAAACACCAACTAAGGTGGATACTACATCCCCATTGTTTAAAGGATTGTCCGAGGACGAAGTGGTATGGATGTCCCATGTCGACTATGTAGCAAGGGTTCCTGAAGGCTTTGAAATTGTAGCGCATACAAAGGATTGCCCTGTAGCGGCGATGCAAAATAAAGAACGAAAACTGTATGCTATGCAGTACCATGCGGAAGTGTTGCATACGGAACACGGCAAAGAAATGCTTCATAATTTCCTGTACGAGGTATGTCATTTTACAGGTACATGGACGATGGCAAACTATGCGAAAACCGCTATTGAAAGCATTCGCAAAACCGTCGGTGACGGCAAAGTATTGTTGGCTTTGTCCGGCGGTGTAGACAGCTCCGTAGCGGCGGCGCTTATCTCTAAAGCTGTAGGCGACCAGTTGACATGTATCTTCGTTGATCACGGCTTGATGCGGAAAAACGAAGGAGACGAAGTGGAAGCAGCTTTCAAAGATTCGGGCATGCATTTCATCCGCGTCGATGCGGAAAAACGTTTCCTGGATAAATTGGCGGGGCTTGAAGATCCGGAAGCAAAACGCAAAGCTATCGGTGAAGAATTTATCCGTGTATTCGAAGACGAAGGCCGTAAAATCGGTTCCGTTGATTACTTGGCGCAAGGTACGATCTACCCTGACGTTATCGAGTCCGGTACGGGCGAAGCGGAAGTTATCAAGTCTCATCACAATGTAGGCGGCTTGCCTGCAGTGGTAGACTTTAAAGGCCTTATTGAACCGTTGCGCAATTTATTCAAAGACGAAGTGCGTGAACTCGGTTCTGAATTAGGTTTGGCTGACTACCTCGTATGGCGTCAACCATTCCCGGGTCCCGGCCTCGCTATCCGCGTAATGGGCGATATTACAAAGGAAAAACTCGACATATTACGTGATGCGGATGCCATTTTCCGCGAAGAAATCGCGAAAGCCGGCCTTGATCGCAGCATCAATCAGTACTTTGCCGTATTGACATCTACACGTACCGTAGGCGTTATGGGTGACTTCCGTACATATGACTACACATTGGCGTTGCGCGGCGTAACGACAACAGACTTCATGACTGCTGACTGGGCACGCATTCCTTACGATGTATTGGACACAATCTCCCGTCGTATCGTAAACGAAGTACAACACATCAACCGTATCGTGTACGATATTACATCTAAACCACCTGCTACAATTGAGTGGGAATAATAATAAATTTATTTTGCTATAAATAGTAAAATAAAGCCTTCTATCATTTTAGGGAGAGGGATTTTCTGAAAATCGTAACTTTAACTTAATGATTTTAGTTTGTCGGTACTATTTTATATTGTTTTTTATAAGAACAAGCTTGATAAATTTACGAAAAGAGGGTAGGCTAGAGGTAGCGTATGGTTAGAGTTTTGGCTTGTGGTTCGCAAGCGTTGAATTTAATGTGAGAATTGCTTTCAGCTCTCGATGATTCTTTAGAAGTTCATATGAATATGATGAATTTGAGATAAAGAGTAACCATACGCTTTTTATTATGAATAATTATGATGAAGCTCGTAAGAAAGTGGCTAAGCTTATAAATATTGAGCTAAAAGCAATTACTTATGTGCTGTATAAAAAAGGAATTGAGAAATCATATAAATCATTTGAAGTTCCAAAGAAAGCTGGAGGAGTTAGAGTTATTAATTCTCCGAATGAACAGCTAAAAAGAATTCAAAGACGTTTGGGTAAAAAAATATATGATATTCATAAAAATTATATAGATCAGAATGGAATAGCTTCAAATATATCTCATGGATTTGAAATGGGCAAAGGGATAATAACTAATGCTCGTATACACAAAAATAAGAAATATCTATTAAATATAGATATCTCTAATTTTTTTTCATCAGTAAATTTTGGAAGAGTACAAGGGTACTTTCATAAAAGTCAGGAGTTTATGTTTCCAAAAGAGGTTTCTACTATAATTTCACAACTAGTTTGTTACGATAAGAAATTACCTCAAGGAGCACCTACATCCCCAATAATTTCAAATTTAATTTTTAATATTGTCGATCTACGTATTTTATCATTGGCAAAAAAATATAAACTATCTTATACTCGATATGCTGATGATATGAGCTTTTCTACCAATAATAGAGCCTTCCAAACAGATTATATTAATTTCATAAAAGAGTTGAGAATTCTTCTTGAAAATAGTGGATTTGAGATTAATGAAAATAAAACTAGATTAGAGTATTACTCCTCGCGACAAGAAGTAACCGGCTTAACTGTAAATAAGAAGATAAATGTTAGTCGTAAGTTTATAAAGCAGACTAGAGCTATGGTTGATCAACTCCTTAAAACAGATAGTTTTAAAATAGATGGAGCGGTTGGTACTGAAGAGAAGTTAGAGGGGCGGCTGGCTTTTATAAATCAACTAGACTGGTATAATAATGAGCTAGAAATTGAAAGTATAAAGAAGAAAGGTAAGAAGAAAGATAATAAGAAATATATATCAGGCTTAAATGCTAGAGAAAAACAATATCAGTACTTTTTGTTTTATAAGTATTTTTTTAAACCGAGTAAACCTACTATTGTGACTGAAGGTAAAACAGATATTCTTCATATAAAGGCTGCTTTGATGAAGTATAGTGATAGATATCCAAATCTTATTACTAAAAATGATTTAGGTAAATATGTATTTAATTTGTATTTTTTAAATAAAACTAAACGATTAAAGTATTTTTTTGGTATTGTACAAAATGGTGCAGATACAATGAAAAATATTTGGAATTTTTATAATGGAAGTAAGAGCTGCGATAATTTATTTGAATACATAAATAATAAAAGCCAATATGGGATGATAACAAATGTTAACCCTGTCATTCTTTTGTTTGATAATGAACAAAAATCAGATAAACCATTAAAGACGTTTCTAAGACATATAGAAGCTGAACTAAATACAAATCAAATTTTGATGAATTTGAATGCTAATTTATATCTGCAAACAATACCTCTAATTAATAATTTTAATGAGTGTGAAATAGAAGATCTATATACTGAAGAGGTTTTGAATATATCTATTAATGGGAAAAGATTTGAAAAGCTTGTGAAAGATGGTGCTGAAGATACTTTTTCAAAAGATATATTTTCTAAGTATATTTTAGAACATTATCAAGAAATTGATTTTTGTAACTTTCTTCCTTTATTAGATTCGATAAATAGTATTTGTAAAATAGATTAAGTGGTGTAATAGAGTACTAATAATAAGATATTAATAAACTGAAAATTTATTTTAGATAAAATGATGGAATGATATTATTTGTTATCATTCCATTTTTTTAAAATATGTATTCTTTGAGATTGTTATATAACGAGGCTCTATGAAAATCACAAGATTTTTCGGAGATTATTTTAAGTACTCTCTTCATGACGCAAGGGTACAGAAAATAGAATACGCAGATGGTAATATAATCTTTACCTTTGATTACATTTTTTCTTATGAGAATGGTGTTGAACAGACTCATAAAGCCAAGGTTGTATTTGAAAAATGTGATATTGATGATTTGGAAATTCTCGTGTTTAATAATACAATACTAGATACTTTTACAGGTAAAAGTATTGAGTTACCTCAGTATCAACAGGAGTATAGTGAAAGTGAATTCGAGGTCATTACGGAGACCTATAATTGGGGTCACGCTGTATTCCAAGGATGGTTATGGACCGAAGGGAATCCAGTTCACTGCATAATGAACATGTACTTTAAAGGTGATATGGTATATGTAATTGAATGAGGCCTTAAATGAGTGATTTAAATTTTACTATTAGCTGCACAGTTACATTTTTCAGTAAGAAGGGAACAAGTCCACCGAATTTAAATTATGGAATGTACTATCCTTATATCGTTATAAAAGGTATAGAAGAGGTTATATGATTAATATAGTTGATGGAAAACCCTATTTAGATCAAGTAAAAGAATTGATTACGGAGTATACAGATTGGCTAGGTCGCGATTTATCGTTTCAAGATTTGGACAAGGAATTGGCGGATATTGCTGAGAAATACACGGCCTCTAATGGTGAGGTGCTGGTAGCGGTGGATGATAGTCATACGGTTCTCGGCATGGTTGCATATTATCAGCACAGTGATACCCGTTGTGAGATGAAACGCCTCTATGTGCGACCTGAGGGTCGTGGGCATGCTTTGGGTGATCGTCTGATTGAAAGTATCATGGAACACGCTAAGCAATCAGGTTATACAGAGATGGTACTTGATACAATTGAGCCGTTGAAAGCAGCAATTTATCTTTACAAAAAGCATGGCTTCACTGAATGTGAGCCGTACTATTATAATCCGATGGATGATGTTATTTATATGCGCAAGGCGCTTGTTTAGTTCTGTTATGAAGTCCTAACCGATGAAATGTTCGCTGATGCTTCTCTACATAACTCTGACGGTGCGTGGCAGATGATATTTGGTTTAAATACATTGCCTGAATATCGAAATTGCGGTATAGGGGGCAGACTGATTGAGGCTTTCATAGAGTTGGCGAGAGAAGAGAATCGTAAGGGCGTCATTCTGACCTGTAAAGAGGAAAAGATTCACTATTATGCCAAGTTCGGTTTTGTAAATGAAGGTGAATCGGAATCCGATCATGGTGGCGCTACATGGTATCAAATGCGCGTCGAGTTTTAATGCTATGGTTATTAATCGATAAATAAGAGTAAAATGTATTCGTTAATCCGGGTTAGTTTTTGAAATAAAAGAAGAAGTTAAATGCTTTGTATGAATTGATCTCAGAACTTGATGTGTTCTCATATAGCGCGGTTTGTTGTGATATAACAGAAAGAAGCTGAAACCTATGTGTAATAGCAAAGGGTTCAGCTTCATTTTTTGCACTTTATTTATTTTGGTACACTCTATTTTTGTGTACTCTATTTCTCTTTATATGCGCTCTATTTCTGTCCATATGCACACGATTTCTATTTTATATGGCTTCTTTTACCTGCTTGATACCCTTGTCGGTCAGCGCATATCGTCCTTCCGTTACGTAGAGCAGGCCTTGCTTTTTGAGTTTTGAAGCGGCTTGATATGTATAGTCCGCCGTCCAGTTCAGGTGTTCGTGGATGGTGCCGATGCCGTTTTCAACGGGCGCGATAGGCGTGTCCATGTGCGTATAAATGTGGCACAGCATCATCGTTTCCCGATAATGGCGACGCAGATGGCGCTGTCTGCGGTATGTGGCGATATAACCGGTCTTCGGCGTAGCGATGACGGCGATAATCAGGCCCAGGCCGATGGTGGTGGCGATGGAACCCGCAATGGACACATCCATGGTGAAAGCAACCTCCGTGCCGATAACGGCACATATAGTACCGATGAGCATGCTGCTGATGAGCATGGCTTTCACGGAGTCGGTCCATAAATAGGCGATGACCGCAGGCCCGATCATGAGACCGATGACCAGGATGGCACCGACCGCCTGAAAGGAGGCCACCACGGTGAGGGAAACCATGGTCATCAATACATAGTGGATGAAAATCGGCGTGAAGCCGAAAAGCCCCGCCAGCAGCGGATCAAAGGTGGACAGTTTCAGTTCCTTATAGAACAGAATGACCGATAGCAGGTTGACGGCGGCCACCGTGAGTGAAATCCACAGCGATACGGGTCCTAGATCGGTGCCGTCTACAATGAATCTGTCGAACGGTGCAAAGGCGATTTCCCCGAGTAATGCCGTATCTACGTCAAGGTGGGCATTTCCGCTGTAGAGACTCACCAAAATGATGGCGACTGAAAAGAGCAGGGGAAAGATGATGCCGATAGACGCATCTTTGTTGACGAGATGTGTATTGAGAATCATCTCTATGAGCCATACCGTTCCGATGCCGACGAGCGTAGCCCCTACGAGCAGGAACGGCGAATTCAAGTCCTCCGTCACGAAGAAGGCCAGCACGATGCCTAAAAATACGGTGTGCGTAATGGCGTCGGCCATCATAGACATGCGGCGCAGTACCAGAAAGACACCGGGCACGGCGCAGGCGATGGAGACCACCATAGCGATGAGCAATATTTCAGTATGGGCTGTCATAGGGCACCTCCTATATTGCCGCTTTTAGAGTCTGTTGTGACCGAATCTGATGGCATTATTTTTTCAGCGGGCGGGACCGACATGGATTTTAATGCGTATTTCGTCTGACGAACACGGCGTAGCTGCCATAGGAGGCCTCTGTTCGGTGCGAGCAGCAGGCTGAGTAATACTGAAATTGACAGAATGACGATAATCGCAGGCCCTGTAGGTAATTTGGAAACCGTGGTGCTCCATAATGTGCCGCCGATGGCGGAGCTCATTCCGAACACGCCGGCCAATATGCACATGGTACCCAGTTTATCTGTCCATTGCCGGGCACCCACGGCGGGTGCGATGAGGAGCGAGCTGATCAAAATGGCGCCCACCGATTGAATTCCGATGATGATGGTCATGATGAGCAGCGCCCGATATAAAATGATCGTAAACGTCACAGGAATCTGTAGCGTCCTGGCGTATTCCAAATCGAAGGAGATGAGTTTCAGTTCCTTCCAGAACAGAGCGGTCAGGATCATGATGATAATCGCCGCGACGGACGTAATATATACATCGCGCGCCAATATGGTGGCCGCCTGTCCGAATATGAATTTTGAAAGCCCCGCCTGACCGGCGTTGTTGAGGCTCTGGATATAGGTGAGCAGCACCATGCCGAGGCCGAAGAAGGCGGAGAGAATGGTGGCTAACGCTCCGTCGAATTTAATTTTACTGTTTTCCACGGTAATCGTGATGAGCCATGCGGCGGCAATCGAGGAAAGGGCGGCACCCGTGATGAGCACCTCTATATCCTTGATGCCGGTCAGCAAAAAGGCGAGCACTACGCCGGGTAATGCCGCATGGGACAAGCCGTCACCGATGAGGCTTTCCTTGCGAAGTACCGCAAAGGTGCCTGCGATGCCGCCGGCCAGTCCTAAGAGAGCTGTGCCGAGTAATACCATCTGCGTCGTATAGGATTGGAGCATCGTCATAAAATCCCTCCCGTACCGTAGGTTCGTTCGATTGCTTCCGGCGTGAATGTATCCGCTACGGGACCGTAAGCGACGGTCTGCTTATTGACGAGCGTGACCCAGTCAAAGTATTGCGGTACCGTATTCAAGTCGTGGTGGACGACGATAACTGTTTTACCGCGAGCTTTCATCTCCTGTAATAATGTGATGATAGCACGTTCCGTCGTCTTGTCGACGCCCTTGAACGGTTCGTCCATGAGATAAATGTCGGCCTCCTGAACGAGGGCGCGCGCCAGAAAAACACGCTGCTGCTGACCGCCGGAAAGCTGACGAATCTGTCTGTTCACGTAGTCGGTCATGCCCATCTTGTCAATCATGGCCAGTGCAAGTTCTTTATCCTGTTTTGCAGGGCGATTAAACCAGCCCAGATGACCGTAACGGCCCATGAGGACCACATCTAACACGGTGGTGGGAAAATCCCAGTCAACGCTGCCGCTTTGCGGTACATAGGCGATCTTTTTGTAATCATTTTTGTTGACCGCCAGGTGATGGTCGATGTAAAATTTGACGCTGCCCGAGATGACTGTCAGCAGACCCAGCATAGCCTTTAATAATGTGGACTTACCGGCTCCGTTGGGTCCGACGATAGCCGCCAGGGAACCGATGGGCACCTTCATATCCACGTCCCACAACACGGGTTTTGTCGTGTAGGCGACGGTCATATCTTCAACTTCTACGGCCCATTCCATATATGCCTCCTTGTTATATATTTGTTGTATCGACTTCGTGCTCTATTTTAGCAGGTCTTAATATACATATCTGTAGCACCGACTTTGTGCTCTAATTAACAGGTCTTGATTTAGCATTTTTATTTAAGTGCTTTCGCAATGGTATCGATGTTGGCTTTGACCATGCCGATATACGTGCCGCCTTCAGATCCTTCGGAACCGAGTGAATCGGAATACAGTTCGCCGCCGATGGATACGTTCCAGCCTTTTGCCTTGCAGGCTTCCTGAACGGCCTCAATCGTTTTATGCGGTACCGATGATTCCACGAAGATGGCTTTGATTTTGTGGTCGACGATGAATTGAACGAGCTCGTTCATATCCTGCGTGCCGGCTTCCGTAGCGGTGCTTACGCCCTGTAAACCTTTGACTTCGAATCCGTAGGCCCGTGCAAAGTATTGGAATGCATCGTGCGCCGTTACGAGAACACGGGACTCTTTAGGGATGGATTCGGTCTGCGCTTTAATGTAGGCATCCTCCTCATCTAACTTGGTGAGATAGGATTCATAACGTTTCTGAAAGTTTTCCTTATGTGCAGGATCGGCCTTTGCCAAACCTTCATAGACCGCTTTTGCGGCGAGTTTCCAATTGGCTATGTCAAACCAGATGTGCGGATCCTTTGTGGATACGCCGTCCTCTTCGAAATCGAGCAGAGTGGATGGATCGAGGGCGTCGGATACGCGAATGGTCGTTTTGTTCTGCTTTGCCAAATTGTCAAAGATGGAGCCCATTTTTCCTTCCAGGTGAATGCCGTTATATACGACAACATCCGCTTTTGACATGGCCGTTACATCACCTGCGCTGGCCTGATAGAGATGGGGGTCGACGCCGGGACCCATGAGACCTTGAACGGAAACATCATCGCCGCCGATTTCTTTCACCAGGTCCGTCAACATCGTCGTAGTTGTTACGACCTGAAGTTTCTTTTGCCCGTCCCGGGCGGAGTCCTTTCCGCAGCCGATCAGGGCCAGTATCATGACGGTTAATGATAAAGCGATTAATACAAGCCGATTGAATTTCATGATAAACCTCCCGTGTAAAAATACAGAAAAATAGCCGCTACCAACGTAGCGGCTGGGGCAGATCCGTCGCACTTCTGCCGAGGTCATGTGTTCTTTAGTGTATGAATGATTGCAACTGGTCCGGCCCGATGAGGGCTACGATACCGAGTATCATCATGACCTTCATTTGAATACGCTTTCTACGTTTCATGAAGAACCTCCTTGTTTATTTTTTGTTACACATTGACATGATGTGTGATGTCCGATCAATTACTTTAATTAGACTATATCATAAATGAGATTAAATCTCAATAAGAAAAATGATTAATTTCTTCATTTCTTCATATTAATTTAGTATGATAATATCCATAGATTAAGAGAACCAAGGAGGACTTATATCATGAATAGAATTATTCGCTATACCGCTGCGGCTGTACTTGCGGCATCATTTGGGATGTTTGGAAATTATACGGCAAACGCGGCGGGTTTTATTTCACCCCCTAAAGAGGTTACCATCGTAAAACCTGAGATGCCTGAAATCCCTCAGACAGCTAAGGTGGCACCGAATATGAGGGTTCGATTTTTGATCGATAAACAGGGCGCCGTGAAGAAAGTGTTCGTGGAACAGTCTTCCGGCTATGCACCGGTCGATGAGGCTGTGAAAGATGCTATTATGAAATGGAAATTTACGCCTGCCATCGGCAACGATAAGAAACCACATGAATCTATTATTGGTATGACGATTACATTACCTAAGAAGGTTGTAGGTCAATCTGCTAAATAAGGAGAATGATGATGAACAAAGTGTTGCGTTGTATAACATTAAGTGCATTGGTCGCTGCCGGTTCCGTGACGGCGGCCCTGGCTGCGCCGTATGAACCGCCTGTAGCTGTGTCTACGCCGGCTGTTGATCCGGGGGTTTTTGGTGCTTATGCCGGCAACGCGCGTGGCGTTGATGTACAGTTTACTATTGAAGAAAACGGGTCCGTAGATGATGTAAAATTACTTACGTCCAGCGGTGATGCCGCGGTGGATGCGTCTATTGTGGGCGCTGTATCCTCTTGGCAGTTCAAGCCCGCCTCCGATTCCAACGGGAAACCGGTAGCATCTTCTAAAACTGAATTTATTGATTTTAAAAAGTAAGATACGGTTTGATGACACCTTCGCATAGTTGTGAAGGTGTCTTTTTATTGGCGTAACTGTTCTTATCAGTTCTTAGTGTATCGGGCGATAGGATAAAACGTGCAGTATGTGCATAAAAACTTTCACAAACTATAAATTTGTACCCGTAGCTACTGAAAATTACTTTCAAAATGATATAATAAAAATATAGTCATAAACGAGTGAGCCCTTGGAGGTATAAAGTATGAATCCTTTAAAACAAGAACTGGATATTAATAATGAGCGGTATAGAATTATCGTGTCCGTAAAAGAGGATTATCTGGACGGTAAATTGTCCATGGAGGACGGCAATCGTATTCTGAAAGAAAAACTGGGCACCTGCACGCCTGATGAGTTTGCTTATGCGGAGCAAAGTTTAAAGGGTGTATATAAGGATGAAGAAATCCTCGACAAGATGGATGATTTGCTGAATCTGTTTGATGGCGTACTGGTGCGCGCTGAAAATGAATATCCTGAAAATCATCCGTTGTGGGTGTATTTGGAGGAAATCAACGCCGTTGAAAAGGTGGCTCTCGAGGCCGATGAATTGTTAAAGCAGGACAAATTTATCAAGAATCCGTGGCTCGGTGTCTTTGATTCTCTTGCTCAATGGCGGACTCACTTATCCCGCAAGCAGAATCAACTGTATCCGATGCTGGAGGATCATGGCTTTGACCGTCCTACGCGCATCATGTGGACCTTTGATGATGCGGTGCGCGATGCCATTTCCGCATCTTATGCATTGCTTCGTGAAGATAAATATGATGAGTTCCTGGCGTCTGTACCGGAGACATTGGCTAAGTTACGCGATTTGAATTCCAAAGAGCTGGAAGTATTGCTGCCTACATCTTTCAAATTATTGAGCGATGAAGAGTTCGTGCGCATGAGTAAAAATGACCATGAAATCGGTTATGCCATCATTAAGACTCCCGGGCTTTATGTGGTGCCGGGCGTCAATGATTCCGCTGCGCAGCTGAACCAAAGCGGTTCCGCTCAGAACGGCGCCGTATCCAATGAATTCCTGAATGATTTGGCAGGTCTATTGTCTAAATATGTAGGCCCTGTAGGCGCTGCCCCGGTCGGTAAGGATGCTGTTCTCGATGTGGCGACAGGAAAGTTGACATTGGATCAGATTAATTTAATCTTCCGCCACCTGCCTGTAGATTTATCCTATGTGGATGAAAATGAACTCGTTAAATTTTACAGTGATACGGCGCATCGGATTTTTCCTCGCAGTGCCAATGTTATCGGCCGCGAAGTGAAGAATTGCCATCCTGCAAAATCCGTACATATCGTGGAAGAAATCGTTGAAAAATTCCGCTCCGGAGAACAAAGTCAGGCTGAGTTCTGGATTAATAAACCGGGTTTGTTTATCTATGTTATTTATACCGCTGTGCGTGATGAGAACGGCAGGTTCCGCGGTGTTTTGGAAATGATGCAGGACTGCACGCATATTCGCGAACTGGAAGGTTCCCGCACATTGTTGACATGGGATCAGGCCGATTATGTAGGTGATGGCGGCTCGGAAAAATCCTTGGCGCTGAAAGCGGCGGAATCGGTGGCGGAAAAACCGTTGGCAGTCGATGCGGATGGATACGTTCACATCGATGAGAAAACGACATTGTCCAAGTTGATCAAACATTCTCCGGATGTGGTGGACTATCTGATTTCCTTGAATCCTAAATTTGAAAAATTAAAAACCCCTATGGTGAAAGTCATGGCGAAGGTGGCGACCGTCAAAATGATTGCGGAACGCGGTGATTTTGATGTGAACGACCTGATTGCTAAGCTGAATGCATTCATCAATAATAAATAATAGTTGACCTTTCGTATTTCGTATATTGTATATGTATAGGATGTACCGTACTGTCGGGAGAACATGGTATGTTCGGGTTATAGCCGCATGTTGGTGTAAGTATCGACATGCGGCTTTTACCGGTTTAATTGTGTTGCACTAATTAATAATAAATATACAATATTAAGAACGTGCCGGTTGTTTTATGTATACAAACTTGATAGAAAAGGGTAAAATAAGTATTAATGAGAGTATTGGCTATTTCATACTTTCACAGATGAAATCATGTATATATTAAAAGGTGAGGATTTAAATATTATGTCGACGAGACGCGTTTGGAAACAAAGTGAAATCAAAACAAACCCATTATTTTCGAAGTTACGCAGTACGATTGAAACCGCATTTTATGGAAATAATGTAGAACCGGTCACCTCTGTGGCACAAGCGTATCAGCTGGCCTCTGAAGAACCGGGTGTCATCGTCCTCGATATGCCTGTACATAAACCGCTGGAGCAGGGCTTACCGGCCGATGCGAAGGTGCTCGTTACGAATGACGGCAAGACGACGGGGCGCTACGCAAAGGCTCGTCGCATCATCGGTGATGAAGGTATTGATGAAATCGAACTTGCCAATATTGCGCGTGACGCCGTGTATGACAGTCGCGGTAAGGAATGGATTGCCGCACAGGTTATCGTCGGCCTCGATAAGAAATTTACCGCCCGTGCTCACTTGATGATTCCGAAGGATCATGCATCTATTTTATATTCCTGGGTGATGAATTTTAAATTTTTTGATGCTGCTGTAAAAGAATTCTATAACGAAAGCGAAGACATTCCCGAAGGGGATATCTATATTTACTCCGACCCTGATTATGTAGTTCCCGGTCATCCGGGCGGGCTTGCGATTTTTGATCCTGCTCATAACTGCGCGATGATTCTCGGTATGCGCTACTTCGGAGAACACAAAAAAGGCACCCTTACATTGGCGTGGTCCTTGGCGAATCGCTTCGGTTATGTCGCCTGTCATGGCGGTATGAAACGCTATAATCTGGATGGCGGAAAGACGTATACCATCGGTGTATTCGGTTTATCCGGTTCCGGTAAATCCACGTTGACCCATGAAAAACACAATGGCCGTTACGATATTTCCATTTTGCATGACGATGCGTATATCATCAATACGAAGGATTTAAGCTCGATTGCGATGGAGCCTACGTATTTTGATAAAATGCAGGATTATCCTGTAGAACATCCGGCGAATGAATTCCTGTTAACCTTGCAGAATGTAGGGGTAACGATGGATGAAGAGGGACGCAAGGTCGTATTGGCTGAAGATGTGCGCAATAATAACGGTCGTGCCATTAAATCTCAGTTCTGGACGGATAATCGCGTAAATTATGTAGGCGAACCTGTCAATGCCATCGTATGGCTTATGAAGGATAAAACATTGCCGCCGATTCTTAAAATATCCGACCCTGTGTTGGCGTCCACCATGGGGGCGACGTTGGCGACACGTCGTTCTACGGCTGAAAAACTCGATGCGCATGTGGATCCGGATGCACTCGTTATCGAACCGTATGCAAATCCGTTCCGTACCTATCCATTGGTTCGTGATTATGAAAGCTACAAAAAACTCTTTAAAGAGTGCGGTGTGGACTGCTTTATCATGAACACGGGATTCTTTCTGGAAAAGAAAATTCCTAAGGAAGTGACGTTGAATTTATTGGAACAATTGGTAGAAGGCAATTTGGATTTTAAACCGTTCGGTGCGTATGAAAATCTTTCTTACGTTGAGATACCGGGCTTTGAACCGCCATTTGAGGTGCGTGAATACCATCATCAGTTACATCAGGCTTTTGAGTTCCGTTATGACTATGTGGAAAAACTCATCGGTCATAAGAACGAATTACCGGAAGAAGTTTTGAATGTACTTAAAACATTAATGTAATAATAAAAGAAGAGCCGTACCGGCTGCGAATGTATCGCAGTCGGTGCGGCTTTTATAATGTTTACATACCTATATATCTATATGCCCTTAATCCCCAAATTATAAAATTGTATATGCATACCGAAACGATATTATCATATATTGAAACAATATCATCATATATCAAAAAGATATCATCATATATTGAAACTATATTATTCTACATAATGAATATGGCAAGATAGCAAGGTTAATTCCCGTATTTAAATAGGAATTAACTTGTTCACAAATTTATGAATGTTAGCTGAATGAATCGATGCAAAAACATTGCTGTTGTCGGATTTATAAATATATATGTGAAAAAATTTTCTCAAAATATAATTGACAAATGTCCGTGTAGAAAATATACTTATAGTGAATTAAAACATATCTATGAGATAGGTTTTAAAGCCCATGATTATGGTAGTATTAACTATGAATTATGGTGAGGATTATGTTCCTTATTGTTAATGCTTGGCCTATGTAGGTCACGAGGAGGTTTACTATGAGTAAAGATGCAGAAAATAAAAATGCCCATAAACATCAACATTGTCATTGTGGAGGGCATCATCACGGACATGATCATGAAGACCATCATGACCATAATCATACGGACGACCATGAACATGGCCATCAGCATGGTCAAACCCATGATGATAGTCACGAACATGTACATAATCATGACCACGACCATAGTCATGACCACGATCATAGCCATGCCAAAGCTTTACCTACGGATAAATGGGTACCGCATACTCATGAACCGGGGGTTCCTCATGAACATGGTGTAAACGATTATTTGAAAGCCGTTGCGGAGTATCGCAAAACGTGGCCTACAAAACAGGATGTAATCGAACAGACTCCGGATCCTGCGGTTCGTGAAATGATTCTTCGCATGGAACAAATCGGTTGTGACACGGTTTTTGACCGTTTCGATAAACAGCAGCCTCAATGTGCTTTCGGTATTGCCGGTGTTTGCTGTCGCATATGCTTTATGGGGCCTTGTAAGATTACGCCTAAGAGTCCTCGCGGTGTCTGCGGTGCGGATGCGGATCTTATTGTTGCCCGTAATATGACGCGTGCCGCTGCCGGCGGTTTGACTCAACATGGTGCACATGCGCGCGAAATTTTGATTTCTCTGAAAGCGGCTGCTAACGGTGAATTGGATATCCCTATTTTAGGGGAAGAAAAAATACGTACCGTATGTAAGGCATTCAACATTCCTGAGGAGGGGCGCCCGTTAAATGACGTCGCTAATGATTTGGCGGATGTATTGTTGGAAGACTTGAGTCGTGCTCTTCCGGGCGAATATAAAACGATTACGGCGATGGCTCCTGCTGAACGCCGCGAAGTCTGGAAAAATTTGGATATCTTACCTATCTCCGCATACAATGAAGCCTTTGATGCATATCATCGTACCTGTGTCGGTACGGATGGCGACTGGGAAAGCAATATGAAACAATTCTTGCGTTGCGGACTGGCTTTCACATTTACCGGTGTAGTGGCGGCGGATATCGCTACGGATGCGCTGTTCGGTCAAGGCGGCCGTCGTACGTCCAAGGTTAATATCGGAGCCCTTAAAAAAGGTTATGTAAATATCGCTGTACATGGTCATTTGCCGACGTTGGTATCTCAGATCTGTACGATCGGTGCATCTGAAGAATATCAGGAAAAAGCTAAGGCTATCGGCGCAAAAGGCATCCAGTTCTACGGTATCTGCTGCTCCGGTTTGTCCAGCATGTATCGGTATGAAAATGTTATTCCGTTGTGTAATGCTATCGGGGCGGAGCTCGTGCTCGGTACGGGCGCACTCGATTGCTGGGTAGCGGACGTACAGGATGTGTACCCTGCTATCATGGACGTGGCGCGTTGCTTTAATACAAAGGTGATTACCACATCCGATGCGGCTCGTTTGCCGGGCGCGGAACATATCGGCTATGATCACCATCATACGAATTTGGCGGAAACGAAACAGTTGGCACGGAAAATTTTGGATCGTGCCCTTGAAGCCCATGAATTGCGTAAAGGCATGCCGGTATTTATTCCTCCATACGAAATTACGGCGGAGGTCGGTTTCTCTCCGGAATCTACGGTTAAACATTACGGTTCTTTCAAGCCGTTAGCGGAGGCTTTAAAATCCGGTAAGGTTCGCGGTATCGTCAATGTAGTCGGTTGCTCAAATCCTCGTGTTATTTATGAAAAAGCGACCGTAGATATCGTTGATGAACTTATCAAAAACGGCTGTATTATCTTAACGAACGGTTGCGCGTCATTCCCGTTGATGAAGCTCGGCTATTGTAATACAGATGCCATTAAGAAATGTAGTCCTGCACTACAGGAATTCTTAGGTGATGATCAACCGCCGGTATGGCATGTCGGTGAATGCGTGGATAATGCCCGTTCATCGGGTATCTTCGGCGGTATCGCCGCTGAGTTGGGACTTAATTTGCCGCAGTTGCCGTTTGCTATGTCCAGTCCTGAATGGTCCAATGAAAAAGGTATCGATGCGTCTCTCGGCTTCCGCTTGATGGGTATCAACTCCTATCATTGCGTTGAGCCGCCTACACAAGGCTCCGATGCCGTTACAAAATGGCTCAAAGAGGATACTAAAGATATCTTAGGGTCTGTTATGTATGTAAATACCGATCCTAAGAAGGTAGCTGAAAAAATCTTGGCGGATATCGATGCTAAACGTGCCGCTTTAGGATGGGTGGAAGTAAATTAACTGATAGATCGTAATTGAAACTCTATTCAGCCTTGTAAATGAAAGGGGTTTCAGCTTTTTTTGCAACACGTTTTGTACGGCTCTTTTAAAGTTTACTCAAAAAAATAAAATGCCGATACAGCTAGTTATTTACTAGTTGTATCGGCATTAAAAACAACATGTTCTGTCCTATAAGCCCAAGATTGAACTGTTTAGACAACGAAAAAAGACTCCGTACGGAGTCTTTTTCATGTAAGGGGAGTGTTAGTATTAATATCAAATGACTCGATGTATTTAAACAAGTAGTAGGTTTGGGGTTAGTATTACTTGTCGGGAGATAAATACATCTAAAGTAACCAGGGAATTGTTACCTTCATCTATCACTTGACACTATTATAATACTCAATTGAAATGAACAGGAAATGAAGATATTTTAGAAATTCCTTTGAAAATTTTTCATATTTCTTTCATATTTAATAAAAAATGAGGATAAATTTTAATCATTGTTGATAAATGGTATCTTCTTTTGGTATTATATAGAAAGGGGAAAGTTGTATACTTTATAAAGGGTTGATCAACTTTAATCTTTTATAAAATATACGGTTTATGTAGCAAGAGAGGAGCAGTCATATGAGGAAAATATTTACCATATTGTCCCTTTTGTGGCTACTCAGTACAGACGGAACCGCTTTGGCGACGGAATGGTACTATGTGGGACCTGATGCATCGGGCAATCAACTGTTCATTGACAATGACAGTGTGCAAAAGAGTAAGTATGATGCATTATTATGGTTGCGCGTTAATGAGCTGAGTGGTGATGAATTGCGATATAAGGTGTATATAAGCCGATATAATCATACGATGGAGACGATTACGGTAGATGCTTATATGTCTGACGGCACTCCTTATCAGAACGTAAATTATAATGAGGACCCTGAGCCTATTGAAGGCAACACAAACGGTCAAGCCATTTATAATCTATTATGGAATTAAATGTATATTATGAATAAAAGGACCATCTAGCACAGCAAACTAGATGGTCCTTTTTATATATGTAAATAATTTATAAACCTGGTTGTATACCGTTTAATCATCAGTGGTTTATAGGACAGTTTTGTTCTGTAAGCCTCATCAGGATTGAACGGATGTCCTGCCTAAGCCCAAGTCTTGAATCATTTGAAGGTCGTCTTTTGGTGAACGGCCGCCGGTTGTCAGATAACCGCCAACCATGATACCGTTCAGACCGCCCTTCAATGCATAGGCCTGTAAGTCACGCAGATTGACTTCGCGACCGCCGGCGGTACGAATCAAAGCCTTCGGCAAGATAAATCTGAATACCGCAAAGGTACGCAAGATTTCAAGTGGAGGCAACGCCTCGTTGCTTTCAAATGGAGTACCTTTAACAGGATTTAAAATATTTAATGGCACGGAATCAATGCCTAAACGCTTAAGTTCATATGCCATTTCTACGCGTTGTTCCAGAGTCTCGTTGAGACCGAGGATGCCGCCGGAGCACACGCGGATGCCCGCTTTTTGAGCGTTGTCGATTGTGCTCATTTTATCTTGATATGAGTGAGTGCTGCAGATATCAGGAAAGTGGCTTGGTGCTGTTTCGATATTGGAGTGGTACCGTGTAACACCGACTTTCTTTAATTTGACAGCTTGATCGTAGCTCAATAGACCGAGTGAACAGCAGATTTCAAGGCCTACCTCATTTTTGATACGATCCAGAATATGTATGATCTGTTCAAATTCGTTAGGATTATTTGTGTTGCGTCCGCTCGTTACGATGGAGAAACGGATAGCGCCGGCCTCTTTAGCCTTGCGTGCCGCATCGAGAAGGCTTTCTTCATCCATAAACGGATATTCCTGAACACCTGTGTTGTGGTGTGCCGATTGAGCACAGAATTTACAGTTTTCAGGACATTTACCGGAGCGTGCATTGACAATGGCGCATACATCAACGGAATTGTCATTGAAATGTTGGCGTATCTTATCGGCCATGGCGAGCAGAATCATCGTATCATCGTCTGAGGTGTGAATCAGCTCGATGGCTTCCGCCTTTGTGATTTCACCGCCGTTTATGATGCGGTTTGCAATGGTAAGAATTTTTTCGTATGCTCCCACTTGGGATGGTTGTTGATCTATAGGCAATGCCATACTAGCCTCCTGATATATTGTTAACCTGTTTTTAATCATAAAATATTGACAATTTGATTGTAAACTTTCGCAGATGTATTTGTCAACTTTATTAAATCCGGAGTTAACAAATATACGAGGATATATTCGTGGATATAGGGGAATTGATAGTTATTTCTAACTAATATCCATCGTTTTATAGTATAATAAAATATTGTAAATATGTAATTTCTAACTAATAATACTGATACAAAGGAGTGGATATAGATGCAGCCGTTTCGATTTATACACTGTGGTGATCTGCATTTAGGCGCACCCTTTCAATATGCGACAGGTATGAGTCGTACCGTTGATCGCATGGTGAGTGAGGCGACGTATACCGCCTTTAACAATATTGTGGATACAGCGATTGATGAACAGGTTCACGCCGTCGTTATTGCCGGCGATATTTATAATAGCGAAGATCATAATCTGGAGGCACAGGTGCGATTTGTGCGTGCCCTTTACAGATTGGCGGAGCATCGCATTCCCGTGTACATGGTGCAGGGGAATCATGATCCTGCTGAAAGTTGGCAGGCACAACTGCAAATGCCGAATAATGTGCATGTGTTTTCCGATACGCAGGTACAACGCTTTCCGTTGCTCGTCAATAATATAGAAATCGGCGGTGTTTACGGTATCAGCTGCGGGCATGGTAATGAAGGCGATAATTTTGCTGCTCAGTATCGTGCGTTTGAACGGGATGAATTTTCTCTCGCCGTTATGCATGGTACGGTGGGATCCAGTAAAGGAGCGGAGAATCATAATGTAACCGGTCCGTGCAGTTTAGGTGATCTGGCGGAGGCCGCCATGGATTACTGGGCGCTCGGTCATATCCATAAGGCACAGGTGCTCAATGAAGAGCCGATGGTCGTGTATGCGGGCAATCCGCAGGGGCTGCATCGTAAAGAGGTGGGTCCGAAGGGATGCTATCTGGTGTCCGTATCGCATAACGGTCATTGTGATTTGCGTTTCATCGATACCTGTGCCATTCGTTTTGAAGAGATCAGAATCGATATCGCGGGCATGCAGAATGAAGCTGATTTCATGGAAATCCTGCGCCGCAAGAAAGATAATTTACGGAAACAGTATAAGAAACCGATTTTATTATCTATTGTGTTGACCGGTACGGGGCCGCTACATCGTCTTTGCACTCAGGAGTCGATACGCAAGTTGTGGCTTGAGGAGTCGCAAGGGGAAGAGCACGGAAAATCCATTTTCGTCATGCCGTACCGCATGATTCCGAGTACGCGGACGGCCGTTAATTTAGCGCAGCGCCGTATGTTATCCGATGTGGTCGGTGATTACTTGCGCGTCTATGACGATATGGTATCTGCCGGCGGTGTCGGCGAGGCGCAGCGTATCATGGCGGAACGTCCTGAATTTAAACGGTTGGGACCTTATGCGGAACTCTTGACTGATGAATTGTTGCAGCGCGCTTTAAAACGCTGTGAATTGGAAGGTGTTACGGTGTTGCTGGGGGCTAACGATGAACATTAAACGCATACGATTTGATGAATTTGGCCCGTATCGGGACTGGTCGCTTACGGCAGGCTCCAATGGGGTTCAGCTTTTATACGGTCCGAATGAAAGCGGTAAAACATCCCTTTTGGAGGGCATGCGCACACTGCTTTTCGGCGGTACGCATAAAACGTACGGGCCCATGAACGGTTCTGTTGATATAGAACGGGACGGTGAAAGCTATTATATCGGCCGTAAGGGCAAAGAATTGAGCTTTTACAGCCCGGGAAATCCGGCCATTCATGAGGAGCCGTCCCAATATTGGTGGCATGGCATCGATAAGAATACATACAACCGCATATTCGCACTGACCCTTGATGATCTGCAAGGCCTCGATGTATTGCGCGAGGTAGAGGTGCGTTCCCGGTTTTTCGGTGCCGAAGGGGGAGAGAACTTAGGTTCTGCCGTAAAAAATGTGGAAAAGGGCGCCACCGATTTGCTGGTTGCATCCTCAAACGGCAAGCGCCGCATCAATGTTCTGATGGATGAACTGAAAGAAAACCGTCAGAAATTAAGTAGGTTGTCTCAGCATGAAGCTCAATATGTAGCCTTGGAACGGGAGTTTCACAGCACGGAACAGACCGAGGCGGAACTGCAGAGTCAGTTGCAGGAGTGGAAGGATTATCGGGACGGTATTGATGTGGTATTGCGGGCGTGGGATACATATAGACGCAGCGAAGAAGCGCGTATGCATATGCAGCAATATAACAGCGATTTGGCGCTCAGCCGAGATGAGTTCCTGCGCATTGATGAAGATATCAGAAGGGCTCGGGAAAATATGAAGTTATGGCAGGAAAAGGAAGCATCCTTGATGCCGGAGAACTTCAGCCCGGACAGCCCTTTCGGTATTTACGGGCAAGATATTGAAAATCTTATCCATCAAGGTGCTAAATGGGAACAATTGCGCAGCGAATGTGAGGAAGGGGATACATACATCCGGAAGGTCAAGGAGCAGCTTGAATTTTCCCGTACCCTATATTCCACATGGCGCGATGATGAGCCTATGCCGGATACGGTCAACTGGGTTGAAGGCGAACGATTGGCAAGCCGATTGCGTACGGCTAAAGACCAGCTGTTACACTGGCAGGACCGCAAGCCGTCTGAAGTCGGTGACGCATCAGCGCACCTGGAACATCAATCGACATCAAATGACGGTGATGAAAATGCTGTAAAGAGAGAAGCCTTGGAAGCTGAATTACAACGTATTCTGGCGGATATGGATCTCGTAGATGAAAAGCTTGAAGAATATGATGGCGAATTACAGCAGACACAATTGCCGAAGTGGTTGCAACGCATCGGCGGCATCGGTGCTGTCGTGGGCGTTTTGCTTGTCCTGGTCGGTCTGGTGGCGTTGGAATCCGTCTTATATACCGTAGGCGGTTTTGTGTTGATTCTTTTATCGATGGGGCTGTTCTGGTATGCATCGACGATGCGTCATAACGGAAGTACGGATACATCTAAGCTGAATTATCAGCTGGAGTTGTTATCATCCCGTAAATCCGATGTAGAGCATCAGCTGGATGCGCTGGACCAGGTGGCAAGCTCCAGAGAGCAGGCCGGAGCCAGTTCTTCGGCTGCCGCGTCATTGGACAGATGGACTCAGGAAGGCCTCACGTTACAATCCATATATGACGAAGCTTATAATGCATGGCAAAACTGGTTACCGCAGGGGGCCGCTAAAAGTTTAAGTGAAGATGATTTCTTCGGACTCAAGCAGGAGTACGATCAATATCAGGAGCAGCTGCGAACCATTGAAGGCTATGAAAAACGGCTGGAGGAACACAAGGAAGGATTGCGCCTTATTGAAGATCAGGCCATGACTTTGTGGTATAACCTTGGCGTAGAGGCCCCTGTGTCTCCGACGGAGTTGAAGCGCATATATAATCAGTATAAGAACTTTCAGCAAAATAAAATCCGTTGGGAGCAAAAGGAAGAGCAGCGCAAGAGTTTTCGTAACGAATACGACAACTGGCATCGCAAGGAAAAGGAACTGTTGTTGCGTCAGAAAGAGTTGCTGCATAAGGCGGGCATGGATAGTTCCAATGAATACCGTCAGCATCTCATCGATGAGGATCAGTATAAACAGTGGCAGACTATTTATAAACAAAGTCAGGTACAGCTCGATTTGTTGGCGCCTGATGCGGAAAATAGAGATTTATTTTACCGTCGTCTGCATGAAGGTAATAAGGAAAAATGGCTTGATGAATTGGCTCACTCGGAACGGGAAATGACGTCCATCGAGGAAAAATTGGCCAATCTCTATGAAAAGAGAGGACAAATTGTAGAATCCATGCGGGCGCTCGGCTCCGATCAGGAGCAACATCAGGCGTTACAGGAACGCCAGGAGCTGCAGAGTCAGTTGGAGGATGCCCTGGAAGACTGGGCTACGCAGGTTCTCATCAGTCATTGCATGGAACGGGCACAGCAGTCGTATGAGCAGGAAAAACAGCCTCATATGCTGGAATTGGCATCGTCCTATGTGGAGCGTCTGACGGGCGGTAAATATACGATTGATATGATGGGAATCAACGACGGCATAGCACTGGTTAATACGAAGGGTGAACGATTGGAACTGAAATTCTGGTCCAGCGGCCTCGGAGATCAGGTGTATCTGGCGTTGCGACTTGCGTTGGCAAAGGTTTTTTCCTATCAGGTGGAAGCGTTGCCGATTATTCTTGATGATATTCTGGTTCGCTTTGATGAATCACGTCAGAAAAAGGCTTTGGAATTACTGGCCGATATCGGTGCGGATCAACAGATTTGGCTCTTTACGTGTCAACGCAGCGTGTATGATATGGCGCAATCCGTTACGGGTATCGACTATCACGAACTGCGCAAAGCGTAAGTATCTGATTTAGTGTAATATATTGAGCAGTAATTATAAATTAATTTGTAAGGGAACTTTCACAAAATTGAAAGTTATATCGGAGTGTAACCGAAGTAATAGTTTTGGATGGATGCCTGTGCTAGTATATAGACAATACAGCGAAACAGAAGGGGGATGAATACTTGAATACAGCATACTTGGATATGATTCAAGGTAAAAATCCGGGGGTAACACCTGTGTGGTATATGCGGCAGGCAGGCCGTAGTCAAGCGGAATATCGCAAGATAAAAGAGAAATATACATTGTTTGAAATCACAAAGGAGCCGGAGTTATGCGCTCGTGTTACGGAATTACCCGTGCGTGAATACGGCGTTGATGCGGCAATCCTTTATAAAGACATCATGAGTCCCATGGTGGGCATGAATATTCATGTGGATATCAAGCCCGGGGTGGGGCCCGTATTCTCTACGCCGATTCAATCGATGGCGGATGTGGAACGCCTCGCTCCGTTCGATCCGGCGAAGGTGGACTATATTGCGAAAACCATCAGGTTGCTCACAACGGGCATGCTTGATGTGCCGCTCATCGGTTTCTGCGGGGCTCCGTTCACAATTGCGTCATATCTCATAGAGGGCGGACCGACGAAGAATTATAATAAAACGCGGGGCATGCTCATCGGTGCCCCTCAGGTGTGGGATGCGCTCATGACAAAGCTGGCAGATATGTCTATTGCGTATCTGTCTATGCAGGCCGATGCGGGCGCCGATGCATTGCAGATTTTCGATTCCTGGGTCGGTGCCGTCAATGCGGAGCAGTATAAACAGGGTATTTATCCGCATGTGGAACGTATTATCAAGACTGTGAAAGCAAAGTATCCCAGCTTACCGATTGCCATGAACGGCGTCGGAACGGATCATCTCGTATCGATCTGGTCTCATTTGCCGCTGGATGTCATCGCTTTTGACTGGCGCAGCTGTATCAATATGGCTTATGAGCGGGGCGTAACACAAACGATTCAGGGAAATCTGGATCCTGCGTATCTATATTCCGATGAAAAGACATTGGCTCGTGAAGTGGATCGTATTTTGCTGGACGGTATCCGATACGGTCGCCATATCTTTAATTTAGGACATGGCGTATTCCCTGAAGCGGACCCGAAAAAACTGCATTGGCTAACGGACTATGTGCATGAACGCAGCCGGGAATTGTGGGCGCAAGAGGGATGACGGATATTGTGAAAGATGCAAAACAAGTGGGAGTGTTATTTTTGTCGTATGGCAGCCCGTCTGATAAGAGGGCTTTGATTCCGTATATGACGAGCATTCGACGGGGGCGCACTCCGACAGACTGTGAAGTACAGAATTTGGTAAATCGTTATGAGGTTATAGGGCAGTGGACAGATCAGTCACTGTCGACGATGGCGAAACGGCAATGTCATGTATTACAGGATTTGTTGCCGTCAGTACCGACAGCAATCGGTTATCTTCACATGCAGCCCTCTATCGGAGATGCTGTTGCGGATTTGGTAAAATGCGGTGTCAGTCATATCGTAGCTATTGTGACGGCGCCGTTTTATTCGGCTCTCGGAACGGGTGCTTACGAGCAACGGGTCGATGCGGCGGTATCGGAATATCCTCACGTAACGAGTGAATTTATTCGGCACTGGTGGGACCAGCCGGCATTCATTGATTATTGGATGACAGCTATTCAGGGATATTTACAGTCCCATAAATTTGATAAAGCTGAGACGACAGTTGTTTTCAGTGCTCATAGCGTACCTGTGGTGGATGCTGTGAGTGCCGATGGTTATGCGGACAGTCTTCGTGCTGGTGCAGAACGGATTGCCCAGCGGCTGGGACTTCCTCATTGGTCTCTGGCGTGGCAGAGTGCGGGTTCACACGGACAATGGCTGGGACCGACGGTGCAGGATGCCATTGAAGAGGCCGTACAGAACGGTTTTAGACATATCGTGTTCGTACCGTTCGGCTTTGTGAGCAATCATGTGGAAGTGTTGTATGATAATGATATAGAGTGCAGAGACTTTGTCGAGGCCGGCGGCGCCCGATATGGATGCGTTCCGATGCCCGATGATGATGTGCGCTTTATACGAGCTATGGCTGATGCTATAACAGAAAGGATTCGTTTGTGAAAGTAATAATCATCGGCGGTGGACTTACGGGGTTGACAGCGGCTTACTATTTAGGTCATGCTAAGCCGGAATGGAATATAGAACTGTATGAACAGGCGTCGCGATTTGGCGGCAAAATTCAAACTGAGCACGTAGATGATTTTGTAGTCGAACTGGGACCCGATTCCTATTTGGGGCGCAAGACGGAAATGACGGACCTCGTGTATGATTTGGGACTGGGGGATACCTTGGTGTCCAATGAAACGGGGCAGGCTTATGTCTATGATGAGGGCCGCATTCATCCTATTCCGGGCGGATCTATCATGGGGATTCCTACGGAAATTATGCCCTTTGTGAAAGCCGGTCTTATTTCGTGGCCCGGGAAATTGAGGGCCGGATTGGATTATTTCAAAAAGCCTTATCCGCTTGATGTAAATGGCGATGTGTCTATCGGTCATTTTTTCAAGTATCACTTGGGACAGGAGATGATGGATAAGCTTATCGAGCCTTTATTGGCGGGCATTTACGGTGGAGATATCTACAAGATAAGTCTTCTGTCCACGTTTCCTCACTTTATTCAGGTGGAACAAAAATACGGAAACATGGTCAAGGGAATGATGGCTGCAAAGATGAGTCACTCCAAGGCGGGCGTAACGAAGGCTGTTAAGGGGGCCGCTGCGGAAGGCGATGTGCCTCGCGCCGGCAAGGGTGCCATGACGGACAGTCAATACGCGAAGTACCAGTCCGCTAAGACGTCGGCGCATCAGTCGGCGATAGAGGCCCGTAAAGGCACCGCCGCTCAATCGGGTATGTTCCGTCAGTTGACGGGCGGTCTTGAAAGCGTTATTACCGCCATTATCGAGGCTATGCCCGGCAATGTGAAATTACATAATAATACGTTTGTTGATGATATTCAACGGAATAGCGACAGATATGAGCTACATGTAATGGAACGAAGAGGTTGTGAGTGTTTACATACGGACATAGGTTCATCCTCATTCTTATCCTCTTCTGAAATTCTGGGGGATGGAGCGCAGGGCGTTAATCGGAGTCGAAATGTTGCTGCGGATGCGTTGATTATTTGTACACCGCCCGCTGCTTACAAACAATGGTTCCGGGATGATTCCGGATTTGACTATCTGCGCTCCATGGAGCAGTCCAGCTGTGCCATTGCCATCATGGCCTTTGATAAAGCCACATTTGACGGTGAATTGAAAGGTTCGGGACTCCTAATTACCCGAAAAACAGATACACCGCTTACGGCATGTACTATTTTGAATCAGAAGTGGCCGCAGACGACACCGGATGATAAAATCGTGCTGCGCGTCTTTATCGGAAAGCCCGGCAATGATATGGTGGAACGATTAAGCGATGATGAGCTTTCAGAATTGGCGGTTACGGAAATTCGACGCATTATGAGTTTTTCAGCTACACCTGAATGGGTAAAAATCAATCGTCTTATTCATTGCATGCCTCAATATAATGTGGGGCACCGTGCCGGTATTACAGCCGTTCGAGCACATGTGGCTCGGAATTATCCGAATTTATATCTCATCGGCACACCATTTGACGGTATCGGCATCCCGGATGGCGTAAAACAGGCGAAGGAACTCGTACAGCGTATCAGTGAAGAAATAGTCTGATATTTATATTTAGTTTGAATTATGTATTCGATAGGAGTGATTATAATGGGTAAAGCAATCCCTACGGTAGAAGGTTGGCATAGTCAACATATGGTATTCGCCATGGATTTCAGTGCGTGGAACTGCTTCACGGCAGATGAAAAAGCGGCGGCTCGCAACGAGTTAAAAGCATTTTTATCGGGCCTTGAAGAAAAACATCAGGCGAAGGAAGGCAGTTATGCATTCTATGATGTAAACGGAGCTAAAGGTGATCTGATTTTATGGGTGTTGGGACCGTCTCTGGAGTATTTGGCACAGGTGGAACGCGCATTCCGGCGTCTTGCCATTGCGAGCGTATTGGTACAGACGTATTCGTACACCTCCGTGACTGAAGTGAGCACATACGTTAAGGATAAACTCGATACGGAAGAGGTTAATCAGAAATTATATCCTCATGTGCCGCGTGATAAATATATCTGCTTTTACAATATGAGCAAAAAACGCGAAGGTGCCGATAACTGGTTCATGTTGCCGCCTCGTGATCGCGGTGCTTTGATGAAAGCCCATGGCGAACTCGGGAAAACATATTTAGATGTATTGTCCGAATTCACCACCGGCGGCTGTGGCCTTGATGACTGGGAATGGGGCATCACCATCTTCAGCAATGACGATGTGAAATTCAAAAAAATCGTGTACGATATGCGCTTTGAAGAAGCGAGTGCACGATATGGCATCTTCAGCGATTTCTACGTTGGAACTATCATTGACGACGCGTTGTTTGAAGAAATATTCCAATAATATACGGTAGATAAAGTATTCACTATTATTGACGATGTATTGTCAAAGAAATCTTTGGATAATAAAAAAGGACTGCAATGCAGTCCTTTTTTATTATCTTCCTACATCCCGCTGAAGGATATATTTTTATAAAAGAGAACCTCGCAACAATCCGACTTGCAAGGTCAAAGCCCTTGGCCGCAGACCTAATAAAGCTTGGAGGAGTGTTGCGGGGTCCCTTTATCATTTAATTTATCGATGTGAATTATATTTTACAATACGGTATTAGTATGTATAAATTTTCTGTTTAAAAAATTATACATTCATATTTGCCGACTTGCGTACATAGAACCAGTAGCAGACAGCTACGGTCACGATGTTGAAGGCGAGCAATACGGCAAAGGCCGGATGGATATTGCCGAATGTGGAATATACGAAACCGAAAATTTTAGGTGTAACGAAGGCACCGTATGCAGCTACGGCCGCTAAAAATCCTGTAATAAGTGAGGATAGCAATGGGTTGCCGAATACATGCGGAATCATACGGAAGGTTGCGCCGGTTGCAAAACCGCAACATACGAAGGTCAATACGGACATTGCAAAGAAAAATGGAAAATTGTGGATATCTACACCGACTGCGATTAATGCCGTCGTAGTGCATAGGCCGATGAGGCTGATGAATGTAACTTTTGTACCGCTGTTGATCTTATCAGCGAGCCAGCCGCCGACAGGACGAAGTGCACCTGCTACGAGCGGGCCTACGAATGCAATCGATGCGAATGGAATTTCAGGGAACTCTTTACCTACTAAGAGTCCAAGCGCTGCGGCATAACCGGAGAAAGCACCGAAGGAACATGTGTAAAGTAAAGTCAAAGCCCAAGTATGTTTATTACCGAAAATCTGTACGAGATTTTTAGGGTTCGGTTTATCTAGCGGCAAGTTATCCATGAAACGTGTCATGAGTGCAAGGATAATTACGAGCGGTACAATCCACATGAAAGCCGCATTGGCAAGGTATACCGCATTGCCTTTAATGATAGCCGGTGTCACTCCGAAAATATTACCCAATGCAGCGGAGCCCATAGCGAATGGAGCCAAGAAGTAGATTACGGAAATACCGAGGTTACCGATACCGCCATTGATACCGAGGGCGGTACCCTTTTCTGATTTAGGAAAGAAGTTGCCGATGTACGCCATGGAGGACGAGAAGTTGGCGCCCGCTAAACCGATAAGAGCGGTTAAAATCATGAATGTGGTATAGGATGTCGTCGTATCCTGAACGGCAAAACCGAGCCATACAACAGGAACCAATAAGATAAGTGTGGAGAAGAATGTCCAGTTTTTACCGCCCACCAACGCCGGCATATAGGTGTACACAAATCGTAAGGTAGCACCTACGAGGCCCGGAAAGGCCGCTAATGTGAACAACTGATCCGTTGTAAAGTTAAATCCCGCGCTGTTCAGCTGTGCGGCGATGGTAGACCATAGATACCATACGCAAAATGATAAGGTTAGGGCGATAGTGGAGATAACCAGGTTTTGTTTCGCGATTTTCTTACCAAATTTCTCCCAGAACTCAGGGTTCTCCGGTTGCCAGTTTGCCACGATTTCACTGCGGCTAGCGCCTACTTGAGGCATTTTTAGTTCGCTCATAATGAACTTCTCCTTGCTATAACAACTACACAGTTTGATGAATGCCAATTCAATAAAGTACTCTCTTTCAGAATAGAATTACGTTATAATTATTGTATCATCTTTAATAACATGTGCTTTAAATCACACACATATTATATAGTGTAGAATATACTATGAATGTGATATAAAACACACATATATTTAAATTAATAAGTTATAATAATCCTAAGTGTACTTGAATGTATACGGATTATGTACTTTTACGAAGGATGAATTAGTTTTTCTAATGATTTATGTTGAAAGTACGTAGGCGGTGATAGTATGGATCGTAATCTAATTGACAAATTGCTTGCTTTGCCGGGGGATGAAGTACATCTAAAAAAAGGTGACTTTCTCTTCCATGAGGGGGATAGGGCTGAATACTTTTATATTGTTTTAAAAGGTAGATTCAGTATAAAAAAGTTTGAGGCCAGCGGGCATATATTTGCTCTGCGTCTTGTAGGTCCTGATAATGTAATTGGCGAGATTCCTCTCTATGAGGAGAATACAAAAACATACGTGTTTAATGCGATTGCACGAGAACCAAGTTCTGTGTACTGCATACGTTATGATGTGTTGGAGTCAGCTATTGCAAAGGACCATTCGTTAGCGATTGCGATGATGAAGATCTATACATTACATATGCGCCGCCAGCAGGCGAAGTACCGCGATTTGCTTTTATACGGCAAGAAGGGTGCTTTTTATTCTACCCTGTTACGTTTAGCCAATAGTTATGGCATTAAGCGTGAGGACGGTATCTTTATAGATATTGCCTTGACTAATCAAGAGCTGGCCGAATTTGCTGCCACATCAAGAGAAAGTTTAAATCGCATGCTCAGTGAGTTACGAAGACTAGGCTATGTAGCCTATGACAAACACCATCTGGTTATCTGTGACTTTGATGCATTAATCGGATTGCTTGATTTGGATGTCGATGCTATCGACCCGAACATCAGTAACATCGAATAATTGGCTTTTCTCCCTTGTGTCGGCATGCCTGGCACAAGGGATTTTTTGTAGTTTTGAAGGAGGACATGAGATGAGCCTGTTGTCTCAAAAGTTTAAGTTTCTTCGCAAGAAGGACGTGTCTTCAAGCGGTCATCAGATTACAGAGGATGGTGGTCGTGAGTGGGAAAATTTTTATCGAGACCGTTGGTCCTACGATAAAGTAGTCCGTACGACGCATGGTGTGAATTGTACCGGTTCCTGCAGCTGGAATATTTACGTTAAGAATGGTGTGGTGGCGTGGGAGAATCAGGCTGTCGATTATCCTGAAACGCCGGATGATATGCCTGATTATGAACCGCGTGGATGCCCTCGCGGTGCGACATTCTCCTGGTATCTCTACAGCCCGTTGCGCGTAAAATATCCGTATGTGCGCGGTGAATTGGTTGAGCTTTGGAGAGAAGCGAAAAAGAATGCCAAGAATCCGATCGAAGCTTGGAAATCCATCGTAGAGGATCCAGAAAAGGCCAGAAAATATAAGTCTGCCCGTGGTATGGGCGGCTTTGTGCGTTCCACATGGGAGGAAGCGACAGAGATTACCGCCGCATCCCTATTATATACAGCAAAAACATACGGTCCTGACCGCAATGCGGGCTTTTCCGTAATTCCGGCGATGTCCATGTTGTCCTATGCGGCAGGTGCCCGTTTTCTTAACTTAATGGGTGGTACTCCATTATCATTCTATGACTGGTATGCCGATTTGCCGCCTTCCAGTCCACAAGTTTGGGGTGAACAGACTGATACGCCTGAATCCGGTGACTGGTATAATGCGGGTTATATTATGACTTGGGGATCCAATGTTCCATTGACTCGTACGCCTGATGCTCACTTCTTGACAGAGGTTCGCTATAAAGGTACGAAGGTTGTGTCCGTATCCCCTGACTATGCGGAATCTACGACGTCCTCCGATGCATGGCTCAATGTGAAAGCCGGCACTGATGCGGCTCTTGCTATGGCAATGGGGCATGTGATCTTAAAAGAATATTACATCGATAAAGAGACGCCATACTTTAAGGAGTATGCAAAAGAGTTCACAGACATGCCGTTCCTCGTGCGCGTTGAAGAAATCAACGGCAACGTACAACCGGGCCGCTTCTTGAATGCGAAGGACTTAGGTCGTCAAGAGGAAGGCGCAGACTTCCAGATGGTACTGATCGATGAAACGACTAAAGAAATTGTTGTTCCGAACGGTACAATGGGTGATCGTCATACCCATCCTGAAAAATGGAACTTGCGTCTTGAAAACCGTGATACGGGGGCAAAAATCGACCCTCAATTATCCGTGTTTGACCAACGCGAGGACGTTACCATCGTTAAATTGCCATACTTTGGTGACGAAGCACATGAAGGTGTTATTGAACGTGCTATTCCTACCATCACGGTACAAACTGTAGATGGTCCGGTAAAAGTAACTACCGTATACGATCTCATCCTTGCTAACTACGGTATCGACCGCGGTATCGGCGGTGAAGTAGCGACAAGTTATACTGATGACACTCCTTACACACCGGCGTGGCAGGAAAAAATCACAGGCGTAAAAGCTGATATCGCTATTGCTACGGCTCGTGAATTTGCCGATAATGCGGAAAAAACGAAAGGCCGTTCCATGATTATCATGGGAGGCGGTATCAATCACTGGTATCATGCTGACATTATTTACCGCACAATCTTGAATCTTATCATGTTCTGCGGTACAGAAGGTGTTAACGGCGGCGGCTGGGCTCACTACGTAGGACAGGAAAAATTGCGTCCTGTTGAAGGGTGGGGCGGTATTATGACCGCTAATGACTGGAGCAAGGCACCCCGTTTGCAAAATGGCACATCCTGGTTCTACTTTGCTACGGAACAATATCGTTCCGACTGCATTGATTTAGCGGATCGTGTATCTAAATTAGCTAAGCCTCGCTACCGTCACCCCGGTGACTATAATGTGTTGGCCGCTCGTTTAGGCTGGTTGCCATCGTATCCTACTTTCAACAAAGGTAGTCAACAATTGATTAACGATGCTCGTGCGGCCGGTGCCGGTACAGAATCTGAAATCAACCAATATGTGGCTCAATCATTGAAAAATAAAGAATTACAATTCTGCGTAGAAGATCCGGCGGCTAAAGAGAACCATCCACGCAATTTATTTGTTTGGCGTGCGAACCTTATCGGTTCCTCCTCTAAAGGCCACGAGTATTTCTTGAAACATTTACTGGGCACTAAAAATGCGGTATTGGAAGACGATGATTCTCCTACACGTCCGGAAGAAATTAAATGGCGTGAAGCCGATGGGGCGGGTAAACTCGATCTTTTAATCGATATCGACTTCCGCATGGCATCTACAGGTCTGTATTCGGATATCGTATTCCCGGCGGCCACATGGTATGAAAAGGAAGACTTATCCTCTACGGACATGCATCCATATGTACACGTATTCCAGGCTGCTGTTGATTGCGCATGGGAAACTAAATCCGACTGGGATACATTCCGTGCTCTTGCTGAAACCGTATCTCGCGTGGCGAAAGAGTCTGGTTTTACGGAATACGAAGATATCGTAGCGATGCCTCTTGGTCATGACAGTCCCGGTGAAGTGGCACAACCGGAAGGTAAGGTGCTCGACTGGAGTAAAGGTGAATGTGAGCCGATTCCCGGCAAAACAATGCCGAACCTCGTTCATGTAAAACGCGATTACGGTCAAATCTTTGAAAAATTCATCGCATTGGGGCCTAATATTGAAAACAAGATGGGGGCTCACGGTATGGCGTGGGACGTTTCCGATGAATACAAGACGTTGTACGATCAAAATGGTACAATCGACAATCCTGAATTCGTTTCTCATGGTCGTCCAAGTATCTATGAATGTAAAGAAGCTTGTAATGCAGTATTGACATTGTCATCCTGTACAAACGGTAAACTCGCTGTTCGCTCCTGGAAGGCGATGGAAGAAAAAACAGGTCTTTCCGGCCTGGAAAAGAATGCAAAGGGTCGTGAACAGGAAAAAATTACCTTTGATGATATGGTTCGCCAACCACGCTTTATCATCAGTTCTGTAACAAGTACCGGTAAGAACGATAAAAATCGTCGTTATTCTCCATTTACAACGTCTACGGAGGACAAGGTGCCATTCCGTACCGTAACCGGTCGACAATCCTTCTATTGCGATCATGAAATGATGCGCGATTACGGTGAAGCCATGGCATTGTATAAACCTGTACTATCCTATAAACCTGTTCAAAAGGATTATTCCATTGAAGGTATACCGGAGATCACGTTGAAATACTTAACACCGCATCACAAGTGGTCTACACATAGTATGTATTTCGATAGTCAACAGATGTTGACATTGTTCCGTGGCGGTCAAACCATTTGGCTCAACGAAGTCGATGCGGCTGAAATCGGTGTAAAAGATAATGATTGGGTGGAAGCTTTCAACAAAAACGGTGTAGTAGCGGCTCGAGCAGTCGTATCACCTCGTATTCCTCGCGGTATTTCTTATATGCATCATTCCCAAGACCGTCATATCAACGTTCCCGGCACACAGGTTAAGAAAGATCGTCGTGGTGGTACGCACAATGCACCAACACATATTCACATGAAACCGACACACATGATCGGCGGTTATGGTCAATTGAGCTATGGTTTTAACTACTATGGTCCGACCGGTAACCAACGTGATATGACAATTGTGGCTCGTAAATTGAAGGAGGTGGATTGGCTTGAAGATTAAAGCTCAAGTATCCATGGTCCTAAATTTGGACAAGTGTCTAGGCTGTCACACATGCTCCATCACTTGTAAAAATACGTGGACGAACCGCGAAGGCGCGGAATATATGTACTTTAATAACGTGGAAACCCGCCCCGGCGTAGGGTACCCGCGTAATTGGGAAAATCAGGAGAAATGGAAAGGCGGCTGGATTATCGACAAGAGCGGTAAGCTGGCACTTTCTACAGGTTCTAAAGGGTCTCGTCTGATGAAGTTGTTCTATCATCCTGAACAACCTGAATTGAAGGATTATTTTGAGCCGTGGACATATGACTATGAAACTTTGATTCACTCCGGTCGTAAAAATAATCAACCGGTGGCGCGCCCCCGTTCCCTTGTTACAAAACAGAAAATGGAAGTTACCTGGGGTCCGAACTGGGATGATGATTTGGCCGGTGGCCATCATGCTCGTGAAGACGTAAATCTCACGAAAATGGGCGAAGATATCGTATTTGATTACGAGGAAGTGTTCATGCGCTACTTGCCGCGTCTTTGTAATCATTGCCTGAATCCTTCCTGTGTGGCTGCATGTCCGTCCGGCGCTATTTACAAGCGCGATGAAGACGGTGTCGTTCTCGTATCGCAAGACGTATGTCGCGGTTGGAGACATTGTGTTCCATCCTGTCCATACAAAAAAATCTTTTATAACTGGGAAACAAACAAAGCTGAAAAATGTGTATTCTGTTATCCACGTCTGGAAAACGGTCTGCCTCAGATCTGTGCGGAAACATGCGTTGGACGTATGCGTTATGTGGGCGTTGTGCTGTATGATATGGATAAGGTGGAAGAAATGGCATCTACAAGGGATGAACAGGATATCTACCAAAATACGGTAGATTTGATCCTGGACCCTCATGATCCTGAGATTATTAAAGCTGCTCGCGCAGAAGGTATTTCCGAAGCATTCCTGAAGGCAGCTCAGAAGTCCCCTGTGTACAAGCTGGTAAAAGAATGGGGCGTAGCATTGCCATTGCATCCCGAGTATCGTACATTGCCGATGGTTTGGTATGTGCCACCGCTCAGCCCGATTTTGCAACGTGTTACATCTGATGTATACTTGCCGGATGCACATGAAATGCGCGTGCCTGTACAATATCTGGCGAATATGTTTACCGCGGGCAATACGGAAATTTTGGCCCGTGTATTACAACGTATTCTCGATATGCGTGAATACATGCGCCGTCGTGAAATCGAAGCGGAACCTATTGCTCACGAGGTGGATCTTACGGAAGAGCAGATGTATGCTATGTATAAATTGTTGGCATTGTCCAAATACAATGACCGCTTTGTCATTCCGTCCGATGTCAAGGTATCCCGAGAAGGTCGCTTAGAAATGCAGCAACACCGTGGTTTTGCATGCCCGACAGGGGGTTGTCATAATGGATGATGCACAAAAAATAGCTTTAATTGCTTCTTTTTTGCTTCGCTATCCCGATGAAACCTGGTATAACGAACTAGGCGAATGGAGGGAGGATGCCCGATCCGTTGAGCATCCTCAACTTCGCCAGGGGTTGTTGGAGTTCTTCGATTATATTGAGGAATCGGACCGCAAGGCTTTTGAAGATCAATATGTGCGGACCTTTGACTTCAGCCGGAATACGACGATGTATCTGTCGTCCTACGAGGTGCAAGGTACAGGGGAACAGGCGGAAGAACTTGTTAAATACAAAGCTTTTTTCCTCGAAAACGGTTTTGACTTGCCAAAGGAAATGCCCGATTACATCCCCGCTATTTTAGAACTTTGCGCCGTTATCGAACCGGATAAAGCGCGTGAAGTATATGATTACTGCAAGCCGAAATTAGAGTACATTCGGGAGCGATTGATCGAAGCAAAACTGACCTATGCTTTCTTATTTGATATCATATTGTCGGTTGCGAACGGATTGGAGGACAGTGCACGATGAATCAATTTTTATGGGGCGCTTTGCCATATATTGCGTTTACCTTCTTAATCGTAGGCACGCTTGTCCGTTTCTTTTATTTTGAAAGAAACTGGACTACAAAATCTAGTGAATTCTTAGAGAAAAAACAGCTGCGCATCGCAAATCCGTTGTTTCACTTTGGTTTGCTCTGCGTTATCGGTGGGCATATAGTGGGGGTATTGGTACCTAAAGCATGGACTGCCGCTATCGGTATTAATGACCATATGTACCATGAAGGGGCGTTATACTTGGGTGCTGTAGCCGGTCTTATCTTTATCGTCGGGTTCTTACTCCTGATGAAGCGCCGTTTTACGGTTCCCGCAATGAAGGTCAACACATCTCGTCTTGATAAATGGTTATATCTGTTCTTGACTTTAGCTATCTTCAGTGGCATGGCGGGTACATTGCTCAATGCATCCGGCTTCTTTGATTATCGCGTATCCATCGGCTCTTGGTTCCGCAGCTTACTATCCTTTATGCCGGATCCGTCCCTGATGGAAGGTGTGCCGTTTATGTTCAAGTTCCATATGTTGGCATGGATGGTTGTGGCGATTATCTTTCCGTTCAGCCGTCTGGTACACTGCTTGAGTGTTCCGCTCAACTACTTGACCCGTCCGTTTATCGTTTATCGGAAACGGGATTACAAATAAATAATAGGATGATGTTTAATTTGTATGTTCCTATCTATGAATAGGGCACATCAATTTTTATTAAAGATCTTTATGATGATGAAAGCTCCGCTTTTGTCATTGTAAAGATCTTTTTTTATTCATGAGTTATCCCTATAAGGCATGATTGATTGTAAGATTGGCATATAAATTTTCTTTACTCTTATAATGAAAATTGTTATTATTTTGATGTTAAAGATGATAATGATTATATAAATCAATGTTCATCGAATTTTCATGTTGCGTTATGCTAGTTCTTATTTATGAGGTTTATTATGAAGAAACGTAAAATTACCGGTGCCTTTGCAGTGATAGCCATGATTGGCGTGACGACGGCTTTTGCTGTTAATCCTTTTTCCGATGTGCCTTCTCACAGTTGGGCCTATCAAGCTGTTGATCAGTTAATGACAGCGGGTATCATTAACGGATATCCGGATGGTACTTTCAAAGGGCAAAATAATATTACCCGCTACGAAATGGCGCAGATGATTGCGAAGGGAATGGCCAATCAGGATCGCGCTAATGCGGAGCAGCAGGCGTTATTGAATCGTCTGGCGGATGAATTTTCCAATGAATTGAATACATTGGGCATTCGTGTGGCAAAACTCGAAGACCGCGTCGGTAATGTGAAGGTGACAGGAGATGCGCGTATCAATTACATCGGCAAAGAAGGCGGCGACGGGTACGATTATGAAGATAAGTTTACCACCCGCGTTCGGTTGGGCCTTGATGCAAAGGTCAATAAAAATACTTCAGTTAAAGCTCGTATCACGACGGGCTCTATTGAATTTGGCGATTCATCCAAGACGGCACAAGCTGATTGGGATTTAGCCTATGTGGAGCATAAATTTGGTAAAAATATCATCGCCGATGCGGGCCGCTATACGCAGAAATTCGGTAACGGTCTGATTTACTCCTCTAATTTTGACGGTGTAGGGGCTACTGCGAAACTCGGCAATGTTACGTTGAACGGCGCCTATGGTTATATGACCGCCGGACGTTTTGCGAAGGTGAGCAGGGAAAATAATGGTGATGTGGGCCTGGTAAATGCCAAGGTTCAGGTCGGTAAACATGTTGATGTAGGCGCTATGCTTGCACATGTGGGGAAAGCTGATGTGCGTATGGCTAACGGTAAGCGTAATAATGATTTTGATAATGTATACGGCTTTAATGCAAAATATGGCATCGGAAAATTCGGTGTCGATGGAGAATGGGTGAAAGCATCCGGTCTTAGTGATTCCGATGTATGGAATGTAGGTGTTAAATGGGGCGACTATAAGATTGACAAGAAGAACTCATGGACCGTTCGTTTAGATTATTTTGATCAAGCTAAAAATGCGCCGGTCTTTAAAACGCAAAAATACGAGTCCAATGATCTGCAGAAAAATAAACGGTTTGAGGGCTATAAAGCATGGCAATTGGGCGCATCCTATGCACCGGAAAAGAATGTCGGCATTAATGCTTTCTACGGCTTCCATGGAAAGACGCATAAAGGGAATAAAGTAAATGATTATTATCGTGCAGATCTCAATTTTAAATTTTAATTAGAGATAAAACCGGAAATCAGAGGTGGAGCGAGAGGTAAAGTGTTTGTAATACGACCATCAGTCGTATAATAGTCTGTGGTGAGATGAAGAAATGAGGTTTATTATGGCAGAAGTAGCTAAGAAAAAATTTAAGAGCAAGTATCATATTTTGTGGTGGGTTATTATTTTATCCTTGATTTTTATGGGAATGGTGGAATACGGTTATGTCTCCGGCGGGAGAGCGTTTGGTAACTGGAAGGTTCATTTAGGCCTTGTGCCCTATGTAACATGGCTTGTGATGACATATATCGCGACGAAACCTAAATGGTTCATTAAGCGTTATAATCCGGCGGAGATGTTCCAAATTCATCGAATTTTAGGGATTGTGACCGTGGTACTCGTATGTATTCACTGGTATGTGTATTTTCTTAAAGCTGTTAAATCTCCGTTGGGCTTCTGGGGGGGTTATGTTTCTACTGTATCTATGCTTATCGCATTGGTGTTCGGTATTTTATACTTGACCCCATGGATCGGAAATATGGCGAAGTCCATATCCCGCAAAAAAGCGATCTGGATTCACCGTCTTAACCTCGTTGCCATCATAGCGGCGAATATTCATGTACACGGCTTCGGGCGCCTGTCTAAAATGGTACCGTTCATGCCTGTGTTCGATGTGGTAACCTATGCTTTGGTTATTTATTATATTTACTGGATGTTCAAGCAAAAATAAAATATGTAATTTAAAGGCCGTCAGACGCTGATGTTTAACGACACTTTAGAGGTAAAACTTTAAATGTCGTTTCAGCGGAACTGATGGTCTTTTTATGTGCTTTACGATACAATTAATTTAGGTAACGATACTATAAGTTTAGATTACGATTTATCGAATTGGAAAGAAGGACGCATATGGGTTCTGATTGGAAACGATTGATATATTTGATTTGCGCCATTCAAGTCGGAGCGGGAATTACCATTATAGGCATTCTATCCTTTATACCGTTATTCCTGGTTGATTTGGGTCTCCATGATCAAGGTGAAGCCGCTATGTGGGCGGGAATTGTATCCGGTGTAACGCCTTGTATGGTCGCTTTGAGTGCGCCGTTCTGGTCCCGTAAGGCTAATGAAATAGGCCCGCGCAAGGTGATGCTATTTATTCTCCTGACCCTGATGGTCTCTGTAGGTGTGTGTGGATTCACGCAAACACCGCTGCAGTTATTGGTTCTTCGTACGTTGCAGGGGCTCGTAGGCGGCTATGTGCCGATAGGTCTTGCCATTATTATATTGGTTACGCCCGAGGAGAAGGTGCCGTGGGCCATGGGGCTTTATCAGGCATCCATGGTGATGGGCCTTGTCTTCGGCCCCCTCATGGGCGGATTGGCGGCGGATTTGTTGGGGTATCGGGCTCCATTTTTCCTCTTCTCCGCCTTGTCGGGACTTTGCCTGTTGGGTGTGTATTTCCTGATGCCTAATTTGCAGTTTACACATAAGGTAGACGAAAAGGAATCACAGTGGTCGTTGATCAAATCATTTTTATCGATACCGGCCGTTCGGTTGTTGGTGGGCATGCAGTTTCTCTGTAATTTCGGCATTACCGGCATAGGACCGATTTTACCGCTTTACATCAAGCATTATATGAATGTTAACGATGAGTATGTAGCGACTATTGTAGGGGTTATCATTTTCGGTGCCGGTATTTTCAGCGCTCTTGCGTCCCTGTCCATCGGTCATTTTTCAAAACGCCTTTCCATGCCGAGAATTTTGTTGATGGCGACTTGTGCGGTAGGAGGATTTTTCGTATTGCAGTATATTGTGCCGAGCGTTTGGGCCTTGGGAACCTTTCGGGCTGTTGCGGGTTTCTTTATGGGCTTTATTACGCCTATTGCGAATACCCTCATTTCTCAGGCCGTGCTCGTAGAGCGTAGGGGAATCGTATTTGGTGCCGTATCCAGTGTGGCGATGATGGGGAATGTTCTGGGTCCCGTAATCAGCGGTATGATTGCACGTGGCTTCGGATATGGTGCAGTTTTTTGGAGTACGGCAGGCATTTTCTTTGTGGCTGCATTATTTATCTACCAAAATCTGATTCGTAAATCTATTTAAAATAATTGTGCCAACCTTATGTTTTATGAATAGCCGTTAAGTTGGCGATTTATAAAGATGTATATGTAAAATTTATTTAGTATAGACAGTTTTAGTATAGACAGTTTTAGTATAGACAGTTTGTAAAGAGTGAGTATCCTTATGTTATTAAAACAGCTGGAGTATTTTGTGTCTGTCGTAGAGAATAACAGCTTTACTCAGGCCGCGAATGAACAATATATTTCTCAATCCGCCATATCGCAGCAGATTAAGGCCTTGGAAACTGGACTGGGCGTGGAATTGATTGTGCGTGAAAAACGCAGCTTTCATCTGACACCGGCCGGACAGTACCTATATCGAACGGGCAAGAAACTGCTGGAGCGATTTCATGATATTACGGTGGAAACGACACGTATCGGTACAGATGCAAGGGTCAGTTTGCGTATCGGCTATTTAAATCGCTATAGCGGTGCGGTTTTACAACAGACCGTTATCCGCATGGCGAAGAGTCATAAAAATCTAGATATCCGCATGTACAGCGGCAGTCACGAAGAATTATACGGCATGTTACAAGATCGTCGCGTGGACGTTGTGTTTAATGATCAATGGCAGGTCCTTGCGGACATATATGACAGTCACCTCGTCGGGACCGCACGGTCTGTTATTGAGGTTCCGCAAGGGTATACGTCGGCTGAAAGTATGGATATCAAACAGATCGATGATTTGCCGCTCATCCTGGTGTGTCGCGGTAAATATACACTCGGCGAGGAGGAACATTATCGAAAGGCCATCGGCTATAATGGCGCTTTTGCGTACGCCCGCACGTTGGAGGAGGCGAGATATTTAGTCGCCGGTAATCAAGGATTGCTGTTATTGGATTGTTTTGAATATTTGACGGAGCCGATGCAGGGCATAGAGCGAAAACAGGTGACCAATCATGGGCATGCCATAGAAAAACAGTATTTTTTCGTATCTCAGTTAAATCAGACAAATACATATATTAATATATTCAGTGATATGTTCAAGCACATATTGGATGAACTATCCGTAGAAAAAAGCCGTTAGCAGTGAGATGCTAACGGCTTTTACAGTAGTTCCGATAATTACAGTACTTCCAAGAGCATATGGAATCCGTCGATGGCGAGTTTTATGCCGTACACGATGAGGATACTACCGCAAATACGGTTGATTATGGTCATGTGTGAAAATTTTATTTTTTTGGATAACAGATGCATCGCCGTCGCGAGAGAGCCGAACCAGATCGGTGTCATAGTCAGGAATCCCGCAAAGAATTGATAAATGCCTTCTCGTGGCAAGTTTGCCTGGAAAGCCCCTAGCATCATGCTCGCATCGATGATGGCCTGTGGATTGCCCCAGGATACGACGAGTGCGGACATCATGATTTTCTTTATAGGTACATTGGTGTCTACATTGCGTATATCCGGCTCCGTATTGAACGTGGTATAGCCCATATAAGACACTAATACACCGCCTATAAGAAGGACGCCCAGCTTCAGTAAAGGCCAGATTTCAAGGATTGCACCGATGCCGAAGAAGGCGGCTATACTGAGCGACATATCAAAGACACCTACGATGAGAATCGTCAATAGAATACGTCTCACCGGCTGAACAAGAGCCGTATTGATGATGAATAAGTTTTGCATGCCTACCGGTGCAAAGGTGGCGAGACCGATGAGCAGCCCTTGTAAGAAATACATATGATCTCTCCTCTCTCCTATAGATGTGATGAACATATATAAATATAATAAAAAATACCTCCTATAATCGACTTTAATCAGTACCTGCGAGGGTACATCTTTTAAGAGATTATAGGAGGTATAACGTTCAGTTCCTACACTTTAACTATACCATATGTCGGTTGTTGTTGACTAGATGGAGTTTGTTATTTTTCTATAATTTTACCATAAACCGATCATGTGCTGTGCCAAAAGGCTGACTGCCGTAATGGCAATCCAACAGCAGGCGCCCAACGCGAGGGCGGAACCGCCCGATTTGATGAGCTTTACAATGTTCGTGTTAAGGCCTATGGCCACCATGGCCATGGTGATAAAGTATTTGGAAATAGGTTTAAAGATATTGAGGAATGCAGTGTCTATTTTCATATAGGATAACACTGTAGTAATCAAGGAACAGATGACAAAATACAGTACGAATTTTGGAAAAATTTTAGCGATGCTGACAGAACCGCTACCGGACTGAGCGGCATCTTTTTTTGCTTTATATACCTGATAGCTGGCAAGGCCGAGACAGATAGGAATGATTGCGAGGGTTCTGGTTAATTTTACGATGGTTGCATATTCAAGAACCTGTGTACCGGTGCCTTTCATGCTGTCCCATACGGCCGCCGTTGCCGTAACGGATGATGTATCGTTAACGGCGGTGCCTGCAAATAGCCCGAATCCCATGTTGGAGAGGCCGATCATGTCACCAAAGGCTGGGAATACGAAGGCTGCCACCACATTGAAGAAGAATACGACGGAAATAGCCTGAGCGATATCCTGATCGTCCGCCTTGATGACCGGAGCCGCAGCGGCAATGGCGGATCCGCCGCAAATGGAGGAGCCGACGCCGACAAGGACCGCCGTATTGGAATCGATATGGGTGAAGCGGTAGAGCGCATACGACACGATGAGCGATGTAGCGATGGTGGAAATAATGACAGGTAACGAAATCCAGCCTACATGCAGAATCTGTGTAATATTAAGTCCGAAGCCAAGTAAGATAACGGCCCACTGCAAAATTTTCTTTGATGTGAATCCGATACCGGCCCCTGTTTTTTCACGCTTCCAGGAGGTGAATACGGATCCGATGATAATACCTAAAATAATGGCGAAAATAGGGCTGCCGATGAGATGGAACTGTTGTCCTAACAGCCAACAAGGAATAGCGAGAATCGCGCAGAGCAAAATGCCGGGCAATGTCTTTTGATTGATACCCATGATAAAACCTCCTTACTGTACATACAGTTACGTCATATGTGGTATCATGCGGCGTAAAATATTCTACGTAATTAATAGTATCACAGTCAGGGGACGTAAATCTATACTTCTATTAATAAAATATACATGATATTCAAGATATTCATTGTTTTTAGTATTAATTACGGTAGAGAATATTTAATCCAACTTAGTAATCAAGTGATACTCTGTGCTTTTAATTTGTCTGTAAACTGAATAATTAAATACAGTTGACTATATATGCGATTCGGCTGTATACTGCAAATGAGATTGTTAACTTGATAGAATGAAATAGTTAACTCATAGTTTGTTATATGATGGGAGGTTTCCCGATGAAACAGCTCGGTATATCGATAATCGGTACGGATACAGATGTGGGGAAGACGTTCGTAACAGGTTTATTAGGTGCAATGGCTCAGGATGGCGGCTTTTCCGTGGGAATGGTGAAGCCCGTATCATCCAGTGCGGTGCCGTTTCCGGAGTGCATTACGATGGATGAGGATAATGTAAGAAATGATCTGGAAAGCAAGGATGCTACGTATCTGATGCAGTCTGTAGGAATACCGGAATCGCGTCGTCACGAGGTAAATCCGTATGCTTTGGCAGGTGATTATTCGCCGCGTCTCGCCGCGGAGCTGGCGGATGTAATCATCGATTACGATGAGGTGGTGCGTCATACATTAGATGTGGTATCGCGCTATGATCTGACCTTTGTAGAGGGAGCGGGCGGTATTACGACGCCTCTTTACGGGGACAAGACGTTTACGGATTTCATGGCAGCCGTCGAGCTACCGACGATTATGATTGCCGACGGTCGTCTGGGCTCCATCAACCGGGCTGTATTGACCTGCGAGTATGCGAAGGCTCACGGAATCTCCGTGAAAGCAATCATCGTAAATGATACGACATTAGTGGACCCGTTTTTATTAAAGACGAATATAGAGGATATGGAGCGGTATACGGGACTTCCTGTAGTAGGCGCATTGCCGCCGTATCAAGGCCCGAATATTCATAGCGTAAGGCTTGGATGGGGGCGGTCCTTTATAGACTCGAAACAGTTGTGGAAAACAGTGTTGGATTTCCGTTGAAACAGCGATGAATTATCTTTCCCGTGATGAATTTCCTTTTGGATAAGATGATAAGATAGGTATTTTAAGGGGTTCATAGAAATATTATGGGCCGTATAGAACAATTGAAAATTAATATAATTATAGAGATGTTCGTAAGTATGAGGTGATATAATGGCAGAAAAACAGCTTTCACAGGCGGCACAATGGGATCATGAGTTCGTATGGCATCCGTTTACGCAGATGCAGGACTGGCTCGCACAGGAACCGGTAGTAATCGAGCGTGGTGAAGGAATATATCTCATCGATGAGAATGGCAAGAAATATTATGACGGCGTATCGTCCTTGTGGGTTAATATCCACGGACATAATCATCCCGTATTGAATCAGGCTTTGAAAGACCAGGTGGATAAAATCGCTCACAGTACATTGCTAGGTCTTGTGAGTCCTCCGTCGGCACAGTTATGTAAGGAATTGGTAGAGTTGGCACCGGCAGGTCTCGATAAAGTATTTTTATCCGATGACGGCAGTACGGCCATAGAAATTGCCATCAAGATGGCCTATCAGTATCGTCAACAGGTTGGGCAAACTAAAAAGACGAAGTTTATATCCCTCAATGCGGGGTATCACGGCGATACACTGGGAACCGTATCCGTTGGCGGTATTCAACTATTCCATGAAGTGTTCCATAATTTATTATTTAAACCGATTACCTTGCCAAGTCCGGGGGGTTATCGGGATGTAGCGGAACGAGAACAGGCTTTTGAAGAGTCCTTGGCGGAATTAGAGCGCATCCTGGACCGTGAAGGTGATGAAATTACGGCCCTTGTGATGGAACCGTTAGTACAGGCGGCTGCGGGTATGCTCGTCATGCCGAAAGGGTATTTGAAACGAGTTCGTGAGCTTACTAAATCCCATGATGTGTTCCTCATTGTTGACGAAGTGGCTACGGGGTTCGGTCGTACCGGTACATTCTTCGCCTGTGAGCAGGAGGATGTGGCACCGGACTTCATGACATTGTCGAAGGGGATCACAGGCGGGTATATGCCGCTGGCGGCGACGCTCACTACGAAGCGGATTTTTGACGGATTCCTCGGTACCTTTGAGGAACGAAAGACCTTCTATCACGGTCACTCCTACACGGGAAATGCGTTGGCCTGCGCCGTAGCGTTGGCTTCGTTGCAAGTATTCAGAGATGAACATGTCATGGAACAGTTGCCGGCTAAGATTGAAGCTTTCACAAAGGCATTGAAACCGATCGAATCCCTCGAACATGTAAAAGAAGTGCGCCAACGAGGCCTCATCGTGGGGATTGAGCTGGAAAAGAATGTGAAAACGCACGAAGCATATCGTCCGAATGATGCGGTCGGCGCGAAGGTTGCCGTATTGGCCCGCGAACAGGGCCTCATCTGTCGCCCGATCGGGGATGTGGTTATTCTGATGCCGCCGTTGGCCTCCACCGTTGAACAGCTTGAGGATATGGTACGCATTGTCGGTGACAGTATTCGCCGTGCCACTGAGGAGGACGGCGTACTGGAAGATATGAAGCCGATTATTTTATAAAGGTTAAACAGCATATAATAAACGAGAGCCGCACTTATCGATATCTTGCTCATATGAACAGGCGATACGTGGGGCTCTTATTTTGGGTTTATATTGAAACTTAAAAACTATATTCTATACAATGCCGTTTCGCTATGATAATTAAGTATACTTATGATACTATATATGTATAAAGGAGGTCATCGTATGGACATTTATGTAATTATGCAGATTATTATTTTGTTTGGGGCCATCTTCCTCGGTGTACGACTCGGCGGTATGGGCATCGGTTACGCCGGCGGACTGGGGGTAGTCCTTTTGAGTCTCGGGATGGGGATGTTCCCGGGGCAGATTCCATGGGACGTAATCCTTATAATCATGTCTGCTATTGCAGCGATTTGTGCCTTACAACTCGCCGGCGGCCTTGATTATCTGGTGCGTATTGCGGAAGGTATTTTGCGGAAAAATCCGAAGCATATCAACTATCTCGCTCCGACCGTAACGTACTTTCTTACGATTTTGGCAGGTACCGGTCATACGGCATTTTCCATGATTCCCGTTATCGTGGAAGTGGCGAAGAGTGAGAATATTAAACCTTCCGTTCCGTTGTCGATTGCCGTGGTGGCGAGTCAAATCGGTATTACCGCGAGTCCTGTTTCAGCGGCGGTTGTGGCCATGAGCGGATTTCTCGAACCGTTTGGCGTGAATTATCCGACATTGCTCGCCATCTGTATCTCCACAACCTTTGTGGGCGTTATGATTACGGCGTTTATCATGTCTACATTTGCGAATAATGATTTATCTTCCGATCCGGTTTACCAGGAGAGATTGGCGGCGGGTCATGTGGCGCCACCTCGCGAAAAGAGTGTTGATTTCCACTTAAAGCCGGGGGCAAAGACTTCCGTTTTGATTTTCTTAATCGGCATTATCTGTATCGTATTTTATGCGACGGCTATTTCTAAAAACATCGGTATCATCAAACCGGTTATCTTCGGTCGGAATGATGCCATCGTAGGCTTTATGATGATTATCGCGGCAGCGATTACATTCTTCTGTAAACTTGATACGGCCGATCTTGTTAATACAAGCACGTTCAAATCCGGCTTATCCGCTTGTGTCTGCGTATTGGGCGTTGCATGGCTCGGGGATACCTTTGTAAAAGGACATATTCCCGAAATTAAAGCTTTAGCGTCCAGCCTTGTAACGGCGTATCCGTTCCTGTTGGCGGTGGCATTCTTCTTTGCCAGCACATTGCTCTACAGCCAGGCGGCTACGACACAGGCTTTGGTGCCGGCTGTAATTTTGGCGTTGGGCATTACACCGGAACATACGGAATCGGTGTACATCATCATCGCATCCTTTGCGGCTGTATCGGCGCTCTTTGTGTTGCCGACCTATCCGACACTGTTAGGGGCTGTTCAGATGGATGATACGGGCTCTACGCGAATCGGTAATCTCGTATTCAACCATCCGTTCTTCATTCCGGGCGTACTCGCCATCGCTATTTCCGTAGCACTCGGATTTGTTGTGGCTCCGTTGATGTTGTAATTGGTGAAAGCTAAATACGGTTAATACAGAATATATTATGAAAGTAAAAGGGACATAATTATATAGTTACGTCCTTTTTGTATATAGATTTATATTAGTCCTTACCATTCCGGGAGGCTATGGTATACTGTGTTCATAAGATATTCAAAGAAATAAAATGATGCCCGGCGTTTGACTTGCCGGGCATCATTTTATTTCTTGTTATTGCATTTTTTACATAGACCGGCTATTTCCAAATGGTGTTCCGTCACTGTAAATCCCGCATCTTTCAATTCTTTTGGCATTTCTACAACGGGACAGGTATGGAGCGGAACCATGGCGCCGCAATTGGTGCATACCGCATAATGTCGATGCGTATGCGGTGTAATCTCGTAGTACGCCATATCGCTGCCCATAATGGTGGTACGCGTGATGATGCCTTTGGTTTCCAGCAATTCCAAGGTGCGGTAAATCGTGGACATCCATGTTGTACCTTCGCCGATTCGGTCAGCGATATCTATGGCGGTGACGGGTTTATCTGCAGTTGTCAATACAGACCAGATGGCTTCACGCTGCTTGGTCTTTTTTATGCCTTCCGGCCACTGTAAGTGTTTCATAATTTTCTTTCTGTGCTGATTAATTTTATCTAATTTTATGTAGATAAAACTATTGTTTACTATTATTTACTGAATTGGAGTCGACGTATGATGGTACGGATATTTTTGATGACCAGAACGATCAGTAGAATACCTACCGATGTGAGGGACACAAAGCCGCCCGGCGCCACATTGAGGTAGTAGGATCCGAAGAGACCGATAATCATGGCGAGCAAACTGAATCCGATGGAGCATAGGAGCGTTACTCTGAATCCTTTTTCCAGTTGCAGTGCGGATGCTACCGGAAGGGCAATCATGGCACTTAGTACGAGGACACCGACGATTTTTATGGAAATGGATACGGCGGCTGCCATGAGAATGGCGAAAATATAGTTGATGAGGTCAACCTTTACGCCCGCTACGCGAGCCGCTTCCTCATCGTACGCGATGTAGAGTAGGGAGTTATACAGGAAATACAGGGTGAGTACCGATAGAATCGTGAGTGCTCCGATGCTGATCATGTCCGTCATGTTGACGGTGAGGATACTGCCGAAGAAGAATACATTGGCGTTTGCTTTCAACAGACCTGAACTGATCAAGGTGATGGCGGTGCCGATGCTGAGGGATAGAATAATGGTGAGGATAAGGTCGAGATGGTGTGCGAAATATTTTCGCAGGAACTCGATGAGTGCGCCGCAGATGGCGGTGAAGATGAAAGCCCCCAGAATGGGATTCGTATTCGTCAACAGACCGAGCGTTATCCCCGCGAGGGATGCGTGGCTCATGGTGTCGCCGATCATGCTGGAGCGGCGCAGTACCATAAAGATGCCGATACACGGGCAAAGTAGAGAAATGCAGAGGGCAACGAAGAAGGCGTTCTGCATAAATGAATAATTAAACATGGTGCACCTCCTCGGCTGTAGCATTTGATAATGTATCAGTCTGCACTTCTGATGGTGGATTTGATTTTTCGTTACACATTGGAGCCGTATTATCTAAGCTTATTGTATCGCTGTTATTTCTGACATCCGTGAAACAGGAGCAGTCCGCGTGCGCTACAGGATTGCGCCCTGAACTGTGCATGATTTCGTTGGCATACTGTTCCGGGGAGCAGAGATGTCCCTGTCCGTTTGCAATATGATAAATATTCGTGGAGTTCGCAAGGGCCATTTCCAAATTGTGTTCTACGGAAATAATTGTAATATGATGCTTCTGGTTGAGCTCGCGCAGGAGTGCGTAAATACCCTCCTGGCTTTTACGGTCGATACCTGTAGACGGTTCGTCGAGAATGATGAGGTCCGGATGACCGATGAGGGCGCGGGCTATGGAAATCCGCTGCGCCTGACCGCCGGACAGCTTGCTGATGAGACGGTTCTTAAAGTCTGTCATGCCGGTTAAAGATAGAACGCGATTTACTTCGTTTTTATCTTTAATTTTCAATAGCTTACGATAGGAGTCAAGGATTTCTCTTACGGTAATGGGAAATCCGGCGTGGGAAAAATCATTCTTTTGAGAAACATAACGGATGTTGTTTGTACTCCGTTTGATACTGCCTTTTACAGGTGTCAGAAAGCCTAAGATAAGACGAAGCAAGGTACTTTTACCGGAACCGTTGTCGCCGACGATGGATATATAATCACCGTTATGAATATGTAGATTAAGGTCGTTCAAGACGTATGGCGGTTGACCCTGATAGGAAAAATAAAGGTGTTTAATTGATAACATATGAAAACCACTTTTCTGATTGACAAAATTTTTGGTACGTTTATACTATAACTATATTACAAATGCAACTGAGTCGCAACTGCAACAAAGAAGAGGTGTCATATTATTTGTGTGCGTAGACGATCAGTATTAAAAAAGGAGGACTACTATGGTCAAGAAATTGGTATTGTTAGTCATTGGTATATTGATGGCTGCTGTATTTGCGGGATGCGGTAATGATGCTCCGAAAGAACAGGCAAATAAGAAAGTCCAAGTGGTAACAAGTTTTAATGCAATGGCGGAATTTGCGAAGGCCATCGGTGGTGATAAGGTGGAAGTATCAACGATTATTCCGGACGGCACGGAACCTCATGATTTTGAATTGAAACCGGAAAATATGAAACAACTATCTTCGGCACAGTTATTCGTGTATAACGGCCTCGGTATGGAACCTTGGGCTGAACAGGCCATTTCGGCGGCTAAAAATGATAAACTCGTGTCTGTAAAAGCATCCGACGGTGTAGAAGCCATTAAAAATACAGATCCGGAGGAAATCAAAGAACATGGTGCAGAAGATCCTCATGCATGGTTGTCTTTGAAGAATGCTAAGATTGAAGTGAAGAACATCAAAGACGCCCTTGTAAAGGCGGATCCGGCGAATAAAGAGTATTATGAAAAGAACTATACCGATTATGTAGCGAAACTGGATGCTATGATTAAGAAGTATGAAGATCAATTCGCCAAAGCACCTCATAAAAATTTTGTAACAGGTCATGCGGCATTTGCTTATCTCTGTCGTGATTTCGGGTTGGAACAGAACAGTGTAGAAGATGTATTTGCCGAAGGTGAACCGAATGCGGCACAGTTGGCAAAACTCATCGAATACTGCAAAGATAATCATATCACAACTATTTTTGCAGAGGAAATGGCAAGCCCTGATGTGTCTAAAACATTAGCACAAGAAGTAGGGGCTAAAGTCGAAACGATTTATACAATCGAAAGTAATGAAGATAATAAATCCTATCTCGATCGGATGGATGAAAATCTTACAAAAATTGTTGCATCATTGCAATAACATAATTATAAAACTGGCGACCGCGGGTCGCCAGTTTTATTTGCTTTGAGAGCTAAACAAATGGGGGAGCGGACAAAATTTAAGTTTAGCATATATTTTTATTATATATGTTAATGTCCTTTGATTACATGCGAATATTTAGTATCTAATTTATAAAAAAATATGATATAATGAGCCCAATATAGTTCAGTTTTAGTTTTTGGGAGGGAAAATGGAAACAAAATGGTATTCAGATATTTGGGCTCTTGTAATTGCTCCGTTTAAACGGGGGATTCCTCAGATTGTAGAACAAGGGTCTTGTCATAAGGGTTTTATTGCCACATTGATGACTTTTTTGCTGTATATTTTCTGCAGTCAGATAATCCCTTTGATCTGCGATGCTTTCTTAGGCGTTCCATTGAGCGAGGTGGGGTCGGAGCTTGGTACGGTAGTAGGACAAGGTTTATTTTCGATTACTCTCGGTATAGTGCTTCTTTATTTTATTCTAGCACTTTACTCGGTTATATTTTCCTGGATTGCCGGTAAATTTAATATAGAGACAACCTATGAAACTGTATTGACGGTTTGCTGGTATGAGATGGCATATGGACAGATTTTGAAGAGTGTTCTGGCTATATGGCAGACGATATTTCTGTTACTTTGCATAGTGTTAAACCTTTCAAATTATGTACGTTATATTGGCCTGGTGGTTTTGGCTTACTCATTATATGCGGTAATACTTTGGTGTTTCTGGGTTAGTGTATCGTTGTTGAGCCGTCAGATTAATATCTCCCGTTTAACTGCGCTCGGTATTGCAATACTGGCATTTCTGATACTTGTTGCGATTATATGGGGGGCAGGGTTCCTGCTTTTAAAGGGAATACATGCGTAGCTTTACAGTGTAATCGGATCAGTGATAAATCATAGTATCATAGTCAGTATTAGTAGCAAAAATATATAGACTTATAAAAGCAAGGTATATTGTATGCCTTGCTTTTGTGCTATAATGAGTATGAAATAAAATAGAATTTTTTAAATATATTTATAGATATATTTAAAACTATTGATTATAGCAAGTTATCTATGCCTATGTACGTGAAACATAGGCATTTTATTGAGTGTTTATGAAAGGTGGTGAAACATATGTTGGCCGGTCTTACAGAATTTGCGTATCGTTTATTGAGCCCTATTGAAGATAAAAATGCTAGTATATATCGTTATGATACGGCTTATGGGCAACTCGCCGCTATGCTGGTACTGGCACTCATATGTTATCAATTTACCATTGTAGGTGATAGCGTTTATATGGAGGCCATTCGATCGTTCATACGCAATTCCACTATATTCTTGAAATTACAATTCATTCCTTTACCGTTACTGCCTCATCATGATTTAGGATGTTTTGTAAATCGGCTATGTTCGCAACAGGATTTCTGGAACCTTTCACATCTGTTATGGGTAATTGTGAAAGCACTTATCATGTCTATTGCAGTAGGTGGGTATGCACTTGCCAGGACACGGACCTTTTATGTACGGACTGTCATTACCGGAGTACTTCACATCATGGCGGTCAGTCAACTGGTGATAGCCTTGATTACACTAACATTTGGTGTCTTGTTGGTCCTTGCCACATTGCCGATAGGGGTGCAAATTATTATGGGTATAAGCTTGGTAAGCCTATGTGTGTTGAGTCTGATGCTGTTATTTAATGTTGTGGGACGTATTATCGGTGCCTGTGTCAGCGGTTCCGTCTATGAAGGTGTGACCGTTATGATTGGGTCTGCGATTATCTGTAGTATTCTTGAAGGTATATATACATTATGAGCTGGTATAAAGAAATATTGCATCTTTTTACAAAATTGAGTGACAGATCATTTTGGAATATTGTTGACGGCGGAACCTTTAGAAAGGCTCTGATCAACTTGGTGGTGTCCACCATCGTTTTATATTTGGTTACCTATCTCTCACCATTTGTAGTGGCAGACGTAATTTCAGTTACGGGCGTTAAATTCCTGAATGGGTTGCCTCATTTTGACGGGATTACTGCATTAGCAAGTGTATCTTTTCTCGTAGTTCAAGTCGTATTGGGCGGATGTATTCTGTGGCGTTTATTGGACCTTGTCGGTGGTCAAGGTTCTTATAAAGGGGTTGTACAGAATTACATCTATGGCCTGTCCTATATGAACGCGTTACGTACGTTGATCATAGTTTTAATCCATTTGATAGGGGTTGTCTTATATACTCTGTCGTGGAGACGATACATAGTTGATATAGCGTATTTTATCACGACCTTCAGTCAGTATTATGCCGTATTTATCGCTGCGCAAATCATGCGTCGTTATGTAAACTTAGGAATTGCTAAGACCTTTTTGGTTATGTTTATCGTAACGGCACTGTCCATTTCGGTGCTCCAGCATTGGAATCAATGGCTTCATACCATATTGAAATAATATAAATTGACAATACCTGTATATAGATGTACTATAAATCTATACATATGCTACATATGCTGGTATAGCTCAGTTGGTAGAGCGGCTCATTCGTAATGAGTAGGTCGTAGGTTCGAATCCTATTATCAGCTCCACTAAAATAACCGCAAGGCCGTTTGTCCTTGCGGTTATTTTTTTACATCGATGGCATGGTGTGCATCGGCATAAAAAACAATACGTTCTGTTTTATAAGCTTAGGAATAAGTAACATCGAGGATAAATTGTGGCTTGGTACATTTTACGCGTCGTAGTGTTGCAGCAGCAGTTCCACATTATCTTCGTCGTATTCGATTTGTTGGGACCATCTGGCGACTTGTTGCAGCGGCTTACCGTTGATGGCACTGCTCATCAGGATATACTCTGTGCCGTCTTTTGCATAATTGAGCAAAGCCTCTGGGGAATGGTCGGCGAGCATATCGATTTGTCGATACAGAATATATTGATAGACTTTATTGAAAAATGTCGTATCATATTGTGTTTTACCGTTAGCTTTTACATAGTTCGTAACCGTATCAACTAAGGTCGGTATATCGGTATAGAGGTCGTTTAACTGGACTGTCCATTTAGCATCGATCGGTTCTGTCGTTTTGTAGAGACTTAACAGATTCGCATAATAGTCTGCGCTCGGTGTCGGTTTATATCGTAAAAGTTCAGGATCTAAGTCAAGTCCGAGCAGCTGAAACACATTTAATAATGTTATTGTTTCATCCGTATCGAATTCGTTGTCGTCGTCCTCGATGGTAAATTGTAAGACCTCTCGCTCCAACAGTTCAACGGAAGCCTCACAGGCGAGACCTACACCGCAAAGCTCCAAGTCCTCGATATATTTATAGAATCTCGGATGCATGTGACATGTTTCGCAGAGACCTTCTTCGCCGAGTTCCAAGACGACCCTGCATAAACCTTGTTCGTTCAGTAACGGGCAATACGGTTCTTTATCGGTAAAGACAAAATGACTGCCCTCATCATCGACGGTTATGGCGCGGCGCAAGCTTTCCCCAAGAGGCCCGCGCATCGTCTGATAACGCCGGGCGGTGGCCTCATCGATGTCGATCGTCCACAGCTGACAGCATGTATTTTCGCATTCGTCGGCCTTGCATTGAAATGTATGGTAAATGGTTGGATAAATAGAAATCATAAATGCTCACTTGTAAAGGGATAATAATACTATATGCATTGTATCATGGGCGATAATTTTACGCATCGAAAATTATTATGTTTGAAACTGATGAATATAGTGTATAATTGTAATATATAGTGTATAGATACATGTGCTTTATGTATGGAGGAACTTATGAAATCTTTATTTGTAAAAGGTAGTTTAGTTTTAGCGTTAGCCGCTGCGTTCGGCATGCCGAATGTGGCATCGGCGAAATTGGTGCCGGTTCAGCCGACCGTACAGGTCGTTGATGAAAGCCATGCGGCCATTGTAGGGGCCAACGGATTGTTGAATGCATTTATTCAGAATCATCCTGATGCGGCCATTACGGAAATCTCCTTTGATGCCGATGGGGGACAGATCAAGTACGAAGTGGATGGCTTCAATGAAAGCGGAAAATATGAGCTCATATATATTTATGCGACCAATCAGATCTTTGAAAAACGAGACGGGGATTATCGCAAGTCGTTAAATAAGAAGGCCTTTAATCCTCGCCAGATTTTACCGCCTGCAGCGGTCGTGAATTTCGCGTTTGCCCAGACTAAAGGCCGTGCGGTAAGTCTTAACGGCTGGTCCGTACATAACGAACATCGTAAACCGGTTTACAAGGTCGTGTTCGGCACCGATGATTCTCATGAGGTAGCGGTGCGCATAGATGCAATGACCGGTAAATTGCTATCCGTTAAATTTGATGATTAATATGTAATTGTACAGCAGCTCCAATGTCGGATGTATTTGGAAGCTGCTGTTTTTTTGTTATCAGAAATTTTTGCGACATTTTTGTGAACATTTACTCATGAATGATATAACATGCTGTGATGAGAATGATGCCGTTAAGGCCTCTGTCCCGTAAATAAGGGAACAGAGGCCTTTTGCACAGTGTTCATATGGGACTTAAATGGAAACGGAAAATACAGAAGTTTTCTGAAAATTATCGATAAATTCATTTTGCTTTCACCGATATAGAGCGAAATTTGAACCCTTCTACATTTTGAGTTCATAGACCCTCTGTAACATGGGTACCAGTTCAACGAAAGAGAACGACGAAACAGAAGGAGGATATCATGAAGAAGTCTATTTTAAGAAATAGTATAGCCTTAGCAGTAGCAGGTGTATTCGGTGCTACCGTAGCGGTGACTGCGGCAGACGTAACACCGGTACCAGTAACTCAACAACAAGAGGAAACTACATCTGTTGCTCCTATGGACCCAACCCCGGTACCGACTGCGACGAAGGGAACCGTTGCTGCCGCTAGTGCCGCGACTCCTACAGCTCCTGTACCGGCGATAGACACTGCAACAGCGGCGAAAGCCCCTGGTCAAACGAAGGTGGTTCGCGCATCCAACAGAACAGTTGATGCTGTTGATGCTGATACAACAGGATTAAAAGCTGAAAAGGTAACAAAAGCTGACAAGGCTGATAAAGCGATGAAAGTCGACAAAGGTGACAAAGCGATTAAAGGTGATAAGGGCGATAAAGCAATCAAACCGATAGATGCGAAAAAGTCCGTAAAATCTGAAAAAGCCGATCCTATTAAGGGCGAAAAAAATGTCGCTAAAAAAGATGGTAAACAAGGGACGACGAAGAATGTGAAATCTCCGGCTCAACCATCCGGCGTAGTTGATGAAAACAGCGTATTCGTAGTAGGTGCTAACCAGCTATTAGATCAATTTGAAACTAAATACGGTAACTCCAAGATTACCAATGTATCTTTCAAAGCAGAAAATAAAACGGCTGTCTATGAAGTAGAAGGTTTCAATACAAGTGGTGCGCATTCCATGAAATTAGATGTAGCTACAGGCAATGTTACAGAAGGCCCTGCAAAGGCTTATGACAAATCCATGGACACAGCTGCTATCGATCCGGGTACCATTTTACCTCCGCATGTAGCTATCAATGCCGCTTATGAACAAACAGGCAATGTAGCGACCGGTATCGATTCCTGGTCCGTAGCTAATAAGAACGGAACTCCTTTGTATAATATCCAATTCCATGATGCACAGAATAAACCTGTAAACATCACATTGGATGCAAAAACAGGGAAAGCTGTGAAATAAGCTTTCCTGGGGCTGTCCCTATGCTGTTGTGAAGAACTCTGAGACACACAGAAAAACACTATACACACAAGACACACACACATAATACACAACACACATGCGCCCCCTGGATAGGATAGACAAACATTGACTCTCTCCTATGCCGTCTATTGTTCAGGGGGCCCCCTTATGAATTCGATTCCTTTCCATTCATAAGTTATACACTATATAATACTCTCTCACAATAAGAACGTAACTTACTTCACGGTAAAACACGTATAGGGAACAGCAGAAAAGGCTCGTCCATAACGGACGGGCCTTTTTCTGTGATTAATTTCTGTTATATATATTGCCGAGGTACTCGTTCCGAGAATCCGCAGAAAATTTCGTACGGGATTGTCGATGCGAGGGCCGCAATTTCAAGGGCGGAGATGCTTTCGTGACCCTGTGAGCCGAGTAAAACCACTTTATCCCCCGGTTTAACGGTAATCGTATTCGGTACGGATACCATGAACTGGTCCATACAGATACGACCTACTACAGGGCAACGGGTGCCGTGTATGAGAACGGTGCCTCGGTTTGAAAGACTGCGCGGATAGCCGTCCGCGTAACCGACGGGGATGGTTGCAATCGTCATCGGTTCCGGCGTTACATACGTGGATCCGTAGCCGATGCCCTCGCCCGCATCGAGGTGCTGTACGTGTACGACCTCGCTGTGAAAGGAGAGAACCGGTTTTAGTCCTAAACGATTCGGCACATCAAGGGACGGCATGATGCCGTACTGGATGATACCGGGGCGTGCATCCGTAAATAGACTGTCCTTTACAGACAAGAGCCCCGCACTGTTGGCGAGGGAAAAACGATATTCCGCATCAGGACGGAATGCACGAATTTCATCGACCATCTTGTGAAATTTTTCCGTCTGGCTGTGCGCATGTGTCTGATCCGCCGCATCGGCGTTGCTCATATGTGAAAAGAATCCATCAACAGCCAGATTTGGATATTGTTCCACCTCTTTGATGAAATCTACGGCGTTTTCGGGACGGATACCGATGCGATGCATACCTGTATCGACGGCGACGGCGACGCTGATAATCATATCGTGATTGTCCGCCACCTGATTAAGTGCCGCTAAATCGGTGGATTCGCATACGGCGGGGATGGAATTTGTATCTGCAATGACTTCAAAGGATTGCGGTCTTGTGAGCCCTAACAGATAAATAGGAACCATGATACCCGCATGGCGCAACGGAATGGCCTCTTCCGGAATGGCTACCGCTAAGGACTCGTAGCCTTCTTCGACGGCGATACGGCCCATCATAACGCTGCCGTGGCCGTAGCCGTTTGCTTTGATGACCGCCGTAGAGGTGCTCCACTCCGGTAAACTGTCTTTAATTTTACGCAAGTTCTCGCGAACGAGACTCGTATTGATGGTTAAATAGGTAGGTCTCATGGTCTTCCTCAATTCTGTGTAACATTACTTTTATTGTATAACTTTTAAAGAATTACACAATACTTTTATGAAAGAAATTTATAATTTTTATGTAGTATAATTAATATATATGATATTACAAGTTTTCTATAATTGTACAAGAATTTGAGGAGGCTCTCATGAACGAACGCGTGGTAGTGGTAAATGCCAGTAAAATGAATTACGATAAGGCATTAGATTTTTCCATATTATCCAATGATGTACAGGTTTATGATAATAGCACAAATGCCGAACTTATTGAACGGATTCAAGGTGCTCGTGTCGTTGTTACAAAAGAAATACCAGTAGATGCGGACTTGCTTTCAAAATTTCCTGACACTGTGAAACTCATTGTAGAAGCGGGAACAGGCTATAATAATATCGACCTTAACGCGGCGAAAGAAAAGGGCATCACCGTATGTAATATTCCGGCCTATAGCACGGAACGCGTCGCACATACGGTGATTATGATGATCCTTAATTTTGCATCCACCATGCAGCAGCAGATTGCGATGCTTGCGAAAGGGGACCGCAGCAATTTTACAAAATATCTACAGGTGAGCCATACAGAAGTTAACGGTAAAACGTTAGGTGTTATCGGTGCAGGTCACATCGGTATGGAAGTGGTAAAAGTGGCGAAAGCTCTGGGTATGAATATTCTTATTCATACACGCACACCAAAGACTGATGGCGACGGTATTCGTTATGTGAGCCTTGATGAATTACTGGCTAATAGTGATTATATTACATTACACTGCCCATTGAATGACCAAACTAAACATCTTATTAATAAAGAAACAATCTCTAAGATGAAGCCTAATGCGGTCATTGTGAATACTGGTCGTGGTCCCCTTATAAATGAAGCGGACCTTTGTGAAGCATTAGCTGCTAAACGCATTGGCGGTGCCGGCCTTGATGTGCAGGAGGTGGAGCCGCCTGCAGAGGATAGTCCGTTATATACGTTAGATAATGTGATTATCACGCCACATATGGGCTGGAAGGGCCTTGAAACTCGTCAGCGTCTCGTGGGTATCATCCGAGATAATGTACAGGCTTTCTTTAAAGGCGAACCGATTAATGTAGTATCTAAATAAACGCAATAAGAGCCGTCCCCGGTTGTATGGGGGCGGCTCTATTGATTAGGGCAATATCATAGATCAAGTCCCAGTATATATGTGTATATATATCAAGGGAGGTAGTTATCCTCAAACTTGATTATGATTGTTGTTGTGTTTTGATGGGATTCCACCAATGGCGACGATAGGCCTTGATGCCTTCCAATACTGTTTTTGATGCCTGTGCAGCCATATCCTTTGTTGCGGCGGGTATGCCTTCAAGACGATAGTCAATACCTAGTTCCTTGTATTTGGCAACCCCCATAACGTGGTAGGGCAGACAGTCAACAGCTTGTAAATTCTTCAGGGACCCTAGATAAAATCCTAGCCGATAGTGTCGATCGGCATTATCCGTAATGGTCGGAACCACTACGTGGCGAACCCAAATCGGAACTTCCACGTCAGCCGTCAATCTGGCAAACCCGAGTATGGGCTCCAACGGTTTACCCGTTAACCATAGATGCTTGGCTGGATCGATTTCTTTCAGATCTAGGATGACGAGACTGGTGACACTGAGCAATTTACGGTAGGCCACCTCCTGGTGGGGATCAAAACAGATTCCACTTGTATCTAAACAGGTATGGACGTTTCTTTCACGGAAATATGTGAAAAGCTCGATAACAAAATCAATTTGCATGAGAGCTTCCCCACCGGTGACGGTGATACCTCCATTAGTATAAAATTGGCGGTTACGTTCGAACTGATCCCATAATTCCTGAACGGTCATGAATTTAGCGTCTGCACTGGCCTCATTCCATGTGTCAGGATTATGACAATAAGCACAGCGCATGGGACATCCTTGCAGGAAAACCACCATGCGCATGCCCGGACCGTCAACCGTACCCATCGTTTCAACCGAATGAATACGTCCTGTCATAGAAAACCTCGATTAGATACGTTGGTGGAAGGTACGGGAAATAACTTCGTCCTGTTGTTGTTTTGTCAACTTGTTAAAGTGCACCGCATAACCGGATACACGAATCGTCAATTGAGGGTACAACTCAGGATGTTTTTGAGCGTCTAACAATGTTTCACGAGTAAACACGTTGACGTTCAAATGATGGCCGCCCTTTTGGGAATAACCATCCAATAACTCTACCAAGTTATCAACTTGTTGGTTGCTCATGGGTATAACCTCCTTTCAACCAAGACTAACACGCGTATCGATGCCGGTGAAAGCAGTTCGATACTGTGGAAGATTTTACTTATCTTCCTCTATAGTAACATTTGGTTCGCTGCATGCGAAGTTTGTATTGGCGTTAGGCAATTGAGATGGGTCTAACTCAATATCAAAATCGCTGACGGAAACAAATGTTTCACCAGATTTACCTAATGCGTCCGGAATGATAGAGAAGGTATTAGAAATACCATCGGAGCAATCACGCCATGGCATTTTAGCTACGGATGCCAATGAGGATACGGCACCGTGAGAGTCACGACCGTGCATAGGGTTCGCGCCAGGAGCGAAAGCTTCGCCAGCTTTACGGCCGTCCGGAGTAGAACCTGTAGCAGTACCATATACTACGTTGGAAGTAATTGTTAACAAGCTCATAGTTGGAACGGATTGACGATATGTAGGATGTTTACGAATCTTGTTCATAAACGTGGAAACAACCTTTGCTGCCAAGCTATCTACACGGTCATCATCGTTACCATATTTAGGGAAGTCACCTTCGATTTCGAAATCAACAGCGATGCCGTTTTCGTCACGAATAGGTTTTACCTTAGCATATTTAATAGCGGATAGGGAATCGGCCACGACTGAAAGGCCGGCAATACCGGTAGCGAACCAACGTGTTACCTTGCGGTCATGTAACGCCATTTCCAATTTTTCATAGGCGTATTTATCATGCATATAATGGATGATGTTTAGAGCGTTTACATATACGCCGGCAAGCCATTCCATCATGTCGTCGAATTTTTCCCACACTTCGTCAAAGTCGAGGTATTCCGATGTGATAGGGCGATATTTAGGCCCAATCTGCTTTTTAAGCTTTTCGTCTACGCCGCCGTTGATAGCGTACAGTAAGCATTTTGCAAGGTTGGAACGAGCTCCGAAGAACTGCATCTCCTTGCCGATGCGCATTGGAGATACGCAACATGCGATGGCGTAGTCATCGCCGGAGTTAGGACGCATCAATTCGTCATTTTCATATTGAATAGAAGATGTGGCGATGGACAACTTCGCGCAGAAACGGCGGAAGCCGATCGGCATGCGAGGGGACCACAGTACGGTGAGATTCGGTTCCGGTGCAGGTCCCAGGTTTTGCAATGTATGTAAGTAACGGAAGGACATCTTGGAAACCAACGTACGACCGTCGGTACCCATACCGCCGATGGATTCAGTAGTCCATACAGGGTCACCGGTAAACAAGTTATTGTATTCATGGATACGTGCGAAACGTACCATGCGCAATTTCATGATGAAATGGTCTACGAATTCCTGGATTTGTTCCTCTGTATATGTGCCGTTGCGAAGGTCGCGTTCCGCATAGATATCGAGGAATGTGGAGTTACGTCCGATGGACATAGCTGCACCGTTTTGTTCCTTAACGGCACCGAGGTAGCCGAAGTAAATCCATTGCATCGCTTCGCGTACATCCTTCGCCGGTTCGGAAATGTCGTAGCCATAGGAGGCCGCCATCTCTTTTAATTCTTTCAGAGAACGGATCTGATCCTTGATTTCTTCGCGATCGCGGATGACATCCTCCAGCATATCACCCATGGTGATAGCAAATTCCTGATTTTTTTCTTCGATGAGGTAATCTACGCCGTAAAGAGCGATACGGCGATAGTCGCCGATGATACGCCCACGGCTATACGCATCAGGTAGGCCTGTTACGATATGTGCCGTACGAGCTGCACGCATTTCCGGTGTATATACGTCGAATACACCGTCATTGTGAGTCTTGCGATGTGTTTTGAAGAAGGCTTCCGTTTGCGGATCCATTTTAAAACCGTATTCTTCGATGGCGGATTTTGCCGTACGCAAACCACCATATGGGAACATAGCGCGTTTTAAAGGTTTGTCCGTTTGTAAACCGACGATGGTTTCAAGATCTTTGTCGATATATCCTGGCGCGTGCGCAGTGATGTGGGTTGCCACGGAAGTGTCGGCATCAAGCATGCCGCCTTTTTCGCGTTCTTCTTCGTAAAGATTCAGTACCTGGTTCCACAATTTTGTGGTTCGTTCTGTAGGACCGGCAAGAAAGGAGTCGTCCCCTTCATAGGGGATATAATTTCTCTGAATAAAGTCACGTACGTCAATGGCTTTATCCCACACACCTGTGTTAAAATCTTTCCATGCAGTATGTTGCATCTTGCACCTCCATAAATGGATATAAGTATAGATTTCTATGCCTATAGTGTACAATGTTTGTAACAATTCCACAATAAATAGATGATATAGATTTTCAATACATACTATGCAATTTTGTGAAGTATCTTATAAAGTTTCATAATCTGAAGTGTTTAATTTTGCTTATATATAGCTGTTCGTATGAGATTTTGCTTTGTGCGATCTCATTTAATGTATATATGATAATATGAAATTGCATATCAATATTATTAAGAGGGTTGATAATTTGATTATAGAGGCTGAATAAGGATTTTTTAATAGTATGGTCGGATAGTTTTTATTTGTGTACTATTCAGGCGGCACTTTATATCTTGTACAGCATCGGTCTGTAAGTCTCTATAAATACATGTATATTGCGATGCTACGGAACGTTGCCGGCCGGGAAAACAAGCGTTTCTTTTCTTAACTGACACCATATACTATACTCTGAGCAGCTCTTGTTGAAGAGTAACTGATATTGTCTAATATAGGAGGTCACATTATGGATTTTAATGAAAAATTACGGGAGTATAGAAAACAATCCGGATTATCTCAGGGAAAATTAGCGGAAACACTCAATGTTTCGAGACAGGCCATAACAAAGTGGGAATCGGGCAATGGAATGCCGGATATTTCGAATTTAAAGGCCCTTTCAGCTGTATTCAATGTCTCTGTGGATGAATTGCTTTCAGAAGAAGCGGTTAAACCTCGATATCCTTATGAAAGCATCGTAGAATATGATATCGATGAGATAAAGCATTTCGATATTAAACTGGGATCTGTTAATCACGTAAAAATGAGAGCTGGAGAGGGTGAGAAGATAAAGGTTCAACTGGTCAGTGATACTATTGAAGATTTGACGGAACTGGTGAAAGTAAAAATCGATGATATCAAAAGGCGTATCGATGTGGATGTAAATCGTTCCAAATCCTTATCTGAGGAGATTGTAAAAGAACATCTGTCGATTTTTATAAATTTGCCTGAAAAATATATGGGAGATACGGAGCTGGCGACCCATTGTGAAAAACTGGAGCTGTTTGATATTATTAGTGAAAAGTTTGAGCTGGACGGAGCGGCTAAAGAAATTTATATTGCCGGCGGTAACAGTCATATAGAGCTGGATAATAACTCTCCAATGGAAATATATGTATCGGATTATACGGGGCGAATTGATGTGAATCAGATATCGGCGAAATCTCGTCTGTATGTCCCTCATGATTATGCTTTCAAAGCGGTGAAAAAAGGTATTCGCACTAAATTGCTCTTTGAAGAACGTGCAAATCTTGTAGACGCTTTTTCCGTGTCTGAATCAGAAAATCAAATTGAAATTAATGGAATCAATAGTGAACTTACGATAGTCAAGTTAAGTGAATAGTTGCGTTAATCACATGGACATTCCTGCAGCATAGTTTTCATAAAGTTTTTTATAGTATCCGTTAAGCGCCATGAGTTCATCATGTGTGCCTTGTTCTACAATGGTGCCGTTCTCTACGACTAGTAGAGAATCGGCATTTTTTATTGTGGATAAGCGATGGGCGATAACGATACTGGTTCGACCTTTGAGGAGGGTGTTCATCGCTTTTTGAACCTCTACCTCGGTGCGGGTATCTACATTAGCCGTTGCCTCATCAAGGATGAGTATACCGGGGTCCGCCAAGAAGGCACGGGCGATTGTAATCAACTGGCGTTGGCCTTGAGATAGATCATCGCCACCTCGGTTGAGCACCGTATCATATCCGTTTGGCAAGGTACGGATAAAGTGATCCGCCATAGTAAGTTTTGCTACATATTCGATTTCTTCTCGCGTAGCATTTGGCTTGCCGTAACCAATATTATCGGCGATAGTACCTGTGAATATCCAGGCATCTTGTAATACCATGCCCACCGTATTGTGCAAGCTTTCACGAGATACATCGCGAATATCCACGCCATCGATGGTGATGCGGCCATTCATAATATCATAGAAGCGCATGATGAGGTTAACCAAGGTGGATTTACCGGCCCCGGTTGGCCCTACGATAGCCACCATGGAACCGCCAGGGATGTGGATGTTAATATCCTTCATAAACACATTGGACGGTGAATAGCCGAAATCGACATGTTCAAAATCGATTGTGCCTGTATGAGTCTGATTACCCGGTTTTGGAGACATCATAGGTGAGTTGCTGGTAACCGTTTCTGTATCAGTCCCGGAGGCGTTATCGAATAATGTCAGTTCTCCATCGTCAATCTCAGACGGTGTATCAATGACTTCGTAAATACGGCCTAAGGCCGCAGCGGTTTCTTGAAATTTCGTCATAATATAGGAACTACGGGACAGAGGATCGGATACCTGGCCTACATAAAGGAAGAATGCCTGAATGTCACCGATTGAAATAGAACCGCGTAACACCATGAGTCCACCTTGAATGGCGACGAGGCAATAGGTGAATTGATTTAGAAATTTTACGAGCGGTTCTACAAGCTGACTGGTAAAGGCAGCGTTTCGCATACTTTTGAATAGGTTGTTGTTCAATTCATTTATCTGACCCGTTGTAGTCTCTTCTAGACCAAAGGTCTGAATAATCGGTTTGCCTATAACAATTTCTTCAATGCCGCTGTTGAAAGCTCCCAATGCATTCTGATTTCTAAGATAGATGCGGCGGGCTCGTTTAGATAGCCACGTTAAACATACGATACCGATACATATAATGACGATGATGGATGCTCCTAAAATAGGGCTGATCCAGAGCATCATAGCCGTGGCGCCGATGATACCGATAATGGCGGATATGAGGCCCGGCACACCTTCACCTATTGTTTCCGCAACGGTATCTAAATCAGATGTGAGGCGGCTTAATAGGTCTCCTCGTCGGTGATCGTGAAAGTATTTAATTGGCAATGAATATAAATGAGTACTCATACGTGTACGTAATGCTAATACTGTTTTGGAACCGATGGAAGCCATCATATATTCGCCGCAGTATGTAAATAATGCATGACCGCTGTAGATGGCGATGAGCCGGAGAATGATGGTATCTATCGAAGATATAATTGTATTAATATCTTGATCCGTTTTCAAACCGCTGACGATAGCATCTACAATTTTACCGAGTAAAACCGGAGCGGAGACTTCAAACATGGCTGCAGCGATAAGCGCTAAAGGAAATATTTTCTAGGGCAGGTGATTCCGCATTATCGTAGCGGAACGTAACATTGCGGAACTCGAGCAATGGTGTATCCTGGGTTGCGGTTGCGGTTGCGGTTGCGGTTGCGGTTGCG
>NZ_AZYX01000010.1:0-11460 GCF_000517785.1 Veillonella sp. AS16 | reverse complement strand
GGTGCCCATATCATGGGTAATAACTCCACTGTATCCGCAAAGGGCAGCATGGCGTTAGGTAACTGGGCATATGCGACGGCTATGGATTCTTTTGTTATGGGGAATAATGCCCGTGTGGATCAGGCTAATTCCGTAGCGTTAGGTACTAACTCAACGACTGAAACTGTAGTAAGTACGCCGAATGCAACTGTTAACGGTGTCAATAAGACATTTGCCGGCGGTACGGCTCAAGGTACCGTAAGTATCGGTGCTAATAATGTAGCAGGTGTGGCAGGTATTAAGAAATATTATCGTACAATCACTAATTTAGCTGCCGGTCGTATCGATGCTAATAGTACAGATGCTATTAATGGTAGTCAGTTACATGCTGTAAAAGAAGAAGTTGAAAGAGGGCTTAATTTCGATGCTAATACAGGCGGCGCGAAAAATAATAAATTAGGCTCTAAAGTTACTATTAAAGGCGACGGTAACAATATCAATACGGAAATTACACAAGCTAATGGTGATACCACTATTAATATGACTTTGGGGAATACCATGAAAATAGGTACAGCAAATCCTGTAACTATTGACGGTACTACAGGCCATGTAACAGGACTTCAAAATAAAGACTGGAGTGTAGATAATCCAGTGGCTGTACCTGGGCGTGCCGCTACAGAAGATCAGTTGAAAACGGTTAATGATAAAGCTAATACTAATAAATCCTCTATCGATAAGAATACAACGAATATCACTAAAAATGCAGGCGATATTGCTCAGAATAAACAGAATATTGCAAATAATGCACAAAATATCACTAAAAATACAGGTGATATCGCTAAAAACAAGCAAGACATCTCCACTATTAATACAAAAATTAATAAAGGCTTGAATTTTGCTGGCGATACAGGTGCTGTAAGTAACAGACAATTAGGTGATACCGTAACTGTGAAAGGCGGTGCTACAGGCACATTGTCCGACGGTAATATCGGTGTTGAATCTGACGGCAACGGTACATTGAATCTAAAATTGGCGAAAACGTTAACCGGTCTAGAAAGCGTTACTGCCGGCGGTACAACAATCGACAACGACGGCTTGACTGTAGGCGGTAAGACCTATGTAACGCCGAACGGCATCGATGCGAACAATCAAAAGATTACCAACGTGGCGGACGGCAGCAATCCTAATGATGCAGTCAACTACGGTCAGTTACAAAAAGCTATCAACGGTACTGCGAAGGCATCCACTGTGAAAGCGAAGGATGCGAATGTAACCGTAACGGAAGGTACAAATGCGGCAGGCGGTAAGGAATATACTGTCGGTCTCGGTAATAAAATTAACGTAGGTACAACGAACCCTGTAACCGTAGATGGTGATACAGGTCATGTGACAGGCCTCACGAATACGGATTGGAATGTGGATAATCCTGTAGCTGTATCCGGTCGCGGTGCTACTGAAGATCAGTTGAAAGCGGTAAATACTAAAGTTAACACTAATAAGACTGCTATCGATAACAATAAACAAGATATCAATACTATCAATACAACTCTTGATAAAGGCTTGAACTTTGATGGTGACTCTGGTGAAGTTATCAATAAAAAATTAGGTGAAAAACTATCTGTTAAAGGCAGCGCTACAGGCACATTATCTGACGGTAATATCGGTGTTGAATCCGATGGCAATGGCACATTGAATGTAAAATTAGCTAAAACATTGACGGGATTAGACAGTGTTACAGCTGGTAATACTAAGATTGATAACGGCGGTTTGACCGTAGGTGGCAAGAATTATGTATCTTCAACAGGTCTCAATGCGAACGACCAAAAGATTACCAATGTTGCTGATGGTACTGTAGGCGCAGGCAGTAAGGACGCTGTAAACGGCGGTCAATTACACGATGCTAAAAACGAATTAAATACTAATATCACTGATGCTAAAAATGAACTTATCAACAAGGGCCTTCGTTTTAACGCTGATAATAACGATGAAAAAACGAACAAACTTGGTTCTAAAGTAACAGTAAATGGTGATGGTAATATCACTACTGAAATTACGCAAACCGGCGATGATACTACAATCGGCGTTAAATTGAACAAAAACCTTAATGTTCAAACATTGACGGCTACAGATACCGTGAAAGCCGGCGGTGTAACGATGGGGAAACACGCTGATTCTAAGAACTATGTAACCGGTCTTGATAATCAGGATTGGGATGTAAATACATCTAATCCTGTAAATGGTCGCGCCGCTACAGAAGATCAGTTGAAAAAGATCAGTGATGTAATTAAAAATCAAGGTGCTGCTTCTACGGACTATCGTTTAGTTGCAAATTCGACAGCTGCAGACGGCGCCTATACAGTTGATTCTAACGGCGATGTTGACTTAACTGTAGAGGATAAAAACCATGCAGGTCAAAAAGAAACTGTTAAGATTAAGGATGTTGCCTCTAAATCCGGCCTTGATAAATTGAATGATCGTGCGGTTAAGTATGATTTGGATCCTGCGGGTAACCCTGATAAATCCAAGGTAACTTACGAAGGCCCTACATACAATAACAAACAAGGCGGCACGCATGTGTCGAATGTGGCGTATGCGACAGGTAATGACGGCAGCGAAGCGGTTAATGTGGATTACTTGAAAGATAAAATCAAGGACAGTGAAGACACATTAACTAATAAAGGCTTGAAATTCGATGCTAACAACGGCGGCGAGAAAACAAATAAATTGGGCTCCAAAGTGACCGTTAAAGGTGATAATTCCAACATTATTACGGAAATCTCTCAAGACGGTAACGGCGACAGCACAATTGATGTGAAACTCGGTAAAGACCTTAAAGCCGAAACAATTACCGCTACCGGTGCAAACGGCAAAGACGGTAAAATCGGTATTAACGGTAAAGACGGCGTAACGACTAACATTTCCATCACTCGTGACGGTCAACCCGGTGTAGACGGTGCTCCTGGTACGACGACAACTCGTATTGCGTACCAAAAACCTGACGGCACGAACGAAGAAGTGGCAACCTTGAATGACGGCCTTAAATTTAAAGGTGACATGGGTGTTACCTCCAATGTTAAGCTCAACAAACAAGTGAACATAACGGGCGGTGTGACAAATGCGGCTGATTTGGCAACCGGAAATAATATCGGTGTTACATCTGCGGCGGTCGACGCTGACGGCAATGCAAAATTACAATTGCAATTGGCTAAGAATTTAACAGGTTTGCAATCCGTAACGGCATCCGATACTGTGAAAGCCGGCACTGTGACCATGGGTAAACAGGCTGATGGTGCGAACCCTGGTAATAACGGTAATTATGTAACAGGCCTCGATAATAAGGATTGGGATATCGATAATCCTGCAATCGCATCCGGCCGTGCTGCTACGGAAGACCAGTTGAAAACAGTTAGCGATGAAGTTAAGAAACAGGGTGCTAATGCTACGGACTTCCGTTTGGTGAAAAATGCTAGTGAAGCCGATGGTGCTTACAAGGTTGATGACAACGGCAACATCGATTTGACCGTGGAAGACAAAAATCATCCGGGTACAAAAGAAACAGTCAAGATTAAGGACGTTGCTTCTAAATCCGGCCTTGATAAATTGACAGACCGTGCTGTTAAGTATGATTTGGATCCTGCGGGTAATCCGGATAAATCCAAGGTAACTTACGAAGGCCCTGCCTATAATAATAAACAAAGCGGCACACATGTGACGAACTTGGCGTATGCGACAGGCAATGACGGCAGCGAAGCTGTTAATGTGGACTACTTGAATGATAAAATCAAGGATAATGCGGACGCGTTGACTAATAAAGGCCTTAAATTCAATGCAAATGTAGGGGGCGAACAAATTAATAAGCTTGGCTCTACTGTTACTGTTCAAGGTGAAGGTAAAGCTGCCGATGGTGACTATAGCGGTGAAAATATTAAAACTTTCATTAAACAGGATGCGGCGACAGGTAACACGACTATCGACGTGAAGATGAATAAAAACCTTAAAGCTGAATCCGTGAAGGTCGGTAAAGACGGCAAAGATGCAGTATCTATCTCCGGTAAGAACGGCGTAGGTCATATCGGCTTGACAGGCCCTGCAGGTACGAATGGCATTGACGGTACAAACGGTATTGATATGTCCGTGAAGAACGGCTATGATGATGCGGCTAAAGGCGTAAAAGGTGCAAACGGCGTAGACGGTGCTAACGGTATTACGCGCATTGTTTACCAGGACAAAAACGGCGAACACCAAGTGGCGACCATGGACGATGGTATGATGTATGGCGGCGATACAGGCAATGTAATTAAAAAGAAACTTAACAACCAAGTAAATGTTAAGGGTGGTATCACCGATGAAAGCAAATTAGCTACCGAAGACAACATCGGTGTTGTTTCTGACGGTTCCGATACATTGAAATTGCGCTTGGCGAAAGAATTGAGAGGCTTGACGTCTGCTACTTTCACAAATGGCGGCAATAATACTGTTATCAATGGTGATGGTATGACAATCAATCGTGCGGGTGGCAATGCAGTGAGTCTTACAAAAGACGGCTTAAATAACGGCGGTAACAAGATTACGAATGTAGCTGACGGCACAGATCCTAACGATGCAGTTAATAAATCTCAATTGGATAAAGCTGCAGCGGACGCAACTACGACAGTATCTGGCAGTGATAATATTACTGTTACACCTAGTAACAATAAAACTGGCCCTAAGAACTATGAAGTAAGTCTTAAAGATACAATAACATTAGGCAAAGATGCTACGAAGAAAGTTGCAATCGACGGTACTACAGGTACAATCAAAGCTGGTGATCAAGTTACAATCGACGGCAACAAAGGCACCATCAAAGCGGGTGATAAAGTTGAAATCGATGGTGATAAGGGGACAATCAAGGCCGGCAATGTTGCAATCGACGGTGCAAACGGTACGATTAAGGCCGGTGATAAGGTAACTATCGACGGTAAAGATGGCAAGATTGCGGCAGGTAAGGTATCTGTTGACGGTAAGGACGGTCATGTGACGGGTCTGGAAAACAAAGATTGGGATCCTGACAACATCACAAGCGGTCGTGCTGCTACAGAAGACCAATTGCAAAAATCTCACAAATCCTTAGATAATAAGATTACTAACCTAGGTGATGAAATCACGAAAAAAGGTATGAATTTCGCCGGCAATACAGGTGAATTCCATCGTGATTTAGGTCAAAAGGTTACCATTAAAGGTGAAGGACAAGGGGCCGATAGCGATTATTCCGGTGAAAATATCAAAACTGTAGCCGATCAAGATGGTAATATCAACATCAAGATGGCTAAGAACCTCAAGGCTGACAGTATCACTACCAAGACGGTCACTACCGATACGGTCAATGCTGACAAGGTGAAAGTCGGCAAAAACGGTCAAGACGGCGTATCCATTACAGGCCCTAATGGCGCTGACGGTACGGATGGCAAGGTAGGTATCACAGGTAAGGACGGTAAAGATGCTGTATCCATGTCCGGAAAGGACGGAGTCGGTCATATCGGCTTAACCGGTCAAGACGGCCGCAATGCGGATATCACTGTCGATAAAGGTGCCCCTGATCTCAACGGTAACGAAATCACGCGTATTAAATACCAGGATGAAAACGGTAAGACCCATCAGGTGGCAACCAAAGATGACGGTATGAAATACGGCGGTGATAGCGGTAATGTAATCAACAAAAAGCTTAATGAACAGGTGAACGTAGTCGGCGGCATTACAGATACTAATAAGTTGACATCCGAAGATAACTTGGGCGTCGTATCCGACGGTACGGGCAACCTCAAGGTTCGTATGGCGAAAGACTTGAAGGGCCTTGAAACTGTAACGACTAAGGATGATGCAGGTAACGCTACCGTTGTGAACGGTGGCGGTGTAACGATTACACCTGCCGGCGGTAACAACGTAAGTCTTACTAAGGACGGCTTAAATAACGGCGGTAATACGATTACTAATGTCGGACCTGGTGTAAATGGTACTGATGCGGTTAATGTAAATCAATTGAAAGGTGCTACGGACGGCCTCACTAATGCGATTAATTCCGTAGCGGGCGAAACACAACGTGTAGGCGCTCATGCGGCGGCACTTTCAGCGCTGAAACCTATTCAATATGATCCGTTGGAACCGACTCAAGTGATGGCCGGTATCGGCAACTATCGCGGTGAAACGGCGGCGGCTCTGGGCGTTGCCCATTACACGGCGGAAGATACGATGTTCCATGTAGGCATGTCTGTGGGCGCTCATCATAACATGGTAAATGCCGGTGTAACTCACAAATTCGGTAACTCCGATGCGAAGAAAGCGATTCCTGAACGTTACAAGGGCGGTCCGATCAGCTCCATGTACGTAATGCAGGATGAAATGACTGCTTTGAAAGCTGAAAATGCTCGTATGAAAGCACATGACGAACAATTGACGGCCGATTATGCGGCATTGAAAGAAGACAATCTTCGTCTACAGAAAGATAATGAAGAAACGAAGCGTCAATTAGCTCTAATTATGAGCCGATTGGGCATGTAATTCATCGTTATTTCATCTAGAATTCATGTGGTAAAAATGAGTATATGTACCATAAAATACCCATGAAAATAAGATGATTTTAACTTAATATGGTACCTAAAATGAAAGAACGGGAGTCCTCTCTAAAAGGACTTTCGTTCTTTCTTTGTATTTGACTTCACAAATTTTTCATAATAGTGTATAATACAACACATATATTTTTTAATCGAAAATTATGAATGTGATTAATTTACTATAAAATCATTAGTATTAAGTGTTATGTGTTGTTTGGCCTTGTAACAACAAGGTTCCTATGATTGGAAATATGTTTCCCGATGGTTTGTAAATTCATAAATGTAAAATGAAGTTAAATTTATGAAAATGAATGAGTATATCATGAGAAATATATTTACATTCATAAACTAATCTGATATTTTATATGTATAGTAATTAAATTTTTGATGAAAAATTTATTATTTAGTGTTTTGGTGTAAGTTTTAGAATCCCTTATAAAACTGTGTGAAAGGTAGGTACTACTAAATGAATCGTATTTATAGGGTAATTTGGAGTCAGGTACGTGGCGCCTATGTCGTTGTATCTGAAATCGCAAAGAGTCATTCTCGTGGCTCTAAAAGCTTTGTTAGCAATTCCGCTAAAGCATCCGTAAGAGTTGGCTTGGCGGCTATGGTGTTGACCTGCGGTAGCGGGTTAATTTCGGGTGTTGATGCGGCACCAAATTGGATAGACGGGGTTTCTACCGATTCATCGAAAAATCCGACATATAAAAATGAGGTGTCGCGAACATATATAGATGGACCTGGTAATGTGGCTGTAGGTCAACAGAATATTGTTGCCAGTCAATATGGAAGTTCCGGTGCTTTTGGTAATCAGAACTATGTCAATGGGAAACATTCCGATGCATTCGGGGAAGGTAATGATGTATATGGAACGTTGACATCCATTGATCAATCGGGGAGAAGAGCGGCTACTACCGCAGATGGTGGCGGACGTGCTATGGCGTTTGGGGATAATAATGCTGTATATGGAGCTCAAGTAAGCGGATATGGTAGCCATAATAGAGTTGGGGAATTTAGGAAACATCCTTTTCATAAAGAGACTGATGTGGAGGATAAAATCCCGGTAAAACCGGCTGACTTTTCCAGTGCCTTTGGTACCCAAAATATCATCACCGCTGATCATGGTTTGGCTGCCGGATTTAAAAATACTGTTTCCGGTAGATATTCCAATGCGTTAGGACAGGAATCTAATGCGTCAGGTGACAATTCACTAGCTATTGGCCGAAAGGCTAATGCTAATGCGAATGATAGTATCGCTATGGGAAATGAGGCTCGAGTAGAGACGGGGAAAAATCGTAATAATGAGCCTTTTGTGAAAGGCATAGCTATCGGTAGCTCTGCTATGTCACAAGGTTTACAAGGTGTAGCCATCGGTAGTAGTGCGGCTCATTATCGCGATAATGCGGTAGCTATTGGTAATAATGCACAGGCTCGTGCCTTAGAAGGCATTGCTATCGGTAATAATGCTGAATCTGGTATTAAAGATGATCCTCAATATAAAGTAAATAACTCCGTTGCCGTAGGTAACTCTGCACGTGCTCATGGCGGTTCCGGTGTGGCATTGGGTAATGATACTTATGCATTGGGCGGTTCCTCTGTAGCTGCAGGTAATGCGGCATGGGCATTAGGTGAACGTTCTACAGCTATCGGTAACAATGCACATTCTGAAGGTTACGGCTCTATTGCTATGGGTCGTGAAGCTAGCGCGTTAAGTACTCAGGATGGGGACAAGAAAAATGTTGTAGCTATCGGTGATGATGCACAAGCAACCGGTTCTCGTTCCATTGCATTGGGCGTAAGCGCTCAAGCCGGTACATTAGAACGTGTACGTGATAGCCGCGTTTATAAAGATAACGATCAATTAATCACTCAACTTAAAGCAAAAAAAGAAGTAACTGATGCTGTAGCAATCGGTAGTGAAGCAAGTGTACAGGCCAATGAAGGTTTAGCACTCGGCAGCAAAGCAAAAGTAAATGACGTACGTGGCGTTGCATTAGGCGCTAAATCTGAAACAGCTGCTCCTGTAAGCACAGCTAGTGAAACAATTAACGGCTTGAAATACAACTATGCAGGTGGTACTGCTGATTCCACAGTTAGCGTAGGTAATGATTCTACAAAACGTACGATCACAAACGTTGCTGCCGGCCGTGTGAATGCAACATCTACAGATGCTATTAACGGTAGCCAGTTATATGGCGTTGCTAATGCAGTAGGTAATATAGCTAACAGTACTAAGAACATCTTGGGCGGTAATGCTCAAGTTGACCAGAACGGTAAAATCACCATGAACAATATCGGTGATACCGGTAAAAACACTGTTCATGAAGCAATCCAATCCGTAAACCAAGGTTGGGAACTTCAAGTTAATGGCCAAAAGGTTAAAGACGTAAAAGCTCCTAATCGTACGGTGAACTTTAATGCCGGTAAAAATATTAAATTAGAAGGCGCCGGAGACAATGTTACGGTTGCAACTGTTGATGACGCAAACTTCAACTCCGTTACAACCGGCAAAGTTTCTATGAGCAAAACCGGCATCAATGCCGGTGGTAATCAAATCACCAATGTAAAATCCGGTGGCGATATCGATTCTAATGGTGCTAATATCGGCGATATTTCTCGTATTGCGGCTAGATATGATAAATATTTGCAACGCGGTACAGCCAGTTATGAAGCGAATGGTAACGGTAAGATTAACATGACCGGTACAAACGGTTTGACGGCTGAAGTAACAGGTTTGAAAAATACCTATGTTACATCCGGTGCTGTATCCAACGACGGTAAGAAATTGACATTGACACGCAATGATAATCAGACATTCGATGTTGATATTTCTAAAATTTCTAACGGTCTTTCCAAAACCGACTATCGTTTAATTGCAAACCCTGCACCTGGCAGCAACGGCGAATATAAAGTGGCTGCTGACGGTAGTATGACATTGACTGTTGCGGATGCTGACGGTTCCAACCCTACACAAGTTAAGTTGACGAACCTCGCTTCCAAAGAGCAACAAGATATTAACACCACCAATATCACAAATAACACTAATAAAATCGCTAAAGGCTTGAGCTTCCAAGGCGATGACAATGTTAAAATCAATAAACAACTTGGCGATACATTGGGTGTTACAGGCGGTGCAAATGCCGGTGCTTTAACAGACAACAATATCGGCGTTGTAGCTAAAGACGGTAACCTTAATGTTAAGTTGGCAAAAGACCTAACCGGCTTGAACAGCGTAACTGCTGGTTCTGTTCGCATGGGTAAACATAACGACGGTAAAAACTATGTAACAGGTTTGGACAACAAAGAATGGAATGTTCAGAACCCTACAATCACATCCGGTCGTGCTGCCACTGAAGATCAGTTGAAAAAAGTGTCTGATGAAATCAAGACTACTAATGCGGCTAAAACAGATTACCGTTTGATCAACAATACAAAATCTGCGGACGGTTCCTACTCCGTAGAAAACAACAAAGTTGATTTACAGGTTAAAGATGAAGCTCATCCTAACAATCCTGCTAATACGGTAACAATCAACAATATCGCATCCAAAACTGACTTGGATAAATTGGCGGACCGCGTTGTTAAATATGATCTTAACGGTGCAACTGTTAATAAAAACAAGGTTACGTTGGAAGGTCAAGGCGGCACAACAATTACTAATTTGAAAGCCGGCGAAGTTTCCTCCACTTCCACAGATGCTGTAAACGGCAGTCAATTGCATGAAGTAAAAACAGAAGCAGGCAAACATTCGAAAGTAACTGTTTCCGATGATAACCTTAAATTGACAACAACCCCTGCTACAAGCACTGAAGGTGCTAAGTATGATCTTCGTTTGAACGACAAGGTGACATTGGGCAGCGCTAACAATCAAGTAGTTCTTGATGGTACTAAAGGCAGAGTAACAGCCGGTGGCGTTGTAATGGGCGCTCAAACTGTTCAAAATACGAAACATGCAAGCGAAACCGGTAATTATGTAACCAATTTGGGCAATAAAAGCTGGGATTCCACATCTATCGTATCCGGTCGTGCAGCGACTGAAGATCAGTTGAAAAAAGTTAGCGAACAAATTACTCAACAAGGTAGCAGTGCAACTGATTATCGTCTTGTAAGAAACTCCGGTGGTGACGGTTCCTACAAGGTAAACGACAATGGTGAAGTAACCTTGACTGTAGAGGATAAAAACCATGCCGATAAAAAAGAACAGGTAACGATTAATAACATCGCTTCCAAAAAATCCGTAGATGAATTGACAGATCGCGCTGTTAAATATGACATCAAAAACGGTGTTGTAGATAAAACCAAGGTAACATTGGAAGGTGCTGACGGCACTATAATTACAAATGTAAAAGACGGTGCTGTAACAGCTACATCCAAAGATGCTATCAACGGCAGCCAATTGTTCAAAACTAAAGAAGAATTGATCAATAAAGGCATGAAATTCGGTGGTGACTCCGGTAACGTAATCAATAAAAAACTTGGTGAACAAGTAAACGTTAAAGGTGGCATTACGGATCCATCCAAATTGACTGCAGAGGACAACATCGGTGTTGTATCCGACGGTTCCAACGATTTGAAAGCTCGCTTGGCGAAAGACCTTAAAGGTTTGGACAGCGTAACTACAGGTCAAACAGTTATCAACAACAACGGTTTGACAGTGGGTGGTAAAACATTTGTTACAAATAACGGTTTTGATGCTAACAATACACAAATCAAAAACGTGAAAGCCGGTACAGATGACAGCGATGCAGTTAACCTTAAACAGTTGAAAGAAGTATCCAACAGTGCCTCCGCAGCAAATACGAAGGTAGCTGAAGGTAAAAACATTAAAGTTGATGAAAGCATCGACAATGTAACTAAAGCTAAAACGTATACTGTAGGTTTGAAAGATACT
>NZ_AZYX01000009.1:0-24487 GCF_000517785.1 Veillonella sp. AS16 | reverse complement strand
TTTAGCCATTTTAAATTATCCTCCGAGGAAAATAGTAATTCTATTAATCAAATGTGAGATTAACCATTTTTCTTTGCTTGAATTTCTTCAGCAATTTTCTTAGGAACTTCTTCATAATGATCGAATGTCATGGAGTAGTTACCGCGACCTTGCGTTTTGGAACGAAGATCAGTTGCGTAACCGAACATTTCACTCAACGGAACATATGCTTTGATATGTTGGTTACCATTACGAGCTTCCATGCCGTCCATACGACCACGACGGGAGTTCAAGTCACCGATTACGTCGCCCATATATTCTTCAGGAACGTCCACTTCTACGGCCATGTACGGTTCAAGCAATGCAGGGTCCGCTTTGCGAGCACCTTCTTTAAAGCCCATAGAACCGGCGATTTTGAAGGCCATTTCGTTGGAGTCAACGTCATGGTAAGAGCCGTCGAATACGATAACTTTGATGTCAACCATTGGATATCCGGCGATAACACCGGTTTCCATAGCTTCTTTAACACCGTTTTCAACAGGTCCGATGTATTCACGAGGAATCGCACCACCTACGACCTTGTTTTCAAATTCAAAGCCAGCGCCCGGTTCTTGAGGAATCAATTCCAACCAGCAGTGACCATATTGACCACGACCACCGGACTGGCGTACGAACTTACCTTCAGCCTTAACAGACTTGCGGATAGTTTCGCGGTACGCAACTTGAGGTTTACCTACGTTACAGTCTACTTTGAATTCACGATGCATACGGTCAACGATGATATCCAAGTGAAGCTCACCCATACCGGAAATAATTGTTTGACCTGTTTCTTCATCGGTGCGAACTTTGAAAGTAGGATCTTCTTCCGCCAAACGAGCAAGAGCCGTACCCATTTTTTCTTGGTCAGCTTTTGTTTTAGGTTCAACGGCAACGGAGATAACCGGTTCCGGGAATTCCATGGATTCAAGGATTACAGGAGCTTTTTCATCACACAATGTGTCGCCTGTAGTGGTATCCTTCAAACCGACCGCCGCAGCGATATCACCGGAATATACGCGTTCAATTTCTTTACGGGAGTTAGCGTGCATTTGAAGAATGCGGCCAATACGTTCTTTCTTACCTTTAGTGGAGTTGAAAACGTAAGAACCGGATTCCAATGTACCGGAGTACACACGGAAGAACGCTAATTTACCAACATAAGGGTCAGCCATGATTTTGAATGCCAATGCGGAGAATGGCTCTTCATCGGAAGAAGGACGAGTTGTTTCTTCTTCAGTACCAGGAACAACACCCTTAATAGGTGGAATATCGATTGGAGCAGGCATGTAATCGATGACAGCGTCCAACAACATTTGCACACCTTTGTTTTTGTAGGAAGAACCGCAAAGAACCGGGAATAATTGATTAGCGATAACGGCTTTACGCATCGCTGCTTTCAATTCTTCTATGGAGATTTCTTCGCCTTCCAAATATTTCATCATGATATCGTCATCAGTTTCAGCGATAGCATCGATCATCATTTCGCGACGAGCTTCCGCCACTTCTTGATATTCAGCCGGGATATCAGTGATTTCAAATTCTTTACCGTCATCGGATTTGTAAATTTCCGCTTTCATAGTCATCAAATCGATGATACCTTGGAAAGTATCTTCGGCGCCGATCGGCACTTGAATCGCTACGGAATTTGCACCCAAACGGGTTTTCATCATGTCAACTACGTTAAAGAAGTCAGCACCGATCGTATCCATCTTATTTACATAAGCAATACGAGGTACACCGTAGTTAGACGCTTGACGCCATACAGTTTCGGATTGAGGTTCAACGCCGCCTTTGGCACTGAACACCGCTACGGAACCATCAAGAACACGTAGAGAACGTTCTACTTCTACAGTAAAGTCAACGTGACCAGGAGTATCGATGATGTTAATACGATGTTCTTTCCATTGACAAGTTGTTGCAGCAGAAGTGATTGTGATACCACGTTCTTGCTCTTGCTCCATCCAGTCCATCGTAGCAGCACCTTCGTGTACTTCGCCGATCTTGTGAACGATACCTGTATAGTAGAGGATACGTTCTGTAGTAGTTGTTTTACCGGCATCAATGTGAGCCATAATACCGATATTACGAGTTTTTGCTAAGGAAAACTCTCTTGCCACAGTTGTCAACTCCTCTTATTACCAACGATAATGAGCAAATGCTTTATTAGCTTCTGCCATTTTATGAGTATCTTCTTTTTTCTTGATTGCAGCGCCTGCATTGTTGAAAGCGTCCATCAATTCGCCTGCTAAGCGTTCTTTCATAGTGCGTTCACCACGAAGACGAGCGTAGTTTACAACCCAACGAATACCTAGGGTTTGACGGCGATCAGCGCGAACTTCAACTGGTACCTGATAGTTAGCACCACCGATACGGCGAGCGCGCACTTCAAGTACAGGCATAACATTTTTCAATGCTTGATCAAAAACTTCCATTGGGTCCTGACCCATTTTGGAACGAATAATTTCAAATGCATCATATACGATAGTTTCAGCAATGCCTTTTTTGCCATCGTACATAACTTTGTTGATGAAACGTGTAACTAATTTGCTGTTGTACACCGGATCTGGAAGTACATCACGTTTCGGAACAGGGCCTTTTCTTGGCATGTTCAATTCCTCCTTTATTAGATGTGTGTTAATTTTGTTTAATGGCTAAAATTATTTTTTAGCTTTTTTCGCGCCGTATTTGGAACGACTTTGCATACGGTTTTGTACGCCAGCTGTATCCAATGCACCACGAACAATGTGATAACGCACACCTGGAAGGTCTTTAACACGACCGCCTCTGATAAGTACAACACTGTGTTCTTGTAAATTGTGACCAATGCCTGGAATGTAAGCAGTTACTTCAATAGCGTTTGTCAAACGTACACGGGCAACTTTACGAAGCGCGGAGTTTGGTTTCTTTGGAGTAGCTGTGTACACACGAGTACATACACCACGTTTTTGTGGGCTTTCTTGAAGTGCTGGAGCATCAGACTTTTTAGTCATGCTTTCGCGACCTTTGCGTACTAGCTGATTAATTGTTGGCATTTGGGCACCTCCTTTCCAAATTTGAGATTTATAATTGATCCGCCATAACAAAGTGTTACATCGGATATTACCGAGATCAACGCAGGATTCCCACCGCCGTAGCGCGCACCTTGATGCGACACGCACGTCCGAGATCATCCATGGTGTGCTCGTCATTCACAGGTATTCCCTGTTCTTCACAAGCAGTCCGTAAAGGCTGTACCACACGTTCATCACTATCACAGCCCAGGAACACATACTTCACAGTACCTTTAGCAATTTGTTTCAATGTTTGCTTGGCACCGATTGTTTTGTTCACCGACTTCAGATGGGCAATGTCCATTGTACTAATTCTCCTTACGAAATTATGCTGATTAGGCATACCATGCCCAGAGCACTATGTAAGTATATCAATTACGCAAGACCATGTCAAACGATTTTCAACGTCTTACACCGCTATTTATCTGCATTTTATATGCACACTCATCCGTGTGTTTCACGCTTCTTCATTTTATAAACACAGAAAGAATTTTTATTCACATTTGATTATTTTGGCGAATATTTACTCATTCTATACATGCGCTATTATTTTTTCTTTTACCAATTATGCAAAATTAATATAAACACCATTTTAGTATGATATAAATTTATATAGAACAAATATTTGTAATTATAGATTATTATAGAAAGGAGATTATATGATCCAACTCATCAAACGTTATTCAAACTTCAATCCACCTGTAATCATAGGTAGCTTGTCTATCGTTTTAGGGCTGAGCTTATGCGCCCTTCTGATTCCGCAAATATCTCAAACGATCCTCCAAGGGGTTCGAGATATCATATTTGAAGATTTCAGCTGGTTTTACATTTTAGCAATCAGTCTCTTCTTTATCTTCAGCATATTTCTAGCACTCAGTTCGTTGGGCGATATTAAACTCGGCAGCGACGACGAGGAAGCTGAATTCTCTTATACAGCTTGGCTCGCCATGCTATTTGCGGCCGGTACCGGTGTAGGTCTCATGTTCTTCGGTACTGCTGAACCGCTCTCGCATTATCACTCCGCCATAGGTCTCGTCGACGGTGCACCGAGCGCCAAGGAGGCTCTATTCCGCTCCATTTTCCACTGGGGCATCAACGCATGGACTGTATACGGCATCATGGCTTTAGCACTGGCATATTTCGGTTTCCGTTATAAACTGCCCCTAGCGCTACGCTCATGCTTCTATCCGTTGTGGAAAGATAAGATCAACGGTTCACGAGGGCATATCATCGATATTATCGCACTTTGCGTAACTCTATTAGGGATTGTGACCACGTTAGGATTCGGTGCCGCCCAATTAGGTGCGGGCTTTCTATATATTGACGTCATTTCCGCTAACGACTTTCCCGCACAAACGGTCATCATCATCGTCATTATGTCCATCGCCGTTTTATCAGCCGTTACAGGTATCGATAAGGGCGTCAAACTGCTAAGCGAAGTCAATATATCCGTTGCATTAGTCTTAATGCTCTTTGTTCTCTGTGCCGGTCCCACATTGCTTCTACTAAACTCCATGGTGGAAAACTTCGGCTATTATCTGTCACATATTCTGGGACAAAGCTTCTATACATCTATCTACACGCCGGAAAACCGCCCATGGTTTTTCAGCTGGACCATACTGTTTTGGGCATGGTGGTTATCTTGGGCGCCATTCGTCGGCATGTTCATCGCACGAATCTCAAGAGGTCGAACAATTCGAGAATTCATCTTCGGCGTTCTCATCATTCCCACCGTATTCACCATCGTCTGGTTCACCATCTTCGGCAATACCGCCATTTATATTGATGAAAGCGTGGCAAACGGCGCACTCGGTGCATTAACCGATAAACCGGAACAGCTGCTCTTCGCATTTCTCGAGTATTTACCGTTATCCGGTTTGACCAGTCTCCTATCGATTATCGTATTGGCATTATTTTTCATCACATCTGCCGACTCGGGGATTTATGTATTAAATAATATCGCCGCTTATGACAAAGGCACGCCATCACCGAAATGGCAATGTCCTATGTGGGGTGCCGTGATGGCATTCCTCGCCATCAGCTTGCTCAGCATCGGCGGGCTCAACGTACTCCAGTCGGTAACACTCATTCTAGCCTTACCGTTTGCAGCTTTGATGGTCATCATGTGCTACAGCTTATGGCAGGGATTATTGACGGATAATCAATACTTTAACACGAAACTTTCAACCACATCCATCTATTGGGACAGCAAAAACTGGAAACAGGGGCTCGCTAAAATACTCAATCAAACGCAGTCGGAAGATGTTATTTCCTTTATGAAAACGACCGTATTGCCCGCCATGTACCAGCTTAATAAAGAGTTAACCGAGGAATACGGATTAACCACGCGAATTGACAAACAATTCAACGGTAACGATGCCTCCGTGGAGTTGACCATCGAAAAGGAATCGATGCGTAACTTTACCTACGGTATCAAGCTCGTTACACAGGAGGTATCGGATCATCTCATCGACGATCCCAATATTCCTCACATTACGGAAAGCACAAATGCAATTCCCATGACATATTTCAGTGACGGTCGCGCCGGATATGATGCGCAGTATATGACACGCGAGGATATCATTACCGATATCATTCGACAATATGAACGATATCTAACCTTATCGGATGACGTCGGTTATGAGATCATGGCTCATGACGCGGAGGAAGCGGCCGAGTAGTTTTTATAAAATAGCAATCAACGAAGTATCATTTAAATTCACCAAATGACACTAACACATATCATATAGCTCCCAATTTATACAGGCATATAATTATATAGTCCTATAATCATAGAGCTTAAAATCAATATATGGCTATAACAAAAGGGTGCACCTCACGGGTGCACCCTTTTTATTCTGTCGCACAGTATCAACGATGCAACAAGTCTATACAATTAATATGGCCTAGCGGCCTGTCCGAAGCGATTACTCTTCAGACATAACCTCTTCCGTAATATCAATGATTTCAGGTGTATTTTTTACAACTTCAATCTTACGGTAACGGCTCATGCCTGTACCGGCAGGAATCAATTTACCGATAATTACGTTTTCTTTCAAGCCTAACAATGGATCGATTTTACCCTTGATGGCAGCGTCGGTAAGAACACGTGTCGTTTCCTGGAAGGACGCAGCGGACAAGAAGGAATCCGTAGCCAATGCGGCTTTCGTAATACCCAATAACGTGCGTTTGCCCGTAGCATTTTCACGCCCGTTGAGAGTAAGGCGACGGTTTTCTTCATCAAAAGTATTAACGTCGACCATATCCCCCGGAAGCATATCGGCATCGCCGGCAGTTTCAATTTTAACTTTATGAAGCATTTGGCGTACGATAACTTCGATATGTTTATCGTTAATTTCTACACCTTGGGATTTATATACCTTCTGCACTTCGTATACGAGGTAACGTTGTGTCGCTTCCGTACCCATGACACGCATGATGTCATGAGGGTTGATGGAACCTTCTGTCAAACGGGCCCCCAAGGATACCACATCACCGTCTTTAACGATAATTCGGGAACCGTAAGGGATGAGATAATCAAGTTCGATACCGTCTTCACCGGTGATGAAGATTGTATTGGTGCCTTTTTTACCTTCGTTAGGCACAACGCGAACAGTCCCTTCGTTTTCGGCGATGATGGCATTACGTTTCGGCTTACGCGCTTCGAACAATTCTTCGACACGTGGCAAACCTTGTGTAATATCGTCACCTGCGACACCACCTGTATGGAATGTACGCATTGTCAACTGAGTACCCGGTTCACCGATGGATTGTGCCGCAATGATACCTACGGCTTCACCGACTTGAACCTGGTTACCTGTACCCAAATCGCGACCGTAACACTTGCGGCATACACCATAAGGGCTCCGGCAGGTCAATACGGAACGGATCTTGACAGTCTCATAGTGTTTTACTACTTCATCAGCCAATGCTTCCGTAATTTCACCGTTAAGAGGAACGATAACTTCCCCTGTTTTCTTATTAACCAATTCTTCGGCTGCAATGCGGCCTACGATACGGTCTTTTAACGGTTCGATAACACCGGTACCTTCAACGATAGCTTCCACTTCGATACCGTGGATTTCATTGTTGCGCACCTGTACTTCTTTTACATCGGAGTTAAGAATGGCTTCGATGCCTTCTTCCGTAAGGCGTGTATCGGCAGGGAAAATTTCCACGCCGTTGCTGTCGACGATTGCATTTACAGTGTCCTTGTTCAACATATTCTGAACCATAGTTTCCTTCAATGTTGCACGGATACTGTCATCGCTTTCACCAAGAATGATTTTTTGAACCAGATTAGTATGGTTGATATCGCTGTCAGAGCCTAAATGCACACCGCGCAAAGCAATCGATGTAACACCGGATTCAGCGATATCCGTCAAGCATTGTTCATCAAGAACGGTTTCCGCAGGTACCACAAGTTCTCCTGTTTCCGCATTAACCACATCTTTATCCAACACGCGGCCAAGAAGCTTGTCTTTCAACAAGTCCAACGCCTGACGGGAAGATGTAGCCAAACGAGCGCGTTCACGAACGAGATCGATACCTACCACATCACAATCATCCTCACGAACGATTACGTCCTGAGATACGTCGACGAGACGGCGGGTCAAGTAACCGGAGTCAGCTGTACGGAGCGCCGTATCGGCCAAACCTTTACGGGCACCGTGAGAGGACGTAAAGTAATCCAATACGGTCAAGCCTTCTTTAAAGTTAGCCTTAATCGGCAAATCGATGATACGACCGGATGGATCCGCCATCAAGCCGCGCATACCGGCAAGCTGACGAATCTGTTGTTTATTACCGCGGGCACCGGAGATAGCCATCATATACACAGGGTTAAAGCCGTCTTTATCGCACGCCATATTATCCATCATGGCATCGGTAACGTCTTCTGTCGCCTGGGTCCACAACTGAATGGTCTTACGATATCGTTCTTCCTCTGTAATGAGACCGCGACGGTACAAGCGGGATACTTTTTCTACCTCTTGTTCCGCCGTATCAAGTAAATCAAACTTAACATCCGGTACTTTGATATCCGCAATCGCTACGGTCATACCGGCGCGACGCGCGAAAGAATAGCCCAAGGACTTGATTCTGTCCAATAATTCCGCCGTTTTTTCGTTACCGAACAACTGGAAGCATTGATCAACCAATTTGCCGACGGTTTTCTTATCCATAACCTTGCCCAAGGAATAAGTGCCGTCTTCACGTTGTTCATATTGCCATAATTCAGGGAATAACGCATTATTGAAGATCAGGCGACCTGCAGTTGTTTCCACACGACCATGTTCAGGCATACGGATATAAAGAATATCCTGTAAACCGATGACATGAGATTCATAGGCAAGCATGACTTCATCGTAGGTAGCAAATGTTTTTGCCTTGTCTTTAGTATCTTCGCGTACAACCGTCAAGTAGTATGTACCCAAGATCATATCCTGAGACGGTACCGCTACCGGTTTACCGTCTTTAGTGGACAAGATATTATGGCTGGAAAGCATCAATGTACGTGCTTCCGCCTGTGCTTCAACGGACAATGGCAAGTGACACGCCATTTGGTCACCGTCAAAGTCGGCGTTGAACGCTGTACATACTAACGGATGCAACTTGATGGCACGGCCTTCCCAAAGAATCGGTTCAAAAGCCTGGATACCGAGTCTGTGCAATGTAGGGGCGCGGTTCAAAAGAACAGGATGTTCCTTGATAACCTCTTCCAAGGATTCCCACACGCCGGGGCCGATTCTTTCAACCTGGCGTTTAGCAGCCTTGATATTGGATGCCTGTCCCCGTTCAACCAGACGTTTCATAACGAACGGTTTGAACAATTCCAACGCCATTTCCTTAGGCAGGCCGCATTGATGCATTTTAAGTTCAGGGCCTACTACGATAACGGAACGACCGGAGTAGTCAACACGTTTACCGAGCAGATTCTGACGGAAACGACCCTGTTTACCCTTGAGCATATCCGACAAGGATTTCAACGGACGGTTACCGGGGCCCGTAACAGGACGACCGCGACGACCATTGTCGATCAACGCGTCCACCGCTTCCTGAAGCATGCGTTTTTCATTGCGCACGATGATATCAGGTGCACCCAAATCGAGCAATCGTTTCAAACGGTTGTTACGATTGATGACACGGCGATATAAATCATTGAGGTCAGATGTAGCAAAACGACCTCCATCGAGCTGAACCATAGGGCGCAATTCAGGTGGAATTACAGGAACCACGTCCATAATCATCCATTCAGGACGGTTACCGGATTGGCGGAATGCTTCTACAACCTCTAAACGGCGAACCGCACGAATTTTACGTTGACCGCTGGCCGTATTCAATTCTTCACGCAATTCAGCATTCAATACTTCTAAATCGAGTTCAGCTAAAAGCGCCTTTACCGCCTCAGCCCCCATATCGATGCAGGCGAAAAGAATTTCTTCGGAAGCGCCTAATTCATAACGTTCTTCACGAGTGAGTTCCTCGTATTCTTTATCGGCTTCCGGAATCGTCGCATCATCGCGAAGCGCCGCATTATAGCGTTCTTTTCGTTGTGCTTCACGCACGATGGCCAAACGTTCGTTGCGTTGTGCCACCGTTTCGATAACGACGGATTTACCACCGATAGTATAACCGTCTTCGTTAAATTGAGCTTCATATTCACGATATTCTTGCTCGGATAACAATTGGCGTTTTGCCAATGGTGTTCCGGCAGGATCTACTACGATATAAGAAGCAAAGTATAATACACGTTCCAAAGAACGTGGAGATACATCAAGGATCAGACCCATACGGGACGGGATACCTTTAAAGTACCAGATGTGAGATACAGGAGTGGCCAATTCAATATGACCCATACGTTCACGACGTACTTTTGCACGAGTAACTTCAACACCACATTTATCGCAGACTACGCCTTTATGACGGATACGTTTATATTTGCCGCAGTGACATTCCCAATCCTTTGTAGGTCCGAAAATGCGTTCACAGAACAGGCCATCACGTTCCGGCTTTAACGTACGGTAGTTAATTGTTTCTGGTTTCTTAACTTCCCCATGAGACCATGCCAAGATCTGTTCCGGAGAGGCTAAGCCGATTCGCATGGAATCGAATTCATTTACGTCTAGCACTACTATCGCTCCCTTCTATAGATAGTTTCAGTCTTCATCGTCAGAGGATTGATCCATAGGATATGCCAACTGGCTGAGAATATCATCTTCCCCGCCGTTATCAGCAGGTGCTTCTTCCTCTGCTTCCGGTTCTACAACTGTTACTTCATCTGTTTCAACAGCACTGCCGTCCATAACATCTTCAATACCAGTTTCTACCGCTTCATCTTCGTCATCAAGTTCTTTCATTACTACTTCTTCTTGATCTTCATTCAATATTTTTACATCAAGACCGATACTTTGAAGTTCTTTGAGCAATACTTTAAAGGACTCAGGTACGCCCGGTTCTGGAATATTTTCACCTTTAACGATTTTTTCGTATGCTTTCACACGGCCTACGACATCATCGGATTTAACGGTCAACAACTCTTGAAGTGTATAAGCTGCACCATAGGCTTCAAGAGCCCATACTTCCATTTCCCCGAAACGCTGACCGCCGAATTGAGCTTTACCGCCCAACGGCTGTTGTGTAACAAGGGAATACGGACCTGTGGAACGAGCATGAATCTTATCATCAACCAAATGATGAAGTTTAAGCATGTAAACATACCCGACCGTAACGCGATTATCCATCGGTTCACCTGTACGACCGTCATATAATACGGTTTTACCGTCATCAGGGCGACCTGCAATCGCTAATGTTTCGAATACATCTTTTTCATGAGCACCGTCAAATACAGGTGTAGCGATATGAATGCCCGCTACGTCCGGTTTCGGCATGCCATATTTTTTGTAGTCATAGCCGAGTCCTTCCAATGCTTTGCGGATTTCAACGCGTTTCGCTTCAGCGGATTCAATATCGTTAAGGGTATTCTTAACCTTATCGATAGCGGCCAATTCCTCTACGAGAACCGGATCCATTTCCGCCGCTTCTTCTTCGGAGTCAAAGTATTCCATATGAAGTGCATTGTATTTAGCTTCCAAAGCTTTGAGCTCCTGATAACGGGCTTCACCGCCCATAGCTTTGAATTTCTTCTGTGCCGCTTTTTCTATATGTTTGAGAATTTTCGCTTTCAAATCAATGATTTTTTCATTTTCATCGAAATGATCTGCCGTTACATCTTCTGTAACCTTCGCTTCCAAAGCTTCAATTTCACCATATAAATCGCGAACGGCTTCGATTTCATCCCAATAAGAACTGTCGGTGCGCGCTTCTTTCAACACATTCTGAATATGAAGATCCGTTTCTTTAATCTTCATGCCTAGACCTTGAACGGCCCAGCCCAAATGAGTTTCAAGAACCTGACCGATATTCATACGGGACGGTACGCCCAACGGATTCAACACGATTTGTACCGGTGTACCGTCAGGAAGGAACGGCATGTCCTCTTTTCTCATAACGCGAGAAACGACACCTTTGTTACCATGACGGCCCGCCATTTTATCGCCTTCGTGAATCTTACGTTTTTGAGCGATATATACGCGGACGAGTTTATTTACGCCCGGTTGCAATTCATCACCGTTTTCACGAGTGAAGACCTTAACGTCTACGACTTTACCGGACTCACCATGAGGCACGCGCAAGGAAGTATCGCGTACTTCGCGTTCTTTGTCGCCAAAGATTGCACGTAGCAAGCGTTCTTCCGGCGTAAGTTCAGTTTCACCCTTCGGTGTTGCTTTACCCACGAGAATATCCCCTGGATGTACCTCCGCACCGATGCAGATAATACCGTCTTCGTCGAGATTTCTGAGCGTATCATCACCTGTATTAGGCAATTCACGCGTAATTTCTTCGGCACCTAATTTAGTGTCACGCGCATCACATTCGTATTCTTCAATATGAATGGATGTATAAATATCTTCCTTGCAAAGTTCTTCACTGAGCAGGATAGCATCTTCGTAGTTATAACCTTCCCAAGGCATGAACGCTACAAGAACATTGTAGCCCAATGCCAATTCACCGCCGTCGGTAGCAGGGCCGTCAGCCAACACCTGACCCTTTACAACGTGGTCACCGCGATTGACGATCGGTTTTTGGTTAAAGCATGTGGATTGGTTGGAACGAAGGAATTTATTCAAACGGTATGTATCAACACGACCGTCGCCATCGCGAAGAACGTGAATTTCATTACCCCAGCAACGTACGACTTTACCGGATTCACGCGCCAATACGCAGACACCGGAGTCAGTTGCGGCTGTATATTCCATACCTGTACCGACTAGAGGCGCTTGAGCTCGCAAGAGCGGCACCGCCTGACGTTGCATGTTCGCACCCATCAAGGCACGGTTAGCATCGTCATTTTCAAGGAATGGAATCATAGCTGTACCGATGGATACAACTTCTTTCGGACTAACGTCCATGTAGTCGACCTTATCAGGTGTAACTTCCAATACATCATGACCGCGACGACAGGCAACATGATCCTCCATGAAGTAACCGTCCGCATCGATAGGCGAGTTCGCCTGAGCGATGGTCATTCCTTCTTCTTCATCAGCCGTCATGTATACAACGCTGTCAGATACGCGCACTTTAACAACGGTATCGGATTCTTTACCTTTACCGTAAATTTTTTCAACGCGGCGATACGGCGCTTCAATAAAGCCGAATTCATTTACCTTTGCATAGTTGGACAAAGAGTTAATCAAGCCGATGTTCGGACCTTCCGGCGTTTCAATCGGACACATGCGTCCGTAATGAGAATGATGCACGTCACGAACTTCGAAGCCTGCACGTTCACGAGACAAACCGCCAGGGCCGAGAGCCGATAAACGACGTTTGTGAGTCAATTCCGCCAATGGATTTGTTTGGTCCATAAACTGGGACAACTGGGAGGAACCGAAGAATTCTTTGATTGCCGCGACTACAGGGCGAATATTGATCAACGCTTGCGGTGTAATCGATTCAATTTCCTGAATCGTCATGCGTTCACGAACAACGCGTTCCATACGGGTTAAACCGATACGGAATTGATTTTGCAGCAATTCACCTACGCAACGAAGGCGACGGTTCCCCAAATGGTCGATATCATCAGTGTGACCCGCACCATCCATAAGATTGAGCAAATACGAAATATTAGCAATCATATCTTCTCTTGTAACCGTGCGATGTTCATATGGTAAATTGCAGTTATTGCAAATCACCTTGGAAGACGTGCCGTCAGAATTTTGAATATAGAACTCTGCAAAGCCTTCACCGTCAAACACGTGGCTTTCAGCCACTACAGCCAATTGTTCCTCGGAAACCTGCACGCCTGCATCGAGAATAATTTCACCCGTCTCAGTATCTACGATAGGTTGCGCCAATGTTTGACCCAACATACGTTGACGCCAGCCGAGTTTTTTATTTAATTTATAACGACCTACGCGCGCCAAATCATAACGGCGGGCATCGAAGAATAAGTTATCGAACAAATTACGAGCGGATTCTACAGTTGGAGGTTCGCCGGGACGTAATTTTTTATAAATTTCAACCAATGCTTCATCAGCAGATTGAGTTGTGTCTTTTTCCAGTGTGCGAACGATGCGTTCGTCATATACCGGCAATCCGTCCTCACCGGTCTCACCGTTCCAGAATAGATCGAGGATACTTTCATTAGTATCCCAGCCTAATGCACGAACCAATACCGTTGCCGGTAATTTACGGTTTCGGTCAATACGGACGGACACCACTTCACTCGCATCTGTTTCAAGTTCTATCCACGCACCGCGATTAGGAATAACGGTGGACTCATACAATCGATTACCCATGGTATCGATTTCTTTACCATAGTACACCCCAGGAGAACGTACCAATTGAGATACGATAACGCGTTCCGCACCATTGATGATGAAAGTACCCGTATCAGTCATCAACGGAAAATCGCCCATAAATACTTCTTGTTCCTTGATGTCCATATTTTCCGGATCATTATTTACCAAGCGAATATTTACGCGAAGTGGCGCCGCATATGTAGCGTCACGATTTTTACATTCATTAATATCATACTTGGGTTCACCCAAGCTGAACCCTTCGAAAGAAAGTACTAGATTACCTGAATTGTCTTTAATCGGAGAAATATCGTTGAAAATATTTTGTAAACCACTCTCCAAGAACCATTCATACGATTTACGCTGAATGTCCAATAAATGCGGCATCTTAATAACTTCGTTAATTTTTGCATATGTATAACGAGTCCTTTTGCCTACCTGTTCAGGTTTGAACATATTTGCTTTCACCCCTATCAAACACACCGGTCTACCATTTTCTATAACGGCATGAAAAAGACATCTTACAGGTCTCAGTTTTCCTGCTCGAATAACGTCAAATAAAGCAAGGTCCATTTCATTTTTAAAATAACCTTGCTTCCCGTTACCCAAGCACAACCTTGGAAGAAAACCTCATCACTATTTGTGTTATAGTTTTTGCATCCAAAAGCAGAAAACGCTACTTTTGCAATATATAATTCTATCAGTAATGCAAAAAACTGTCAACCAAAGGGGTTGACAGTTTTTGATTTTCATGTATCATTCATTTAATATTATACCAAACATAGACGTATCCATGTTAACAACGAATTTAAAAACGAATGTTTAGTTCCCCTTATGTTTCAAAAGGTTAGCACCGGCAATGCCGGGCCGTGTCATTTCTTTAGGGGATAAGATATGATTGATTTCTTCTTCCGTTAACAAACCCTGTTCCAAGATGATATCCCGAATAGCACGGCCCGATTTATACGCTTCCTTCGCAAGAGCCGATGCCGTTTCATATCCTAAATGCGGTAACAATGCCGTCACGATACCTACGGAACGGTTGAGCCAGTACTCACATTGTTCCCGATCGACTTCAAGATCCACCAATAATTTATCTACAAATGTATTAACCCCGTTTTTGAGGTAGCAAAGATTGTTAAATAAATTATATGCCAATACAGGTTCCATTACATTCAATTCAAACTGACCGTTTTCCACCGCCAACGTGATGGTAAGATCATTACCGATAACTTGGTAACACACCTGGTTCAATACTTCCGCGATAACAGGATTAACCTTACCCGGCATGATGGATGAACCCGGTTGACGAGGAGGTAGTTTCAATTCGCCGATACCGCAACGAGGGCCGGATGCCATCAAACGGAAATCATTGGCCATCTTGATAAGCACCAATGCGGTAACTTTAATACCGCTGGAGATATCCGCGAAAATATCCGTATTATTCGTAGCATCGATAAGGTTATCCGCCGTGTAGAACGGTTCCCCCACCACTTCACTGAGTTCATATGCCACATCATGAATATAACTAGGTTCCGCATTAAGGCCCGTGCCTACCGCAGTAGCCCCCATATTGATGACATGAGCGCCTTCAACGGCGGATTTAATACGCTTAATACCGCGGCGTATACCGGATGCATAGGCACCCATTTCTTGACCCAATGTAATAGGCACCGCATCTTGCAGATGAGTACGACCCATCTTCAAGATTTCACTGTATTCTTCCGCTTTCTTTTCCAATTCGTCCACGAGACGTTGTAACGCTTCAAGAAGCGGTTTCGTCTTCAAGATGGCACATACCTTGATAGCCGTAGGAAATGCATCATTTGTAGATTGCGCCATATTACAATGGTTATTAGGGCTGACGATATCATAGCTGCCCTTAGGATGGCCTAAAATTTCAAGAGCTCGATTTGCCAGCACTTCGTTCATGTTCATATTGACGGATGTACCGGCTCCGCCCTGAATCGGATCTACAGGGAACTGATCCTTAAATTTACCGGCGATAACTTCGTCTGCCGCCTGCGCAATAGCTTTACCGATAGATACATTTAAGCGACCCGTCTTCATATTCGCCAATGCGGATGCTTTCTTTACCATCGCCAGAGATTTGATAAAATCCTGGTCTAAATGTTTCCCCGTAATATTGAAGTTCTCTAATGCACGAATTGTCTGTACACCATAGTATAGCTCATCAGCTACTTCTAACTCACCTAGAAAATCGTGTTCTTTTCTCATAATAAGCCTTCTTTCCAATGTACTATGTCTTTGAAAACGGTAAAATTTTGATAACGTACACTTCATTTATGGGTTCATTATAACATGTATCTTGTATACACAAAAGTCATTTCAAGTATTCCTTACAAACAATATTCTATATAATGTATAGAAATCAATTTTAATGAATAAATATATTAAACAAAAGCTATATTTAATAATTCCCGCCCCTATAGTACAATAAGATAGACTATGTAAGTAAGGAGTACAACTACATGATTGATAATCATAAATTACGAATAGGAGCACTGTTCTTGTTGACCGTCATCAGTTACGGCTTTTACAATGCCTATTTACCTGTAACGGATCCGGTGGAATCCAACTATGTTCTGTCCGCCATCACGATGCTGAAGCATAACTCGTGGATATCACCCATGATATATGACCAGGTATGGTATGATAAACCGCCTCTCACCTATTGGGCTCTCATGATAACATACAAACTGTTCGGTGTATCTGACTTTACATCGCGCATGCCGAATACGTTGATTGCAGGCGCCAGCGTAGCCCTGATGTATCATCTTGTATTTCGTATAAAACACTCAACACATCTTGCCGTAACAAGCGCCATACTGCTTTTCAGCACATTACAGTTCTGGTATATTTCGCACGCCATCATAACAGACGGGTTTTTATTTTTCTTCTCACTCGGCATTTTCGGCTATTCTTATTTAGCCTTCGAGAATCGTGACAGAGTTTCCATGGTGAAAGCCTATGTGGCGGCCGCTTTTGCGGTCCTCACGAAAGGGCCTGTAGGCATCGTATTGCCGGGACTGATTTTACTGCTATTTATTTGTATGAGGTGGTTCGCTCATAGAGAAAATGCAGACCACCACCTTGCAGATGATATACAATTACTTTTTAATCCATTAGGCCTTATTCTGTTTTTCATCATCGGCTGTCCCTGGTATATAGCTATGTATGCTATACATGGTCAGGATTTTATCACCGGCTTTTTAGGGCTTCATAACATTGATCGGGCCATCGTATCAGAACATCCGAAGTTTAATGTTTGGTACTACTACATAATCCTTATTCCTCTCGCCCTACTGCCATGGACGCCGGCCATAATCTATCGTCTTAAAAGTATCAGCTGGAAAGATAATTTCGATATATTAGGTATTCTATGGTTTGCGGTTATCGTCGTCTTCTATTCAATGGTAGCCACAAAATATATAACCTATACATTACTCGCCATCATTCCATGTATCATATGGGGTGCGGAAGCTTTCATAACTATTATCAATAAAAATGATAAAACCTTTACATATATTATATCCATCCCATTTTTCATATATTTAGGTATTTTTCTGACTGCCAGTTATACAACACCGGAACTATGGCCTGCACCGTTGATGATCACATCAGTAATAATCCCGTTGTTGCTGACAGTATCAAAACATTTCATTAAAAATCTTTGGCAGCAGACTATTTACCTGCTTACACCGATAGTTATCCTATACAGTGCGGTAACTGTCACAGTCCCTCCTATTCTACTCAATCAATCGGGGATTCAATTTAAACCATACATCGAATCAAGTAACCAAAAGATCTATGTATATGGTACATATTTCACATCAATCCGGTATTATACAGAAGCTACACCTACACAGGTATTCGTGCATACTACCGATAATCCGCTGTGGACGGAAGGTAAAACATTAATGCCGACTATTACAAAAGACGAATTCTATCAGACAGTACCAAATGAACACGATGCGATTATCATCGTTCCCGATAAATACAATAAAAAATTTATTGAATCATCAGCTTATCCAATGACGAAAGAAATCGGCAAAACCGCAACAGCTAAGATTTACAAGGTTCAATAAGAAACAAAAAAGGCGTACCCGTGGGTACGCCTTTTAATATGTCCGGAATTATTTCAATTCTACAGTTGCGCCAGCTTCTTCCAACTGAGCTTTCAAAGCTTCAGCAGCATCAGCAGCCACGCCTTCTTTTACAGGTGCAGGAGCGCCGTCAACGATTGCTTTAGCTTCTTTCAAGCCAAGACCGGTTGCTTCGCGAACAACTTTGATTACGTTGATTTTGGACCCGCCAGCCTCTTTCAAGATTACGTCGAAGGAATCTTTAGCAGCGCCGCCGTCAGCACCGCCAGCAGCTGCTACAGCTACAGGAGCTGCTGCAGTTACGCCAAATTCTTCTTCGATTGCTTTTACAAGATCATTAAGTTCAAGGATTGTTGCTTCTTTCAATTCAGCAACGATGTTTTCAATGTTCAATGCCATTTTAGATTTCCTCCATAAATTAGTTTAGTATGCCGGTGTCATGCAGCCGGCAAGTAGTTTGCAGTAATGATTATTCTGCTGGTTTTGCGTCTGCAACAGCTTTGACAGCGTATGCAACGTTGCGAACAGGTGCTTGCAAAACGGAAAGCAACATGGAAAGCATGCCTTCGCGATTTGGAAGACTTGCGATTGCTTTAACGCCTGCTGCGTCCATAACTTCGCCTTCAACGATACCAGCTTTTACAGTGACAACGTCGCCTTCTACAGCTTTAATGAATTGCTCAATAACGCGAGCAGGTGCAACAGCATCATCTTTAGAAGTAGCCAACGCAGTTGGGCCTTCTAAATGTTCAAAAAAGCCTTCAAGGTTCAATTCATTTGCAGCAATACGAGTCAATGTATTTTTGATTACTTTGTATTCAACACCTTCAGCCAACATTTTGCGACGAAGATCAGTTGCCTGCGCAACAGTCAAACCGGAGTAACCGATCAATACAGCGCCTTTTGCTTCAGAAAGAGTTTCTTTCATTTGAGCAACGATTGCTTTCTTTTGTTCAGTGACAGCCATTAGATTACCTCCTTGTAGATTTTTTGGTGCTCTATGTACTATCTTAGCGTAAAAACGACCCCATCGCACGCGATGAGGTCGTAACTAGTCCTAGGTTGTTCTAGTGTCAGCCTCAGCGGGCGGATTTTCATCCATTATACATACCAGCCGTCTACAGCTAAGAGACATATGTGATTATTGCTCTTTGGAAACAGCGCTCAATTTGAACACGTTCAAAGGCACACCAGGGCCCATTGTAGCGGATAAGGTTACAGATTTAATATACTGACCTTTAGCTGCTACAGGTTTAGCCTTGATAATAGTATCAACGATTGTACGGTAGTTGTCAAGTAATTTTTCTTCATCAAACGACGCTTTACCGATGGAGCAAGAAACGATACCTGCTTTATCAGTACGATATTCGATCTTACCGGCTTTGATTTCGTTTACTGCACGAGCAACGTCCGGAGTTACAGTACCAACCTTAGGGTTCGGCATCAAGCCTTTAGGACCCAAGATTTTACCGAGACGACCAACTTGACCCATCATGTCAGGTGTTGCCACAACTACATCGAAGTCACTCCAACCGCCTTGAATTTTAGATACCAACTCTTCAGAACCTACGTAATCAGCGCCAGCTTCTTCAGCGGCTTTAATATTGTCGCCTTTAGCGAACACAAGAACGCGTTTAGTTTTGCCAGTACCATGAGGCAATACTACTGCACCACGAACTTGTTGATCAGCGTATTTAGGGTCGACATTCAAGTTGAAAGAGATTTCAACTGTTTCATCGAAATTTGCAGTTGCAGTTTTCTTAACGAGCTCAATTGCTTCTACCGGCTCATAAAATTTACCAGCTTCAATAAGTTTTACCGCCTCAGCGTATTTCTTACCTACTTTTGCCATTATAATATCCTCCTTATGTGGTCAAACGGGAATTCCCTCCCACCGATCAGCGCATTGCGCCAATCCTACGCTTATTAGTCAACGATTTCAATGCCCATGCTGCGAGCAGTACCTTCTACCATGCGCATACCTTGTTCTACGGTATTAGCATTCAAATCAGGCATTTTCAATTCCGCAATTTCACGAACTTTATCGCGACCTACTTTAGCCACTTTATCGCGGTTAGGCACACCGGATCCTTTAGGGATGCCTGCAGCTTTTTTCAATAATACTGCAGCCGGTGGAGTTTTTGTAATGAAATCGAAGCTACGATCTTCATATACGTTAATCACTACCGGAATAATCAAGCCAGCTTGCTTAGCAGTGCGTTCGTTGAATTCTTTTGTGAAAGCAACGATATTAACACCTGCCTGACCTAGTGCAGGACCAACTGGTGGTGCTGGAGTAGCTTTAGCGGCTTCAATTTGTAGTTTTACTTGTTTAACTAATTTCTTAGCCATGGGTAATTAAACCTCCTATGCTTATACTGTGGTGGTAACGGATGTACATCCTCCCACTGGCAACCAAAATCGATTGCGCTTTTAGAGTTATATGTATATATTAAAGAGTTTTCTCAACTTGAGAGAACTCTACCTCTACTTCTGTATCTCGATTGAACATTTCCACATTGAGCTTCAATGTTTCCTTTTCAGGGTTAATTTCTGTAATAACACCAAGTCTATCTTCAAAGGCCCCGGATGTAATGCGTACCGTTTCACCGACTTCAATATCAATATTGACGGTCGGCTTCTTATTCAAGCCCTGAGACTTAAGTATATGTTCTACTTCGGAATCAGAAAGTGGAACTGGTTTTGTGGCGGATCCGACGAACCCCGTTACGCCCGGCGTGTTGCGCACAACATACCAGGAACGGTCGTTAACCTCCATCTCCACCAACACATACCCAGGAAAGATTTTGCGTTTTACTACTTTTTTAACCCCGTCTTTTTCATCTATTTCGTCTTCAAGAGGCACCAGAATACGACTGATAACATCCTGTAACCCCATAGACTGAACCTTAAGTTCAAGAGTGGTTTTTACTTTATTTTCGTAGCCTGAATAGGTATGAATTACATACCACTTCTTATCTGCTTCCATGTAATGGCCCCCTATCCAACAAAGTGCAACAACGTATTAAAAAGTTGGGCAAAAATCGCATCAAATACATAAATGAGCACAGCAATAAAAATGGTCACTAAGAATACTACAATTGTGTAATTGATGAGTTCTTTTTTTGTTGGCCAGACTACTTTTTTTAGTTCAGCTTTCACACCGCGGAAGAATTTTCCAAATCCACCACGCTGCTGCACCGCTGAGTTAGACTTTGCCATTGTTTCACATCCTCAAATCAACAGGTAATGAATGATAAGAATTATTTTGTTTCACGGTGTAATGTATGTTTACCGCAGAATTTGCAATATTTCATCATTTCAATACGATCAGGATTATTTCTCTTATTCTTGTTCGTCTGATAATTACGTTGTTTGCAATCTGTGCAAGCTAAAGTAATGGCATTACGCATCCGGATACACCTCGCTTTATATTTACTAATCTGTCTTTTGCACTCGAAATCGCTCGACTACATACTAAAAAACTATATCATATGAGTCTAGTGATGTCAAGAATTTAAGCAACTCAAAAAAGCCAGGCACGTGTGCCTGACAAAGTAAGTATAACAAATTATAACACCTCATGTCTATACTTTATATCAAGAAGAGAATACACAGATCATATCGGTGTACATATTGCATATCACATTTTTTCAATTTACCATATTTTTCGGTTTAGCTTAGCGGCAGCCGTGACAACAATTTTCTAGCGATACGAAATTATTGTAGTCAAATAGCTATAATGAAAACAGAGCTCCTTACCCAAGTCCGGGTAAGGAGCTCTGTTTATTAGATAACCTAAATCTTATCGCTTGATTTTCTTAACAAAGATAACTTTCACAATCTGCCAGAAGAAGGCCACAGCCCCCAATATCATGATGGTATCGCCTACCATACGAAGCCAACGCAGATTTTGTAACAGCGGCTGTTGCATGAAGTCTTCGCTGCGAGCGAGCCACAAGCCTTGTGTAACGCTTGCCCAGCCTTGAATCAAGCCGATCGGCAGCAAGCTGATAAGAACCATTAACGCAAGTCCCCAGTTCAACGCCCAGAAGCCGAATTTCATCAATTTGTCGTTGAATTCCACCTCAGGTCGAATGTAACGGGCGATGAGGAATACAAAGCCCAGACTGAGGAACCCGTATACACCGAATAACGCCGTATGAGCATGAACGGCTGTCGTATTTAAACCTTGAATATAGAACAGGGAAACCGGCATATTGATAAGGAAACCGAAGATACCTGCACCCACCAAATTCCAAAAAGATACTGCAATGAAACAGTATACAGGCCATTTTAAGCGGTGCATCCAAGGCGCACTGTGAAGGCGCGTATAGTTTTCAAACGCTTCATACCCCAAAAGAACGAGAGGTACCACTTCCAATGCGGAGAACGATGCCCCTGTGGCCACCACAGTCGATGTAACGCCAGTAAAGTAAAGGTGATGGAAGGTTCCCGGAATACCGCCGATGAGGTAAATAGCACCGGACGAAATCGCCGCAATCGTACCGGCACGATACGATACAAGCCCGAGGGTTACAAAGATAAATGCCATCAAAGTAGTGGAGAATACTTCAAAGAAACCTTCTACCCAGAGATGAATCACCCACCAGCGCCAGTATTCCATGATTGCCAAGTGGCTATGTTCCCCGTAAAAAAGACCGGGCCCATAGAAAATACCGACCATGACAACCGAGAAAATAAACGCGGCTATGAGGTTTTTATCCCCCTTGTTTTTGAAAGCTCCGATGATGCTGCGCACCATGAGCACAAGCCAGAACAGAATGCCGATATATTCAATCCATTGCCATACGCGGCCCAGCTCGATATACTCATATCCCTGGTGTCCCAGATAGAAGTTCAAAGCCGCCGGGATTTCATGAGCGACACCCAAGTATGTGCCCGCAAACGACCCCACTACGAGAACGACGAGCGCCCAGAATAAAATATCCACCCCAAGTTTTTGGAATTTCGGATCCTTACCGCCGTTAATAATCGGCGCCAAGAATAAACCGGCACTCAAAAAGGACATTGCAATCCAGAATAAGGACGCCTGAATATGCCATGTACGGGCAATAGAATACGGAAAGTATTGCGCCAACGGAATCCCATAGAAGGCCTGCCCCTCTACGGTGTAATGCGCAATGATACCGCCCATGCCGAGCTGTAGTAAAAATAATGCCAAAATCGTAAACAAATATTTTCCCAAAGACCGCTGAGACGGGGTGAGATTTAATTTGGAAATCGGATCTTCCGCAGGCGGTGTCAATTCATGGTCATCCTGTTTGCGACCGAACGCCCACATCCATACAACGATACCGATACCGCAAAGTAAAATAATAACACTCACAACGGACCATGCAATACTTTCCGGTGTCGGATTGTGATCTAACAACGGTTCATGCGGCCAGTTGTTCGTATATGTCGCATCTGTCCCCGGACGTTGAGCGGATGCCATCCACGTAGTCCAGAAGAAAAACCGCGCCATATCGATACGGTCCTGTAATTCCGGCAACGTATTATCCTTCATCGCGAAATGATCACGCGTTTCTGATAATTTCGGGTTGTCTCCGTAAAGTTCAACAAAATATTGCCCCGTTATATTCATCGCTGCAATACGTTCTGGTGAAAGCACTACAGTTCCGTCTTCGCGAACCGCGCTCTTGAAATACTCCGCTTTAACGACTTCTTTAACAGCAGCCTGCTGAGCAGGACCTAACTGTTCATAAAGAACACCGAAAGCCTGTTGAGACTTGATGTCGAGCATAACGGACACCTCTTTGTGCAGCCAGTCAGCTGTCCAGTCAGGCGCCTGATATGCACCATGCCCCAATACGGTCCCTACGGATTGACCGCCTGTAGATTGCCAAGCCGATTGACCATGCAGAATATCCTCTTTAGTAAATAAGACCTGTCCATCCCGAGAAACATACGCTATCGGCACCGGCGGTGCTTGATGATACACATCAGTACCCAGATAACCGAGAATCGAAAATCCGATAACAAGAACTGCTACCACGGCTATCCAATACTTTTTGTATTCACCCATCACATTACCTCCTTTTCTATAAAAGCACAAAAGAGGGCCTATGCCCTCCTCGTATATACTATACACTAAATCCATTGATAAAGCTGTATCCTAAGTTACAATGTATTAAAAATTTTTCTCACTACAAATCATTACAAATAAATTCCACGTACCATCTCATTATAACCGGATCAATGTTCAACATAAAACATTTAGAATATTACAGGGTATCGGATATATTATATCTATATCTATATCTATATCTATATCTATATCTATATCTATCAAGATTATATATTCGGCCATTCAATCCTGTTTTTTCAATCAATACATAAGACAAATATAAAAGGGACCCGACGGGTCCCTTTATAGAATCTATGATTCAGTTATCGTACTCAGCGCATCACC
>NZ_AZYX01000008.1:0-26072 GCF_000517785.1 Veillonella sp. AS16 | reverse complement strand
ACAGAACTGTTAATTAATATAACATAATCAACAATACCTAGTCAAGATATATCACTTATATGTCTTAACTGCTATATAATACTATCAAATTATGGCCGCCAGTGTCAATCATTTTCTATGAATTTCCCTGTGTCCCAAATAGGCAGCGCTACGGAGTGAAACTTCTTCTATTCCATAGCGCTGCTTCTTATACTATGAGTCATTTATAAGGAAATAACGGTTAATTCTACGTATTATATTATATGAATAATTCCGTACATTAAATTGTGTATATTAATGTTTTTATTATATATACTACGGCATTACCTGCAACATATATCAATCTATATCCTTTTGTCGCCCTTTGCCGGCACCGTCTTCCGCGGCTTTTACATCGGCCTCGACGAATGTCTTCATGTCGTTCAGCATATGCATGGATGCGTCGATAACAGATAGTCCCATCGTTGAACCTAAAGCTTCATCTATTTGCAAATTATAGTATAAACACGGTTTTATCCCAAGGAATCGACATTGCTCCTTATGAATCGGTTCATCATAGGCGACAGATGGGAATACATAATCCTTAACTAACGGATCAATGGTAACAGCAGCCAAAACTGCGGCACCGGTTACGGCATTATCAAATACGATGGCCATGTGATGACCGGCAGCACCTAAGATAAAACCCGTTAAGAATGCAATATCTGATCCCCCTGCTACGTGAAGCAAATGCAGTACCGCATCACGGCGCTCGCTTTCACTCAAAGCGGACCAGTCATCTACAGCAATATTAAAACGATCCACAAAGGAATGAATATGAGCGGCTCGTTGCTCTACCGTAGGACCGCACTCTGTATGAACGAGAATATCATCATACGCACAACCCGTAATGGTGGCAGTCGTTACTAAAGCATCCAGAAACGCTCGTTCCCCTATATTACCGATAGCTACAACCTGTAATCCATCATCGTGTAGTTTATCGGCATACGTAAATCCGAGCTCAATAGCGCGATCTAATTCCTCTCTCGAAATGACGGGTTCCACACCAAAGAAATGGGAACCCTTACGGACTACTTTTGTATCAATATGCTCCAGCCGGGATGTATCCTGCTCAAGTCCGACATTAACAACATGTACATCGGCATTCAGTTTAAATGCCGCCCCCTGTGTTGCCGTAGTTCCTTCATTAAAGCGTTTTATGGCAGCGTAGCTTTCACTACCATGCTGACTATTTTGAGGTCCGTCCACCAGATGATCGGCACCTACGACGAGGACACCATGGCGCAAATGATTCGGTTTCGGATTTCCAAGAATCCCTGCAAAACGCTCTGCTATAGTTTCTAGCATAGCAAGGCTATAGATAGGTTTTGTCAGATTATCAATACGTAAACGGCATGCCTCCATGGACGGTGCATGCAACGGTTCTATTGTGAAAGTTCTCATGCTCTACCTCCCGTAACAGCCGTATACATATGAACGGCAAGGTCCAGCATACCCATTTGAATAGAGCCGCCCGATGCCTCTCCGAGACATAGGCCCAAATCGACATATGCCGTAAGGCCTAAATTTTCCAAAGATGATTTAGCCGCTTTTTCAGCGGACAAATGAGATGCCATCACATAATCCATCGCATGAGGTGCCAAGTGCTTCGCCACCAATGCACAGGCGGATGTGTTAAACCCATCGATGATAACTAACCCATGATTTGCTGCGGCGCCTAAAATAACGCCCACGATGCAGGTAAACTCGAAGCCGCCTACAGATGATAAAATTCCGATAGCATCATCTTTCTGAATATCCTTATATTTTTCCAATACGTCATGAACAATGCGTTGCTTTAATTTAAGGCGCTCATCGGAAATATTCGTTCCTCGACCTGTCGCCTCTTCCGCTGTAAGTCCTGCAAACTTAGCCGTCATAAGTGCACTGGCCGTAGTATTTGATATGCCCATTTCACCAACGAGAAACACATTATAACCGTCTCTGATTTTTTCCTCCACGAGGCGGATCCCCGTTTCAATGCCTTCAATGGCTTGTTCACGTGTCATGGCCGACTCTTTCACAAAGTTCTTCGTCCCCATACCGAGCTTATGGCTGCGAAGCCCCGGCACCCAACTCATATCCGCATCAATCCCCATGTCGATAACTTCCATTTGAGCACCGCAGTAATTCGCCAGGGAATTAGCCCCCGCCCCTTTAGGAATCAGGTAATTTTGCGTCATGCCGACGGTGGTTTTCTTTGGATATGCGCTGACACCCATGTCGGCCACGCCATGATCCGCCGAAGCGATAATCATGCACGGCTTCGGCACCGTAACGGAATCTTGATTCGTGGCGGCCCCATACTGAGCCACTATATCCACCAGTCGACCGTATTGTTCGACCGGCGATGCCGCATTCCATCGATTTATAATATGTTGTTCAATCTCTGCGTTGCGTTTCTTAATCGCACTGCAGGTTTCTTGTAACAAACCCATATAATCTCCCTTATCAGATTCTAATCTATCCGTCCTGAAATCAGCTGTTTCTCCTCTTAGCTGTCTTTGATTTGACCCGTCAGATACGGCAGGGTATTTCGTATATCCCGACTGCGCTCCAGATAGGATTCCAGTGCCGCCCCGTCGTCATCTTGTGAAAGTATCTCCTTTACCCGAAGAATTTCTCTTTCCATCTTCTCCAAACCTTCAAGCACATTATGACGATTACCGTAAATGATTTCCCTCCACATGGACGGCAATCCGCCGGCTACGCGGGTGCAATCTCGAAATCCTCCTGCGGATAATTTCATACGCAGTTCCCCCAGCTCATCACCGCCGGAAACCTGTGTCAGCATGGCCGCCATTAAATGAGGCATATGACTGACCATGGCCAAATACGCATCATGTGCGTAAATATCGACAAACTCGATGCGGGAACCTAATGCGCGGCCCATGTCCGCCAGCTCCTGAGCTACAGCTTCACTATATACGTCGGAAGCCTTATCCTCTAATACGATCCATCCCATACCTTTGAACAGATTTTTATGAGATACTTCATAGCCGCCCTTTTCGGACCCCGCCATGGGATGAACGGATACGAAAAAGGTTCCCTTCGGAATCGATTCATATACGGCACGTACAAAATTCTCTTTTGCACTGGATACATCCGTCACGACCTGACCCGGCTTAAAAAGATGCGCCACCTCCTTGAACAGGCGTGCATTCGTATCAGGAGGCAAGGAAAATACGACCATATCCGACGCTTCAATAAGGGGTTCCACCTCTGTCCACGCGAATTTTACGACACCATCCTGCAAGGCCGCATCACAAACCTCCTGACGGCGGGCATACCCCACCACCTCATAATCCGTATATGCTTTCAAAGCCTTCGCCAACGAACCGCCTAACAGGCCCAGTCCGATGATACCAACAGTCTTGCTCATATAAACCTACTTTCACAACCATCTAGCAGTCTACACTCTCCAATGCAATGCTACATATGATTTATCAATAATAAAGAAATCGAAGGGAAACCGCACTACAACATCAAGTTTCAATAAGACGTCTGTTTTTCCATTTACCGCTGTACCAACGATATACAAATAACAATCCTCGCAAGATTTCATCAATCGCCATAGCAACCCATATGCCTACAAGCCCCCAGCCCCAATAAATACCGAACAGATATGACAATGGTACTGCGCACAGCCACATACCGAAGATACCGACCAGCATCGGCGTCCGAATATCACCTGCCGCCTGTAAACAGCCAACCATAACGATATTTACGGCGCGACCTAGTTCAAGAAAAATCTCCACGAACAATACTTTATGTGCCAGCTCTAAAATCTCCGGATCGGAAGTAAATACGGATAACACAATATCGCTGGTCACATAAAAAAATGTGGCAAGCCCTACGTTAATAACAATAGCTAAATACATAGAATGCCACACGCGATTCGTTACTTCGTCCTGCCGTTTAGCCCCCATGAGAAAGCCAACGATAACTTGTGATGCATTAGCGAGGGCTATGGTATATACATAGCAGAGCATGGCAATAACTGATACATACACCTTCGTGTTAATTACAGCTAATCCCAAAATATTGACCATCTTCATAATCGTCGTCTGAGACAATTGATAGCTCAATGTTTCACCACCTGACGGCACACTGATGTGCAACAACGACTTAATCGTATGCCACGGAAAAGGCTTTAAAAATCTGAAACTAATCTCCAAGGTTAATAAGCGTTTAAATATATATCCAATAATAACAAGTCCTACCACCTTAGATAACCACGTGGAAATCGACACACCTAAAACACCCAGACTCGGTATCGAGCCGTGTCCGAAAATTAGTACATAGTTCGTCATAATATGGATAATATTCATAACAAGCGCTACATACATGGTGATACGCGTCAATGAATGACCTCTAAATACAGCAACTAATGCATAATACATAGCCTGTATCGGCAACCCCGCCGCAACAATAGTCGTATACAGCGATGTATCACTCATCGTTTCCTGCGGAATACCGAGCCACGTAAAAATCCACTCATGACAAGTTATAAAGAATATCGCTGCTATAGAGGAGAACAAAAAATTCATTACCAAACTGACGGTACAAACCTCTGATAGCTTCGACTGATTCCTTGCCCCTAAATACTGGGCAATCATTATCGTTGTCGCCGTGCTCATAACGATGATGAGCATAATAAAAATATTTAAAATCTGATTTGCATTAGCTACCGCTGCCACCGCTTCTGGTGAATAGTGACTCATCATGAGTTGGTCGATATTACCTACAAGCATTTGCAAAAACACTTCAATAAAAATCGGCCAGCTCAAAGTCCAAATAGATAAGCTAATCCCCTTTTCGTATGCTTTCATAAAACCTTCTGCCAAAAATTTCATACAATGATTTTATTATATCATGTTCTCCGCCCCTATGTGACAAAACAAAACGTGCCATCCGCAGATGACACGTTTCATCATTCATATATACGCCGCATCCTTAACAGGACGGCTATATTGTGAAAGTATTATTTAAATTGATTGCAAAGGCTGTCAAATAGAGCTTGATCAGGTTTTACAACATCCTCTGTCAATGGATGAGGATGAGGACCGCCATTAGCGTCAGCCATTGCTTTTTCAAAGGATGGTCGGCTATTATCCCGGTAGAGTAAGCCCGTTACCAAGCCTTGTGTTTCGCTCAATACCTTGAACGCCGCTGCGCGATCTGTCGAATCATACCCTTCAGGCAATGCAGTCAAGTGTTCCTTAAACCAATCATAACTGTTGTGTTTATTATAAGTAACACAAGGACTGAATACATTGATGAAGGAGAAACCTTCATGGTCCATCGCCTGTTGAATAAGATCAACTAGTTCCGCACGGTTAATCATATAGCCTTGAGCCACAAATGTAGCACCGGCGGCAATCGCCGTTTCACATACGGATAACGGCGTTTCAAAGGCACCGCGAGGCGTCGTTTTTGTAACGAAGCCGATATCGGAACGAGGGGATGCCTGGCCTTTAGTCAAACCGTATACATGATTATCCATTACGATGTATGTCATGTTTACATTGCGTTTGAACGCATGAATCGTATGACCCATGCCGATAGCAAATGCATCGCCGTCACCGGAACATGCGATAACTTCCAAGTCCTGGTTAGCAAGCTTTACGCCTTGCGCATAAGGAAGTGCGCGACCATGAGTTGTATGAGCGCCATATGCGTAGAAATAACCACCGATACGACTGGAACAACCGATACCGGAAATTACGGCCAGTTTTTCCGGTGGAATATTTTTAGCTACTACGGCATCGGTAATCGCAGCTTGTACCCCATAATGGCCACAGCCCGGACACCAGTTAGGACGAATATCGTTTCTGTAATCTTTAGCTGTTGCCATATTATAGGACCTCCTTAATCGCATTTTTCACATAACTTTTTGTGAATGGATTACCATCGTATTTCAAACAACTAGAAATTTTATGTTTCTTATGCATGTTGATTTTAAATAAGTTAGCCAATTGACCAGTTTTATTGTGCTCTACGATAACCACTTTTTTCGCAGCATCAAAGAACGGTTGTAATTGCTTTGCTGGGAATGGTTTAATTAAGCGCAATTGCAAGTGATTAACCTTAACGCCTTCCTGATCGAATTCCGCTACCGCCTCTTCAATAGCGCCACGACTGGAAGCAATACCTACAACGAGTACATCTGCTTCATCATATTTTGCATTATTCAAGAACGGTTCATAGTTATCCGCTACAGTTTCCAATTTACGGAAACGTTTATCCGTTTGCGATACGTGCATCGTAGGGGCTTCCGCCGGTTTACCTTCTTCATTATGTTCGAGACCTGTAGAAAGGAACAGACCGTTTTTCATACCCGGAATTGTACGAGGGGAAATACCGTCCTCAGTCAATTCAAAGCGTTTGAAATAATGAGGTTGTTCCAATGCGGGAAGATCGGATTCCTTCATCATCTTACCACGATTGATAGGCACGCGGTTCAAGTCAAAGGACGGAACGGACTGTTTATTCAAGCCTTGTTGTAAATCCGGCATAAAGATAACCGGACATTGATACATTTCAGCCAAGTTGAAAGCCTTCTGGATTTCATAGAAGCATTCTTCGATGGATGTAGGCGAAATTACGATGCCCGAATAATCACCGTGTGCATTATAGCAAGCCGCATCGATATCGGACTGTTCCACCTTGGTAGCCATCCCCGTGGATGGGCCTGAACGCTGTACATCGATAACGACCATTGGAAGTTCAGCCATGGATGCCATGGATAAGGATTCCGCCATGAGACTTAAGCCCGGACCGGATGTGCATGTAAAGCCGCGAACACCTGCATATACACCGCCCATGGCAGTCATGCAGGCCGCGATTTCGTCCTCTGTCTGAACGATGGTGGCGCCCAATTTATCCATATTCTTAATCATGTATTCCATAACTTCGGATGCCGGTGTAATCGGATAGGATGCCATGAAGCGAGAGCCCGCAGCAATCGCACCGAGTGCACAGGCTTCATTACCGAGCAGGAACATCTGATCCTTTTTACCCGGAGCCGGCAATGTGTCGATATCCACATCGCCCAACTGTTCCATAACCAGGCCGTGACCGTCATCAAAGGCCTGTAAATTCTTATCTACGATTTCCTGAGATTTTTTTGCAAATTTAGCAGTAATAGCGTCCTTGAACATCTTCGTATCAAATCCGAGAAGTGCTACGGACATACCGAGGGCAACGATATTACGCATCAACAAGGAGCCTTGTTTCATCGCTGTTTCGGAAATAGGCAGGGACAAACAATGAACCTTGGAACCTTCAAATCTGGAAAAATCCGGATTCACCTTGCTGTCACAGATGATATAACCGCCATCACGAACTTCACCGCCATGCATGTCCACGGTTTCCTGATCCAAAGCAAGCAGAAAGTCGACACCTTCACCGATGGACATAATTTGTTCCAATGCTACACGCAATGCAAATGTAGTATGTCCCCCCTTAATGCGGGATGCGAATAAACGTTGACTATATAAAGAGTACCCTTCTTTAGCGAGGATTGTGGCCATGATTTCGCCACAGCTCTCGATACCTTCACCTTGTTGGCCGCCCATTTTCCAGATAAAATCTTTACGCTTTTGCAAGAGATTCACCCTCCTTAGGATAAAATTATACTGCTGACAAGAGTCTATCGTACTTATTTAACCGATATACACGTAACAAACCTGTCTTACAAGGTCATTGTATCATGTCTAAAATCGCTTTACAATGTATCATTTCACATAATAATAGGTATAAATCACCGTATTATAACTAAAAGCTATAAATAAAAAGAGATACTGTAATCATGCAGTACCTCTTTTGCCGGTTATATTTATTGATTAAATTTATTACTCAATCCATTTATCGCTATATCGGATTATATAGAATATTTATTCTCAAGCACCTCTTGCAAGCGCGCTTCGGTAAAGAAAATCTCCTCCAGGCACAAGCCTTGAGGTGGTGCTGTTTTACCGATAACACGGCGGTCTCTGACCTCTAAATACCCTCTGATATCCGCCACCTTGCGCCGCCCCTGTCCTATATCGACAAGAAGCCCCGCAATATTGCGCACCATATGATACAGGAAGCCATCCCCTACAACGGATATGGTCACATTCGGGCCATCCGCTTCAACGGCAATCCCTAGAATCGTTTTCACCGGATTAGCCGGCGTCGAATTCGTCCCTTGCAGAGTCGTAAAGTCATGCGTGCCGACAAGTTCAGCGCCGGCTTGACGCATCAGTTCAATATCAAGAGGCTTCTTCACATGCCAATGGAAACGTTTTGTTAGCGGATTTCCTATTTCCCGATTATAAATGGTGTATGCGTATTCCTTGCCGTATATGTTCCACCGAGGCTTCCAGTCAAGGGGGATTTCCTCCGCCGCAGTGACAACGATGTCCTCAGGAATATGCGCAATCATGGCTCGCGGAATATTCTCCACCGGAATTGAGCCGGACGTCTGGAACGTACATACCTGAAACTTTGCATGCACCCCCGCATCAGTGCGGGACGCCCCGTAAATCTGAATCGGTTCATTGCAGATACGCGACAAACCGTATTCCAGACAGCCCTGCACGGTCAGCCCCTTGTCATCAGGCTGCTTTTGATAGCCCGCCAGATCCGTCCCGTCATAAGCTACAATCAGTCGTATATTTCTCATAACCTGAACCACCACAATATAAGAAGGATAATCGTAACGATGATAACAGCGCCGACGCCGATATAATCGACATAGGTCACCTTGAGGGCCTTCATACGCGTCCGATTCACACCGCCCCGATAACAGCGCGCCTCCATGGCTGTAGCCAGTTCATCGGCCCTTCTGAAAGCGCTGATAAACAAAGGCACTAAAAGAGGTACCATATTCTTTGCCCGTTGAATGATGGAACCCGTCACAAAGTCCGCACCACGTGCTGATTGAGCTTTCATAATACGATCCGTTTCGTCCAGCAAGGTCGGAATAAACCGCAGCGCAATCGTCATCATCATCGCCAGTTCATGAGCCGGCACACCGATACAACGGAACGGATTCAATAAGTGTTCAATGCCGTCCGTCAAGCGTATCGGTGACGTCGTATACGTCAACAGCGATGAAAACAGAATCAGGAATATGAGGCGCGCCGCCATCTGCAAGCCCATCGCCACACCTTGATCACTGATATTGATAAAGCCCCACGAAAAAATCGTGTTGCCCGGTGTCGTAAATATATGAATACCCATGGTAAATACGATGATAATCCACAGCGGTTTAATGGCCGTCCACATCAAACGGAGCGGCAAGCGCGATAAGAGCATCGCAAAAATCGTAAAGCCTCCCACAATACCGTATGCTAATGTCGAATTAGCCAGGAAAATCGCTACCACGAAAATCGTAGTGGCAATGATTTTCGCACGCGGATCCATGCGGTGCAAGAAGGAATTGCCCGGAAAGTATTGTCCGATCGTTATATTATTTAACATGACTGCCTCCTTCCATGATAGCAGCAACTGCATCATCTACGGAGAGTACACGGTTTGATACATCGAGACCGCGAGAGCGCAGATATTCCATCGTTACCGATACCGGCGGTACGTCAACCCCGATAGCCTGCAATTCATCGCGATGATCGTTAAAAATATCCATGGGAGCCCCATCGAGAATGATACGTCCCTTATCGAGAACTACAAGGCGCGAAGCCATGCGGGAGATATCCTCCATATTATGAGATACAAGAATAACCGTAATTCCTTTTTCCTTATGAAGTCGGATAATCTCTTCAAATATTTCCTCACGACCGAACGGATCAAGTCCGGCGGACGGTTCATCCAGAACGAGAAAATCCGGATCCATAGCCACCACGCCGGCAATGGCGACGCGGCGCATTTGACCGCCGGAAAGATGAAACGGAGACCGTTCCGCATACGTATCATAGTCAAGGCCTACAAACTTCATGGCATCGCGCACGCGCTCATCCACTTCCTGTTCCGAGAGGCCTAAATTTTTCGGACCGAAGGCGATATCCTGAGCAATCGTCTCCTCAAACAGCTGATGCTCCGGATATTGGAATACCATACCCACCTTATGGCGCATCCGTTTCGCTTCCTCCGTAGAAGCACTGATATCCACGCCGTTCACCGTAACGGTTCCCGTAGTAGGATGTAATAAGCCGTTCAAATGTTGAACGAATGTAGATTTCCCGGATCCGGTATGACCGATAATCCCTAAGAACTCACCATTATTAATAGTAAGGGAAACGCCGTGAAGGGCCGTCTTTTCAAAAGGTGTCCCCATACCGTATGTATAGGTGATATTATCTAATACAATCGCCATTACCGGACACCCTCCCCTCTTACCATGTTAACAGTGCTATTCGCTTCAAAATGATTTACCGCCGTAGTAGCCGTAGTTGCGGCAACAGCTGTAGCAGCACTATCTGCCGTAATATTCTCAGCCGCAGCTATACCGTCACATATCAGACGCGAACCTTTATCCGATTTGATAAGTGCATCCGCCAATTCTTCATTGTTGATGATACTGTCCCCTAATGCATAGCTATGCTGATTTAATTTGAAAGCAATTTCCGATGCTACCGGCACATCGAGGCCGATGGATTTCAATTCATCCACATGACTGAAGATTTCGCGCGGCGTACCGTCATGTAACTTTTTGCCGTTCTTCATGACGATTACGCGATCAGCCGTTACGGCTTCCTCCATGAAATGAGTGATAAGTACAATCGTAATGCCTTCTTCTTTATTGAGCTTATGTACAGTTTCAAGGACCTCACGCCGCCCCTTAGGGTCCAACATGGCCGTAGGTTCGTCGAGAACGATACAGTCCGGTTTCATCGCCAATACGCCGGCAATGGCGATGCGTTGCTTCTGCCCTCCAGACAATAAATGAGGCCCATGTTCTCTGTATTCCGTCATGTTCACCGCTTCGAGAGCCGCGTCGACACGAGCGACGATCTCTTCGCTGGGAACGCCTAAATTTTCCGGACCGAAAGCGACATCCTCCTCTACGACGGCCGCCACAATCTGATTATCCGGATTTTGGAATACCATGCCCACATGTTGTCGAATATCCCATATGTGATTTTCATCGCTCGTATCATATCCGCACACGCGAATTTTACCGATACTGGGCTGTAATAATACGTTAAAATGCTTGGCCAGCGTGCTCTTACCGCTACCGTTAGTACCGATAATGCAGACAAATTCGCCACGCTTGATCGACAAGCTCACATCATCCAATGCGCGTACATCATTGCCGTTTTCATCTGTGTAAATATGACTGATATGATCCACATCGATCATAATGTCCTGTTCGTTCATGAATAGCCTCATATCTTTCTAGTCAATTTCGCCGCTTTGTGAAAGGTTGACAATTTACTTTCATCATTTACGATAACTGCTAATATATTATGACATTTATACTCATCGATTGTACCACAAAATTGACAATAAAAAAACGGTGTCGCAACCGAAGTTACAACACCGTATGAGTTTGATTAAACCAACTCGATAATAGCCAAAGGTGCAGAATCACCTTTACGAATACCAGTTTTGATTACACGAGTGTAACCGCCTTGGCGTTCAGCATATTTTGGAGCAATAGTATCAAACAATTTTTTTACTACATCTTCATCCATAAGGTATGAAAGAACTTGGCGACGTGCATGAAGATCACCACGTTTAGCCAATGTAACCATCTGATCTGCTAAAGAACGAAGTTCTTTCGCTTTAGCTTCAGTCGTTTCAATACGCTCATGTTGGAAGAAAGATGTTAACATTCCACGGAACAACGCTTTACGCGCGGAGCTGTCGCGGCCTAATTTTCTGTACATTCGTCTTCCTCCTTATTCGCCTTTTTGTTTAAGTCTAAATCCGCCCGGATGATTGTTGAGTTTTTCCTCAATTTCATCGATGGATTTTTTACCTAAGTTGCGAACTTTTCCTAAGTCATCAATGGTTTTGTCTAGCAAATCTGCAATTGTATTGATGCCGGCACGTTTCAAACAATTGTAAGCGCGCACGGATAATTCCAATTCATCGATGGAAATCTTTGCCGGACCTTCATCTTCAGGTTGATCCACAGGATCATCAGTAGGTCCGATAATAATACCGTCATCAGCACTACCAACAGCAACAACATCAGCAGAATGAGCTAATTTAGTGAAGTTCCCTAAATAACCAATCATAATGGCAGCAGATTTTGCCACTGCATCAGCAGCGGTAATAGAACCGTCGGTCCAAACTTCCAATGTCAGTTTGTCGAAGTCCATTTCATTACCTACACGAACATCACTCACTTCGTATTTAGCGCGAAGAATCGGAGAATAGATGGAATCGATAGGAATACAACCGATTACATCCGTATCTTTTTTATTCTTCGTGGACGGAACATAGCCTTTGCCACGTTCAATCACTACGTCCATTACGAGGTGAGCAGTCTCATCCATTGTCGCAATCACGAGTTCAGGATTCAATACTTCTACTTCCGGTGGGAATTGTTCAGCTAAATCACCGGCTGTTAATACGCCATCCTTTTGAAAGTCCATATGGACTTCCAACGGTACTTGTGCATCTTCTTCAAGTTTAATACACAATTGCTTCAAGTTAAGGATAATATCCGTCACATCTTCGCGAATACCTGGGATAGTTGAGAATTCATGAAGAACTCCATCAATCTTGATAGAGGTGATAGCTGCCCCATCCAAGGATGAAAGCAAAATTCTGCGTAAGCTATTACCGAGAGTGATACCATAACCACGGTCCAAAGGTTCACATACGAACTTACCATAACGACCGCCATCAGCGATGTCCACTTTCTCGATTTTAAGTTTCTTTTCTTCGCTCATCAGGAACATCCTCCTATATAACACACGTTCATAGTTTAATTATAGCAAACCGTACCAAAGCGGTCCCTATGAATTATACACGACGGCGTTTTGGAGGGCGACAACCATTATGAGGAATTGGAGTTACGTCCTTAATGGAAGTAACTTCAAGCCCTGCAGCCTGTAAAGCACGAATCGCAGCTTCACGACCGGATCCAGGACCTTTTACAAATACTTCAACAGTACGAAGGCCATGTTCCATAGCAGCTTTAGCAGCTTGTTCAGCCGCCATTTGTGCTGCAAATGGAGTGGATTTACGGGAACCACGGAAGCCCAAGCCACCAGCGGAAGCCCAAGACAACGCATTACCGTTTGTATCAGTTAAAGTTACGATAGTGTTATTGAATGTAGAACGAATATGAGCCGCACCGGATTCAATATGTTTCTTTTCTTTTCTTTTAGTTCTAACAACTTTTTTAGCCACGCTTTATCCCTCCTTTATCTTATTTCTTTTTACCAGCAATTGCTTTTCTAGGACCTTTGCGAGTACGTGCATTCGTTTTAGTACGTTGACCACGAAGTGGTAAACCCATACGATGACGTTTGCCTCGATAGGAGTTGATTTCAATCAAGCGTTTAATGTTAAGAGCTTCTTCACGACGAAGGTCACCTTCAACTTTGTAATCAGCATCTAACACTTCACGAATTTTCGCAACTTCATCTTCAGAAAGATCACGAACACGTGTGTCAGGATTGATGCCTGTTTTTGCTAAAATTTCAGTAGCAAGAGTCGGACCAATACCATAAATATAAGTTAAACCAATTTCCACTCGTTTATCACGAGGTAAATCTACACCGGCGATACGTGCCATTTAAATCTCCACCTCCTATCAGATTATCCTTGTTTTTGTTTATGTTTTGGATTTTCGCAAATAACCATTACACGGCCTTTGCGTTTAATGATTTTACATTTTTCGCATATCTTTTTAACTGATGGTTGAACCTTCATTAGTACCTCCTTTGTGGACCCTATGCTTATTTAAAGCGATAGGTGATGCGACCACGATTTAAGTCATACGGTGTCAGTTCCATAGTAACTTTATCACCAGGAAGAATACGGATAAAATTCATACGCATTTTGCCTGACACATGAGCCAATACGATATGACCATTTTCCAACTCAACTTGGAACATGGCATTCGGTAAAGCCTCAACTACCGTACCTTCCACCTCAATAACGTCTTCTTTTGACATATCTTTCCCTCCGGTTACCTGTTTTATTTAATTAACCGCGGTTCATCCCGCATAGTTAATATTTCAGGGCCGTTTTCTGTAACAACCACTGTATGTTCGAAATGAGCGGCAGCTTTACCGTCAGCGGTAACCGCCGTCCAGTCATCCCCTAATACACGAACTTGATAAGAACCCAATGTAATCATCGGTTCGATACACAACACCATCCCCGGTTTCATAAGCGGTCCCTGTTCAGGACTGCCGTAGTTCGGTATTTGTGGATCTTCATGCATTTCGCGGCCTAAACCATGGCCTACGAAGTCGCGAACGACACCGTAACCATGTTTCTCACAATACGTTTGAACAGCGTGACCGATAGCACCGATATGGTTGCCTACCTTCACCTGTTCAATTCCCTTGAACAGACTTTCTTCTGTTACTTTCAACAATTTCATCACATCGGATTTGACATGACCGATAGGAATCGTCACAGCCGAATCGCCGTGATACCCATCAACGGATGATACTAAATCAATACTGATGATATCACCGTTTTTAAGCTTCCGCTTGGCGCTCGGAATACCATGAACGACTTCATCATTGATAGAAGCACAGATTGTTGCCGGGAATCCATAGTACCCTTTACAACTTGGTATACCACCGTGGCTGCGAATATATTCTTCGGCAATTGTATCTAACTCAAGCGTCGTGATGCCAGGTTTAGCCTTTTCTACTAACAAGGACAACGTGTCTGCTGTAAGCTTACTTGCCTTGCGGATACATTCAATTTCATGAGACGATTTCAAAATAATCATAGATTATTTCTCCAAAGCCTTAATGATGTCGGCAAATACTGCGTCTACATCTTGTAAACCGTCGATTTCTTGATATAATCCGCTATTGCGATAGTAATCAATTAACGGTTTTGTAGATTCTTCGTACACAGCTAGACGTTTCTGTACTGTTTCAGGGTTATCATCAGCACGATTTTCAAGAACAGCCCGTTCACTGATACGTTTAACCAATTCCTCGGAAGGAACGTTCAAGTTAAGCACCGCATCAAGAGCAATTCCTAATTCTTTAAGGATTGCATCCAAGGATACAGCCTGTGCCGTAGTTCTTGGGAATCCATCAAGAATAAATCCAGATTTGCAGTCATCTTTAACCAATCGATCACGCACGATACCGACAGTTACACTGTCAGGCACCAACTGACCGGCGTCGATGTATTTTTTAGCCTCAACTCCAAGAGGTGTTTCGTTCTTAATCGCAGCGCGGAACATATCACCTGTTGAAATTTGGGGAATACCGTATTTTTCAATAAGTCGAGCCGCCTGAGTACCTTTACCGGCACCCGGAGGTCCCATTAATAGAATATACATATTGTTTCCCTCCTATTTAACAAAGCCCTTGTAGTGGCGTGTTACCATGAGCGACTCAATTTGTTGCATTGTATCAAGTGCTACACCTACAACGATGAGAAGAGCCGTACCACCAAAGTATACGCCCTGGACGCCTGTTATAGTACCGAGGAAATTCGGTACGATAGCAACGACAGCTAGGAATACAGCGCCTGCCAAAGTGATCTTGGTCATCACGTTATCCACATAATCAGCAGTTGGTTTACCCGCACGAATACCTGGGATAAAACCACCGTATTTTTTCATATTATCTGCCATATCTGTAATGTTGATAGAGATCGCAGTATAGAAGTAAGTAAATATGAAGATCAATATTGCATACAATGCCGTTTGTAACGGCGTTCCCCATGTGAAGTAATCCGCAAATTTATGAACCATATCATTGTCGATAAATTGCGCAAGTGTTACAGGGAACATCAACACAGATGACGCAAAGATAATGGGAATTACACCTGCCTGATTGACTTTCAACGGCAAGAATGTAGAGTGACCACCGTACATTTTACGACCTACCACGCGTTTAGCGTATTGAATCGGAATACGACGTTGGCCTTGTGTAACTGCGACAACGATAGCGATCATCGCCAATGCAATTACAGCAAATAAAAATGCTTGGAACATATTAATTGTTCCCGTTTCGATGTATTGGTAAATGGTTTGAAGTCCATCCGGTAAACGTGCGACGATACCGGCAAAGATAATCAGGGAAATACCATTACCTACACCATATGCTGTGATTTGTTCACCGATCCACATCAACAAGCATGTGCCTGCTGTAAGGATGATGGCCACAACGAATACACTAAGGAAATCATTATTTACCAAAGCGTTATTTGCCTTGAGGGCAAATGCCATGCCGGAGGCTTGTACAAAGCCAAGGACTACGGTGCCATAACGAGTTACCTTCGCTATTTTCTTACGACCCTCTTCACCATCTTTACTCCACGCCTCAAACTGAGGAACTACAGCTTGAAGCAGTTGCATGATGATGGAAGCATTAATGTAAGGAGTAATACTCATTGCAAAGATAGAGAACTTACTTAGCGCACCACCAGCAAACAAGTCTAATAGACCGAATAGGTTACCGGATGTAAACAAGGATTCGATAACAGATGCATCTACACCTGGCACAGGAATATGAATGCCTGCTCTGAATACAGCAAACATCATCAATGTGTATAAAATCTTATTACGTAATTCGGTAATCTTAAAGATGTTCGAGAGGCTATCTAGCACCCTAGATCACCTCTACTTTTCCGCCTGCTGCTGTAATTTTTTCTTCAGCAGATTTAGTGAAGCCGTTAGCGATAACAGTCAAGTTTTTTACTTCCAATGTACCGTTACCTAAAATACGGATACCGTCGCGTACATTTTTCAAAATACCGGCTTCAATAAGTGCTACAGGATCAACTGTTGCACCATCTTCAAAGCGATTTAATTGTGCTACGTTAACTTCAGCATATTCTTTAGCAAATACGTTGTTGAAACCGCGTTTTGGCAAACGACGATAAAGAGGCATTTGGCCACCTTCAAAACCGGAGCGAACGCCACCGCCGCTACGGGAGTTTTGACCTTTTTGACCACGGCCGGAAGTTTTACCCAAACCGGAGCCAAGACCACGACCTACACGAGTTCTAGTTTTTTTAGAACCGGCAGCCGGTTGTAATTCATGAAGTTTCATTCAGTGCACCTCCTTATCAGTATTAAACTTCTTCAACTTTTACTAAATGTCTAACTTTGTGAAGCATACCTTCGATTTGAGGTGTTACTTCTTTAACGACTTGAGAATTAGTTTTCTTCAAGCCCAAAGCTTTAACTGTCGCGCGTTGATCTTCAGGACGACCGATTAAGCTTCTTGTTAATGTTACTTTAACTTGTGCCATTTCTTGTCTCCTTATTACGCGTTATAGATTTCTTCAACGGTTTTACCACGAAGTTCAGCAACTTCGCTAGCGCGTTTCAAATCTTTCAAACCTTCGATTGTAGCGCGAACCATATTATTAGGGTTAGAAGAACCCAAGGATTTGGTCAAGATGTTACGAACACCAACCAATTCCAATACGGCACGAACAGGACCGCCGGCGATAACGCCGGTACCTTCAGCAGCCGGTTTCAAGAATACGCGGCCTGCGCCGAATACGCCTGTTACGCTGTGAGGGATTGTACCATTTTTAATCGCTACATTTACAATATTTTTCTTAGCATCATCGATACCTTTACGAATCGCTTCAGGTACTTCCGCTGCTTTACCTAAGCCAACGCCTACATAACCGTTGCCATCACCAACAACTACAAGTGCGCTGAAGGAAAAACGACGACCACCTTTAACTACTTTGGCTACGCGGTTGATGAATACTACTCTTTCTTTAAGATCAAGACTGGTGTAGTCAATTCTCGCCATGTCTATAGTTCCTCCTTCTTAGAATTTTAAGCCTGCTTCACGAGCACCTTCTGCAAGTGCTGCTACGCGGCCGTGGTAAATATAACCACCACGATCAAACACTACTGTGTCAATGCCTTTAGCGATAGCTTTTTTAGCAACTGCTTCACCGACAGCTTTAGCAGCGGCTATGTTACCACCATAGGACAAGTTCAAATCTTTATCTAAAGAGCTAGCAGCCACCAAAGTTGTACCTGCTACGTCATCGATAACTTGAGCATAGATATTGCCTAAAGAACGGAATACGTTCAAACGTGGGCAAGCTGCCGTACCGGAAATGTGACGGCGAATACGAAGATGACGTTTTGCTCGTGCGATGTTTCTATTAGATTTACGAGGCAAGATATTCACTCCTTTCATTTATATAGATGATATTACTATTTACCTTTTGCACCAGCTTTACCAGCTTTGCGACGAACAACTTCGCCTTCATAGCGGATACCTTTGCCTTTGTAAGGTTCAGGTTTTCTCCATTTACGGATATCAGCTGCTACTGCACCAACAACTTCTTTGTCTGCACCAGACACAACGATTTTGTTAGGAGCCGGAACATCAATTGTAATACCAGCTGGAGCTTCCATTTCTACCGGATGAGAGAAGCCAAGTGTAAGAGCTAATTTATTGCCTTGTTTAGCCGCTCTGTAACCAACACCGTTGATTTCAAGCGTTTTAGTGAATCCTTCAGTTACGCCTGTTACCATATTAGCAACAAGAGCGCGAGTCAAACCGTGAAGGGAACGATGAGCTTTGTCTTCGGAAGGACGAGCTACTGTAATTGTGTTACCTTCTACAGTGATATTCATATCTGGATGCAAATCGCGAGATAATTCGCCTTTAGGACCTTTTACATGCATATGATGATTATCATATGTAACAGTAACGCCTGCAGGAATCTCGATAGGCATTCTACCGATACGTGACATTATTTCTACCTCCTCTTGTTACTATTACCAAACGTATGCGATTACTTCGCCACCAAGACCTTCTTTACGAGCTTGCTTGTCGCTCATAACGCCTTTAGATGTAGAAATAACTGCAATACCCAAACCACCAAGTACACGAGGAAGTTCTTCCTTTTTCGCGTAAACACGTAAACCAGGTTTGGAAATACGTTTAATTCCTGTAATAACTTTTTCGCTATTGGAACCATATTTCAAAGTTACTTTTAAAGTGTTTTCTTCTTTTTCTACGTTCTTTACGAAACCTTCTTGTAAAAGGATCTCAAGAACAGCTGCTTTCATTCTAGATGCCGGAATGTTTACCGTTTCATGAAGTGCAGCATTTGCATTACGGATGCGCGTAAGCATATCCGCGATAGGATCGGTCATTACCATAATCTAAAAACCTCCTCTCGTCTAATATTACCAGCTGGCTTTTTTAACACCAGGAATTTGTCCTTTATACGCCAATTCACGGAACGCAATACGGCTGATACCGAATTTACGCATATAGCCGTGAGGACGACCAGTTAAGTTGCAACGATTGTGCAAGCGTGTCGGGGATGCATTAGCCGGTAATTTGGATAAGCCTTCATAATCACCTGCTGCTTTTAACGCTTCACGTTTAGCTGCATATTTTTCAACGATTTTAGCGCGTTTCTTTTCGCGTTCAATCATAGATTTTTTAGCCATCTATATGTTCCTCCTATTATTTTTCAAAAGGCATACCGAATTGAGTCAACAATTCACGAGCTTCTTCATCTGTATTAGCACTTGTTACGATAATGATATCCATACCAGTAACGCGTTCTACCTGATCATATTCGATTTCAGGGAAGATGAGCTGTTCTTTAAGACCCAAAGCGTAGTTACCACGGCCATCAAATGCAGTAGCGCTGATACCGCGGAAGTCACGTACACGAGGTAATGCCGCATTGATCAATTTATCAAGGAATTCATACATGCGTTCGCCACGAAGAGTAACTTTTGTACCCAACGCCATGCCTTCACGAACTTTAAAGTTCGCAATGGATTTTTTAGCTTTTGTGATTACAGGTTTTTGACCTGCAATGATAGTCAAATCATGAACAGCCGCTTCCAATGCTTTTGCATTGCCTACTGCATCACCTACGCCCATGTTGATAACGATTTTTTCCAATTTAGGAATTTCCATTACGTTGCCGTAACTGAATTTTTCTTGCATACTCTTTTTGATTTCAGAGTTGTATTGTTCAAACAAACGAGACATTTATGTAGCTCCTCCTTTCCTGATTATTTAAGTACTGTACCGGATTTAACAGTAGCGCGAACGAATTTACCGTCTTTACCTTCTACTTTTTTGATACGAGTAGCTGTTTTAGTTTCTGGATCAACGATCATTACGTTGGAAACATGGATACCAGCTTCTTTAGTAACGATGCCGCCTTGTGGGTTAGCCTGAGAAGGTTTTGTGTGACGTTTTACAGTATTAACGCCTTCAACAAATACGCGTTCTTTTTTAGGTTCAGTAGCGATTACTTTACCTTGCTTACCTTTATCTTTACCGGAGATAACAACAACGGTATCGCCTTTTTTGATTTGTAATTTAGCCATATGCTGCGTTCCTCCTTCTTATAATACTTCCGGAGCCAAAGAAACGATTTTCATGAAGTCTTTTTCACGAAGTTCTCTCGCTACCGGTCCAAAGATGCGAGTACCACGAGGGGTCTTGTCATCTTTAATAACTACTGCTGCGTTTTCATCAAAACGGATATAGGAACCGTCTTGACGGCGGATACCTTTTTTAGAACGAACAATAACAGCTTTGACTACGTCGCCTTTCTTGACAACGCCACCGGGTGATGCATCTTTTACAGAAGCAACGATTACGTCACCGATATTGCCGAATTTGCGATAAGAACCGCCCATGACTTGGATGCACATAATACGTTTAGCACCAGTGTTGTCGGCAACATTCAAAATTGTTTGTTGCTGGATCATCGTCTATTCCTCCTTACATCACTCTTATTTTTGTCTTTCAAGAATTTCAACAACTCTCCAACATTTATCTTTAGAAAGTGGACGAGTTTCTACAATTTTAACTGTATCGCCAATTTGACACTCATTGTTTTCATCATGAGCTTTGAAGCGTTTTGTGCTAACCATTGGCTTGTTATATAATGCGTGAGGTACTTTACGTTCAACAGCAACAACAACAGTTTTGTCCATTTTGTCGCTAACAACTTTACCTACGCGGACTTTACGTACGTTTCTTTCTTCTGCCACGATTTTAAGCCTCCTTTTCAAACTTTAACAAATCTGTGTTATTATGCGTTTTCAGATTTAAGTTCAACTTCACGTTGTACAGTTTTAATACGAGCGATTGTCTTCTTAACTTCACGAATGCGCATAGGATTTTCTAATTGACCTGTTGCAAGCTGAAAACGGAGGTTAAATAACTCTTCCTTAAGACCGGAAACTTTTTGTTCCATTTCGGCAGCGCTCATATTGCGAATGTCATTAACCTTCATTTACGTCACCACCCAATTCTTTACCCTTAACAACAAATTTGCATTTGATTGGAAGTTTATGGCTTGCAAGACGCATAGCTTCACGAGCTACAGCCTCAGGCACACCGTCCATTTCAAACATTACACGACCTGGTTTAACCACTGCTACCCAGTATTCAGGCGAACCTTTACCGGAACCCATACGAGTACCTGCAGGTTTAGCTGTGATTGGTTTGTCAGGGAAAATTTTAATCCATACATTACCGCCACGTTTGATATAACGAGTCATAGCAATACGGGCAGCTTCGATTTGACGGTTTGTAATCCAAGATGGTTCGCATGCTACCAAGCCGAACTCACCATGAGACACTGTATTACCGCGCATAGCACGACCTTTCATACGGCCGCGGAATTGCTTACGATGTTTTACGCGCTTTGGAATAAGCATTACTTGCCACCTTCTTCCTTCTTAGCAGGCGCTTGTTTCGCCTCAGGCAAAACTTCACCTTTGTAAATCCATACTTTAACGCCGATACAACCGTATGTTGTATGAGCTTCAGCAGTACCATAGTCGATGTCTGCACGCAATGTATGCAATGGGATAGAACCTTCACGGTAGGATTCGCTACGAGCGATTTCAGCACCACCAAGACGACCGCTTACCATGATCTTAATACCTTTTGCACCCAAGCGCATCGTACGACCAACAGCTTGTTTCATTGCACGGCGGAAACCGATACGGCGTTCCAATTGGCCGGCAATGTTTTCAGCAACTAATGTCGAATCCATGTCTGCCTGTTTAATTTCAGCGATGTTAACGTCCACTTGTTTATTAGTGAAACGAGTCATTGCTTTTTTGATATCTTCGATACCAGCACCACCACGACCGATAACCATACCTGGTTTTGCAGTGTGGATAGTCAATTTAATACGTTTATTTGTACGCTCGATTTCAATGCGGGAAATACCAGCAATGAAAAGGGTTTCTTTCAAGAAGTTACGAATTTTTACGTCTTCATGAAGATTAGCAGCGAAATCTTTATCTGCATACCATTTTGCGTCCCAATCTTTTACGATACCGACACGCAAACCGTGTGGATTAACTTTTTGACCCACTCTGATTCCCTCCTTCTTAAGCTCTTTCTTTAACTACTACTGTTACGTGGCTAGTGCGTTTCAAGATTTTGAAAGCTTGACCACGGGAACGAGGATGAATGCGTTTTAATGTAGGGCCTTGATCAACGAAGATCTCGGATACGTAAAGATTGTCAACATTCATATCGAAATTGTGTTCTGCATTTGCTACAGCAGAACGCATTACTTTTTCTACTACATCGGCGCCAACTTTCGGAGTAAACTTCAAGATGGCAAATGCTTCGCCGATGTTTTTACCGCGCACTAAATCTGCTACGATACGGATTTTACGAGGCGCGATTCGGATATGTCTAGCGATTGCTTTTGCTTCCATGTATTATTTCCTCCTATTTTTTGCCTGTAGATTTTTCGTCCTTACCATGACCTCTATAAGTACGTGTAGGGGCGAACTCACCTAATTTATGACCTACCATATCTTCTGTAATGAATACAGGTACGTGTTTGCGACCATCATGCACAGCAATTGTGTGGCCTACAAAACTAGGGATAATAGTAGAGGCACGGGACCAGGTTTTTACAACTTTCTTTTCGTTAGTTTCGTTTAAAGCATCAACTTTCTTAAGCAAATGATCTGCTACGAAAGGGCCTTTTTTAATAGATCTGGACACTATTTTATCTCCTTTCCTTTATCCTATTTTGTACGACGTTTAATGATCAAGCTGTTAGAAGCTTTTTTCTTGTCGCGAGTTTTAACACCATGTGCTGGTTTGCCCCAAGGTGTAACAGGATGTTTACGACCAACAGGAGATTTACCTTCACCACCACCATGTGGATGGTCACAAGGGTTCATTACAACACCGCGGTTACCAGGACGAACGCCCATCCAACGATGACGACCAGCTTTACCGATTACAAGGTTGCTGTGGTCAGCGTTACCAACAACACCGATTGTCGCACGGCATTCTTGACGTACGCGGCGCATTTCGCCGGATGGCAAACGAAGGATAGCATAGCCATTATCCTTACCCATCAACTGAGCGGATGTACCAGCGGAACGAACGATTTGACCGCCTTTACCGATTTTCAATTCGATATTGTGAATTTGAGTACCGTCTGGGATATTCATCAATGGTAAGCAGTTACCAGGTTTAATATCGGAATCAGGGCCGGAGAATACAACGTCACCAACTTTTAAGCCGTTTGGCGCTAAAATATAACGTTTTTCACCATCAGCATAGTTAAGCAAAGCAATGCGAGAAGAACGGTTAGGATCATACTCGATTGTAGCTACCTTAGCCGGAATATTATCTTTAGTACGTTTGAAGTCAATGATACGGTATTGACGTTTATGACCGCCACCTTGGTGACGAACCGTCATTTTACCAGTATTGTTACGACCACCTTTTTGAGAAATCTTAGTGAGCAAGGATTTTTCCGGTTTGCTTGCTGTGATTTCGTCGAAGGCGGATACTGTCATAAACCGGCGACCAGCGGAGTACGGTTTAAATGATTTAATTGCCATTAGTGGGCCTCCTTACAACTAGACTCTTAGACACCTTCAAAGAATTCAATGGATTCGCCAGCTTTTAAGGTTACGATAGCTTTTTTGTAATCGCTACGTTTACCTTGTGTACGACCCATGCGTTTAGTTTTACCTAAAACACGAATAGTAGCTACTTTCTCTACTTTTACATTGAAGATTTTTTCAACTGCTTGACGGATTTGCACTTTATTTGCAGTTAAAGGCACACGGAAAGTGTATTTGCCTTCTTCCATAAGCATAGTGGATTTTTCGGTAATAACCGGGCGGATTAGTACATCATGTAATTGCATTATCCGAGCACCTCCTCGATTTTTTCGACAGCGCCTTTAGTAATGAAGAGCTTATCGTAATGAAGAAGATCGAAAATGTTCATACCTTCGCAAGCCAATGCTTTAACACCTTGGATATTACGAGCGGAACGTTCAACATTTACATCACCTTCAGTGATGAACAATACTTTTGCATCACCAACGTTGAAGCTGTTAAGAATGTTCAACACTTCTTTAGTTTTAGGAGCTGCTAATGTGATTTCTTCCAAAACGTATAATTCGCTATTATTCACTTTATCGCTAAGAGCAGATTTAACTGCCAAACGTCTAGCCTTACGAGGCATAGCTTTATAATAGCTGCGAGGTTGAGGACCAAAGGTAGTACCGCCACCGATCCAGATTGGAGAACGGCTGGAACCTGCACGTGCACGGCCGGTACCTTTTTGTTTCCAAGGTTTGCGACCGCCGCCGCGAACCATACCTCTAGTTTTTGTTGCATGTGTGCCGAGACGTTCGTTAGACAATTGACGAACTACGGCTTGATGCATAACGGCTTCGTTTACTTCAACGCCGAATACTGCATCGTTTAACTGTATTTCACCGACTTTAACGCCGGATTGATTATATGTTGCTACTGTAGGCATTACATAATCCTCCTTTCGACAAATGATTATTTAACAGGTTTAACCGTGCTCTGAACCATAACCAAGCTACCTTTAGCGCCTGGGATACCACCTTTAACCAATAAAAGGTTACGTTCAGCATCAACTTTCACAACGGATAAGCGTTGTACGGTAACTCTGTAACCACCCATTTGTCCAGGGAGTTTTTTACCTTTGTATACCTTACCGCCGCCACCGGAGATCATAGGACCGATGGAACCAGGTTCACGGTGAGATTTGGAACCGTGAGTTTCAGGACCACGGGAGAAATTATGGCGTTTAATCGTGCCAGCAAACCCTTTACCTTTACCTGTACCCACTACGTCCACCAATTCACCTTCTGCGAAGATATCAGCTGCCAGAGTTTGGCCTACTGTGTAGTCAGCCGCATTGTCAACGCGAACTTCGCGAAGGTATTTCACTGGATCTACGCCAGCTTTATCGAACTGACCTTTTACAGGTTTTGTTAAATGTTTTTCTTTAATGGAACCGTAACCAATTTGTACTGCTTCGTAGCCGTCTGTTTCAACAGTCTTCACGCGCACTACAACGCTTGGGGTAGTTTCCACTACTGTTACAGGAACTAAACGGCCTTCAGCTGTGAAGACTTGTGTCATTCCTAATTTTTTACCCAAAATAGCTTTAGACATTATCGCACCTCCTTATAGTTTTATTTCAATAGATACACCAGCCGGTAAATCTAAACGAGTGATAGCATCTACTGTTTTCGAATTTGGTTCAAGAATATCGATCAAGCGTTTATGTGTACGCATTTCGAATTGTTCACGGGAGTCTTTGTTTACATGTACGGAACGAAGAATCGTGAAGATATTCTTTTCTGTTGGCAATGGAATCGGACCAGAAACCATAGCGCCATTTCTTTTTGCAGTGTCTACGATCTTAGCAGCGCTTTGATCGAGAGCTTTGTGGTCGTATGCCTTAAGGCGAATACGGATTTTTTGCTGTTTAGCCATTATTAATAATTCCTCCTGTCGTCCATTTCATGAATGAACTGCTCCATAGAAATTCTCCCCCGCAGAGGCAACCTTCTACTTCATAGTTTAAAAACACAACACTAGAGCGGCAGTATCTGCCGCTCTTATGTGCTGCAAGTATTGTACTCAGCGCATCACT